>JAPYNQ010000030.1 GCA_028289815.1 Gammaproteobacteria bacterium | reverse complement strand
GAATCATGGATTTTTAACTTCTTTTTGTAACATAATGCAATTTCAAAATAATTTTGAAAACTTATATACATTTGAGTTAGAAAAATCTGACTTTAGTCCATTTTTTTGTCAGCAAGCTACTAAAATTTTGCCTTATTTATTCGGTCAAATTGATCTTGTTACTCTACTGAGTAATGGTGATTACCGACTAGCGATTGACAAAATTGAATACGTTATTAACGACGACTTGGATAGAATGTTTAATAGAATATGGAATATTCATCATAGTTTATTGAATAAGGAGTTTATTGATCAGCTAGTTATTGATCTTAGATACTCGTCTGGTGCAACTATTCAGCGAATTAAACCTCTGACAGCACTATGAAAAATAATGAACACATATTAGTTGGTTTAGATATTGGAACTTCAAAAGTTGCTACTATTGTAGGTGCTATTGAAGGACAAGATAACGTAGAGATTATTGGTGTTGGTGTTAGTCAATGTTCTGGATTGAAAAAAGGTGCTTTGATTGATATTGAATCTGCTGTTCAATCAGTCCGATGTTCAGTACAAGAGGCAGAACTGATGTCTGGCTGTCAAATCGACTCTGTTACTGTGGGTGTTACGGGGACTCATATTAGTAGTTTGAACTCTCATGGTATTGTAGGTATACGTGATAAAGAGGTAACTCAATTTGATATTGATCGGGTCATAGAAGCTGCTGGGGCCGTAGCAATACCAGCAAATCAGCGAATATTACATATTATACCTCAAGAATATTTTATCGACGATTATGATGGAATTCTTCAACCATTAGGCATGTCAGGGGTGCGACTGGAGGCCAAGGTTCATATTGTGACATGCGCGGATAGTGCTGTGCAGAATATTACAAAATGTGTAATTAGATGTGGCTTACAAGTTGAAAATATAGTGCTTGATCAACTAGCATCAGGCTATGCTGCATTATTGCAAGATGAGAAAGAGCTGGGTGTTTGCTTGGTAGATATTGGTGCAGGAACTACAGATATATCTATCTACACACACAATGCGATTCGTCATACTTCTGTCATTCCAATTGCGGGAGATCAGGTGACTAATGACATTGCTGTTGCTATTCGTACTCCAACTCAAAACGCTGAAGATATAAAAATTTGTTATGGATGTGCTATGGGGCAGATGATCGGTAAAGACGAGTCATTTGAAGTGGTTTCTATCAGTGATCGTGGTGCTATGAAAATGAATCGCCAGACACTGGCTGAAGTAATACAGCCTCGATACGAGGAGCTATTAAGCCTGGTAATGACTGAGATTTGCAGAAGCGGATACGAAAAATTGATCCCTGCAGGGATGGTACTCACGGGCGGATCTTCTCGCATCGAAGGTATTGTGGATCTCGCTGAAGAAGTATTTCATGCTCCAGTAAGAATCGGCATTCCGAAGAATATTTCAGGCCTGCATGATGTTGTTGGAAATCCGATTTATTCAACAACAGTAGGTTTGGTTCAAGCCGGGCTTTCCAGCTATGGCGATTACATGAGTCGATCAGATGATAGACGTTGGTGGAAAAGTTGGTGGAAAAAGCTGAAAAACCTCTTTTGGGGTGAATTAACTTAGTTATTAAACAATTTGGAGATTAGCAATGTTTCAACTATTAGATTCTTACGGTCAGAATGCAGTGATAAAGGTTATTGGTATTGGTGGTTGTGGAGGTAATGCCGTCCAGCATATGACGACAGCCAATATTGAAGGTGTTGACTTTATTTGCGCCAATACTGATGCACAGGCACTAGGGAGTGTTGATAAAGCCGTGGCTGTTTTGCAACTAGGCGAAGAAACACGAAAAGGTTTGGGTGCTGGTACAAAACCTGAAATTGGTATGCAGGCCGCATTGGATGATATGGACCGTATCAAAGAGGCTATAGAAGGTAGTGATATGCTATTTATCACGGCTGGAATGGGAGGTGGGACGGGTACAGGTGCGGCACCTGTGGTCGCACAGGCTGCTAAAGAGATGGGGATTTTGACAGTGGCTGTTGTTACCAAGCCCTTTGGTTTTGAGGGCAATAAGCGCATGAATGTCGCAGAGGACGGTATCAAGGCGTTGGAAGGCAAAGTTGACTCCTTGATTATTATCCCTAACGCAAAGCTTGTGCCTGTCCTAGGCGAAGATACAACGTTGTTGGATGCGTTCAAGGAAGCCAATGATATCCTCTTAGGAGCTGTTCGGGGGATCGCTGAACTGATTACCCGTCAAGGCCTTATTAATGTTGATTTTGCTGATGTGCGCACGGTCATGTCCGAGATGGGGATGGCGATGATGGGGAGCTCTTGTGCCAAAGGCCAAGGTCGCGCCAAACAGGCTGTAGACTCGGCCATTGCCAGTCCGTTACTTGAAAATATTGATCTTTTGAATGTGGGCGGCATTCTGGTTAATGTGACTGCAGGTCTTGACTTATCAATTGGTGAATTTGATGAAGTGTGTTCCACTATTAAGGAATGCGCTTCTGAAAATGCTACGGTGGTTGTCGGTACGGTAATTGAACCTGAAATGAGCGACGAACTGCGTGTTACAGTGGTTGCAACGGGTATTGGAGAGAGTACCACCGTGGAAGCTGTCCCGGATGAAAATATCCGTCTGATTTATGGGTGTAAAGGGAAAAATATCGTACCAGAAACTATGTCTGTGGTGTCGTCAGCAGACGATCACGAAGCGGCAGAGACTGCTGGTGCCGAGTCCGAAACAGAGAAGAACTTTGCTTATCTGGATGTTCCGGCATTCCTTCGCAAACAGGCAGATTAATGCTACAGTAGCGTGGAAGCCAGCGGTGTTTTGGTTAAGTCGAGCAATGTTGGTTTGGATCTGGTAAAAGAATGTCCTATAATTTGTCTACAGAGATGCAGTAGTAGTGATAAAAAGAGCTAAAAATAGTACATAACTCACCGGCTAATAAATTTTATTTATGATAAGGCAAAGAACCTTAAAAAATATAATTCGAGCAACCGGGGTAGGCTTGCATACTGGTCAGAAAGTTTATTTGACTCTGCGCCCTGCTGCTGTGGACACGGGCATTGTTTTTAGACGAGTTGACGTGGCTACTAATGTTGAGATTAAAGCGGCGCCGACTAACGTGGGAGATACCCGTCTGGCGACAACCTTATGCAAAGGCAATGTTAGAATCTCGACTGTAGAGCATCTCCTATCAGCTTTTGCCGGTCTGGGCATAGATAATGCCTATGTTGACCTCAGCGCTTCTGAAGTACCTATTATGGATGGTAGTGCCGGGCCTTTTGTCTTTCTGATTCAGTCTGCTGGTATTGAGGAGCAGGTTGCCCCGAAAAAATTTATACGGATCAAGAGAAATGTTCGTGTTGAGCAGAATGATAAATGGGCAGAATTTTATCCATTTGATGGTTTTAAGGTGGGATTTACAATTGACTTTGACCATCCATTGTTTGCTGCGAGCCGGCAGGCTGCCGAACTAGATTTTTCGACAACCTCATTTGTAAAAGAGGTTAGCCGAGCCAGAACTTTTGGTTTTATGAAAGATATTGAGCAATTACGCGAAAAGCAATTGGTGCTCGGAGGCAGTATAGATAATGCGATTATTCTTGACGATTATCGCATCCTAAATGAGGATGGTCTTCGCTATGCCGATGAGTTTGTTAAGCATAAGGTACTGGATGCGATCGGAGATTTGTATTTGCTGGGTAAAAGCCTTGTTGGCGGTTTTACGGGGTATCGTTCCGGGCACGCATTAAACAACCTGTTGCTTAGGGAACTGTTGTGTCAGGAAGATGCGTGGGAGGAAATTTGCTTTGAAGACCGAGAGACAGCACCGATATCATATTTGCAGCCGTCATATGTCGGGGCTGGGTGAGTGGCCGGCTGCGAGTGGATACTGAAGCAAGAATGGGTTGTGTCCTATGAATCTACTGATAATTAATGGGCACCACAGGTTACGATCATATAACCTATCCGGGCTATTCCTGTATTTTATTTTTCCCGCAGTAGCTGTTGCGCTTTGTGCGCTTCTTGTTGCTTTAGGCTATCAGTTGGGAAAGATTTCTATTGATAAAAAACAGTATATTAATCAATGGGTTAGATCTTTTGAGCAGAATCGGGAAAGTATTCAACGCATATCGCAGCAAGCATCAGATGACTTAAATGCTTTGGCACTTAGTCTGGGCCAGATGGAGGCTCGCTCTTTAAGACTTGATGCACTGGGTAGTCGTCTGGTTAAAATGGCTGGTCTTGGTGAAGATGAATTTGATTTCAATAGCGAACCACCGGTTGGAGGGCCGGCTGAACCAATCGTTATATCCAGCCAGCTGCCCGGATTGTTGGAGCGGTTTACTGATCTGCAAAGACAGATAGATGATAGGCAGTACAAGCTGCAGATGCTGGAATCCATTATGATGGATATGGAGCTGATGAGGCAGGCTCTGCCAGAAGGCAGACCTATAAAAAGGGGCTGGCTATCTTCTAAATACGGTTACCGGATTGACCCTTTTACCGGTAAGCGTAGCTGGCACGCTGGAGTGGATTTTGCCGGAAAGTATGGTTCTGATGTCATTTCGGTTGCTTCCGGGATTGTTTCGTATTCTGGATATAAAGGCAGCTTCGGTCAATTGATTGAGATTAGCCATAGTAATGGATACGTGACTCGTTATGCTCATAACTCGGAAAATCTGGTTAGTGTCGGTGATGTCGTTGAGCGAGGTGATGTGATTGCCAAGATGGGTTCCAGTGGTCGTTCAACCGGTTCCCATGTGCATTTTGAGGTCCTCCATGAAGGCAAGGTGCTTAATCCGAAAAAATATATTGATCGCGTATCTAAGCATTAGCCATTAGTCTGATTTTTTTGCGCGATATCCCCGATTTTGTCATTTCCTTGGCCTCGCCAGCTCTTTAGCCTAGCCCTGTTTATGCTGAAATTCATCAAGAAGCTATTTGGCTCTCGTAATGATCGCTTGGTTCTAGGCTACCGAAAGCTGGTTTCCGAAATAAATGCATTAGAAACTCATATGCAGGCACTTGATGATACCGCTCTACAAGCAAAAACATCTGAATTTAAAGATCGTCTTGCTAATGGTGAAATTCTTGACAATTTGCTTGTGGAGGCATTTGCCGTTGTACGTGAGGTGTCCGTGCGTGTTTTATCTATGAGACACTATGATGTGCAGATGATCGGTGGAATAACGCTGCATCAGGGTAAGATTTCTGAGATGCGTACAGGTGAAGGCAAGACTTTAGTGGCAACGTTGCCAGCATATTTAAATGCTCTGTCTGGTCAGGGCGTGCATGTCATTACCGTGAACGACTATCTGGCACGTCGCGACTCCGAGTGGATGGAGAAAATTTATAGTTTCCTCGATTTGACCACAGGTCTGATTGTTAGTCAGCTTTCCTCAGAGGAACGTAAGGTAGCTTATGCTGCTGATATAACTTATGGCACCAATAATGAATTTGGTTTCGACTACCTTCGGGATAATATGGCTTTCCGGTTGAATGAGAAGGTGCAGCGGCTACTTAATTATGCAATTGTTGACGAGGTAGATTCTATTCTGATTGATGAGGCACGCACGCCCCTCATCATCTCAGGAGCAGCTGAAGGTAGTTCCGCGCTATATCAAAGAGTGAATACACTGGTACCATCCTTAAAGATGGAAAAGGAAGAAGGAGATGGTGGGCATTTCAGTCTGGATGAGAAGAATAAGCAGGTGCATCTAACGGAGACTGGCCATGAAGAAGTTGAAAAAATCCTGGAAGCTAGCCAGCTTACTGAATATGGTACCAGTTTGTATGATGTAAAAAATATTTCTTTATTGCATCATATTCTGGCATCGCTTCGAGCTCACTATTTGTT
>JAPYNQ010000003.1 GCA_028289815.1 Gammaproteobacteria bacterium | reverse complement strand
TGGATCAAGCGCTCCTTAACAATTGTTTTATACTTCGCTTTGGTTTTTTATATTCATTTCAGCTAATATAGATATATTACTGTTCAATAATATACCGGGTTAATTATCCGAAGATGTTAATTAATGAAATTTCATCAGCCGAACTCGCTGAAATGATGTCTGGTGATACGCCGCCAAGACTTATTGATGTACGTTCCGCCGGCGAAGTCACGCAGAGTTCCTTACTTCATGCAGAGCATATGAGCATGCACACTATTCCTCTAAAAATATCGGAGCTGGATAAAAGTCATAAAATGGTCTTTTACTGTCGCACCGGGACGCACTTGGCGCAGGTTTACTATTTTCTCAAGCAGCAGGGGTTCGATAATGCTATTAATCTCAGAGGTGGTATCGTGGATTGGGTTCAAGATGGCCGAGAGATTGTTAGCGGAACTGATGTGTTGCCAGAAGCGGTTTAATGATCAATCCCGCCTGAGATATGGTTTACGTGTTGAGTTTACTGGATTCTTGAATTATAAAGCACGATCAATTTTCATTATCCATCACTATAGATGGTTTTCTTATACCGATAAATTATATGCAAGGGGTTTATTATGGCTGATTTTGATCAAGAATTAGATGCAAGCGGACTAAACTGTCCTCTACCTATTTTGCGAGCCAAGAAGGCGATTGCTGGTTTAGGTGCCGGTCAGGTACTCCGTATTATTGCCACTGATCCGGGTTCAGTAAAGGACTTTGAGGCTTTTGCCAAGCAAACGGGTAATGAGCTTCTGGAATCCGGTGAGCAGGATGGCAAGTTCGTTTTTACTATGAAAAAGGTGTAACGCAGTTACGCCAAATTCCGGGAGGGTTATTCTTAATGCAAGAGAAAAAGCTCGCAATTATTGCAACAAAGGGCACCCTTGATTGGGCTTACCCCCCGTTTATTCTGGCATCTACAGCGGCAGCACTCGGTTACGAGGTACAGATTTTTTTCACTTTCTATGGTCTTCAGCTGTGTAAAAAGAAGCTTAATCTTAAAGTCAGTTCACTGGGAAATCCGGGTATGCCAATGCCTATGGCGATGGATAAATGGTTCCCCGTTGCACTACAGGCGCTTCCCGGCATGGAAGGCGTGATGACGGCGATGATGAAGAAAAAAATGGCCTCTAAAGGCGTTGCCAGCCTAGAAGACCTGCGTCAATTATCACAGGAAGCCGAGGTTAAAATGATTGCCTGCCAGATGACGGTCGATCTTTTTGATATGAACCTTGGTGATTTCATTGATGGGATTGAATTTGCCGGCGAAGCCGATATTGCTATGTATATCTGAGTTTGTATCCGGGAAACCCCGATTTAGCTCGGGGCTTCCTTAAATGCAATCCTGCCAAGATGATTGTCCCGGATACCATGAAATAGACCATCCATGCTGGAGCAGATGAAGCTGTTATTGAACTCTGATAGCCCGCAAACATTTTTAATATTCTGATTGGTCAATACTTTGCCCTTGTTGTTCAGTGCTAGCACGGTATTCCCTTTTGGCGAAGAGAAGGCAATACGATCTTCATGCGAATTGCAGGTAACAGAACCGATGTAATTAGATAAGCCGGATAAGGTTTCTGGTTTTATAGAAGGAAAATGCAAACCACCTGCATGACCAATGCTGGCAATTATAGAAACCGTCTCCCGAGAGTCTCCTTCATACTGTCCCCAGCCAAACTGTTTGGTCCGCTGCTATGTCCATATGGCGTAACGATAATCGCTTGAGCGCTTTTGGCACATTGTACTTATTCAGCAATTTACTAGGTCGGGAGTTGATAGATACGACCGATGATGGCATGTCATGCAGGTTAAGTTTTACTCGCCCTGTGTCCGGATGTGTTAATATTTCTCCGTTGGCGACACAAAGCGTGCGACCGCCGGGCATCACCATGCTTTCGTGCGGTCCTACCCCAGGTGTATGAAACTCATATACCTGCTTAAATTGTTCATCTGTATAGTAAACACCGATCAGGCCGGCACCGTTCTCAAAATCATTCTCCGTTGCAAATAAGTGTTTGCCATCTTCTGAGAAGACACCATGTCCGTAAAAATGAGTGTAGGAAGGTGATCTAAAACACTTAGGTGGTTCCGAACCAAGTAAGTTAATAACCAAAGCAGGGTTACCTCGGCGACGGAAAAATATCACCATTTTTTTATTTTGTGGTTTACCGCAGTGCCATGTCCTCCTGCTGGGAGTCGATACAAAGCCATAGTAGTACCTTGCGTATTGAGGATAGCTACACCAAACTGGTATTATTTATTTTTATAGGCGCTGGCATATAAATATTCCTGCTCGCCTTTCGCAAAAGCTGATTGATCAGCAGTCAGCTTGGTAAGTAAGGCGGGCGGCCTCAAGATAGCTGATAAACTGCCTTCTGTTTAATCGACGTGTATTTTCAGTCACCATCATTAAATAAAAAGCCTATGTTAATCCTATGGCAGGATCGAATTCGACATCTGGCCAGTCTATAATAAAATTAATGCTGAGCCTTAAATATTCCATCCTTATTATGTAATTCATAATCGCTCAGTATTTCGGATACAGATAAATCAAATGATTTTGCTGTCTTAATACTCTGCGCAAATTCAAAGCGGATTATATTCACCGCGGTAACAGAGATTCTATCTGGCTGCTACTAGGGCGTGTTAACACAAACTGCTCCAGATATGGTATGTTCATCTCCTATCGTCATTGGCTGGAAAGGCAGGGGGGATCAAACCGGTGGAACTTACCGAGGCCCAGTATGAACGCATCGATCCGCTGCTCCCGAAGCAGCGGGGAAATGTGACTCTTCCGAACCTGCAAGTGCTCAATGCGGTTC
>JAPYNQ010000029.1 GCA_028289815.1 Gammaproteobacteria bacterium | reverse complement strand
TGCCTTGTTTGTCGGGATGTGCGGTAAACGCCTGACTTACGCCGAACTGACTGCCTGGAAAACCGCAATGGCAATGAACAAGAAGATCGGTGCCAGTGAGAAACCGGTGGACTATCCGCACTCCACATGAGATTTATAACCGATGCTAATGCGGATTTATGCGGATAATCCCCCTTATTTTTCATTATGGAAGCATCAGATGGAGGTACCTGCGCCAGCGGTCTGTATGAACCTTCGCAAAGATACCGGGCCAGTTACTTGTAGTCATTACATACTCTTACCTCTGAAGCTTGGGTGGCTTCTTCAGCACGAAGCACTTGTTCCAAGATATGCTGTATCAAAATCGATCAACCCTTGAGCGTTAATCGGGCATTCTTAGCCAGTTCATTCGGGCCTCTCCTTCGTTTTTAAGGTGCTCATTGTGGGCACGACCAGCAACCTGATCTTGCTGCTGACATCCTGATCGCCCGTCTGGGTGTTCCAAACTCATCATGGATATGAGTAGATGGCTACTTTGGTAGAATATGCCGTATCCATATTGGATGCGATCAGGCTGCTCTTATGACGAAACGCTCCGCTTTGTTGAACCAGGATATTGAATCGATTGTCGGTGCTGCATTACGCGAGGATATTGGCAGCGGTGACAAAACGGTTTCGCTGCTCAGGGCTGATTTTATCGAAGCCGGAGTCATCAGCCGGGAAGACGCGATATTGTGTGGCACTGCGTGGTTTGATGAGGTTTTTCGGCAGGTTACTCCGGATATTGAAATCAATTGGCGACATAGTGATGGCGATGCCATTATCTCGGGTGGTTTGCTATGTACGCTTTACGGGCCAGTCACGGGGCTATTAGTCGGTGAGCGCACCGCCCTGAATTTTTTGCAAACACTATCGGCAACAGCCACCGCCACAAATCAGTGCGTAAAGGCAGTCGCGCACACCGATTGCAGGATACTCGATACTCGCAAAACTATTCCGGGCCTGCGTATTGCGCAGAAATACGCCGTGGTCTGCGGGGGGGGAGTGAATCACCGTAGCGGTCTGTTTGATGCAATTTTAATCAAAGAGAATCACATCTCGGTGATTGGATCAATTGGTGGGGCCGTGGTCATGGCCCGCGAGCGATATCCGGACATGTTTGTTGAGGTGGAGGTGGAGAACTTACGTGAGCTTGAGGAAGCAGTGGACAGCGCTCCCGACCGAATACTGCTGGATAATTTCTCCGTTGATCAGCTGAGTACGGCCTGTCGGTTGAATTGTGGTCGCTGCCAACTGGAGGCTTCGGGTAATATCTCTTTGGAGAATATCGCGGAGGTGGCGGAAACTGGCGTCAATTATATATCGACCGGTAGCATAACAAAAAATATCCGGGCAATTGATTTATCGCTGTGCATCAGGCGTTGAGTCGGCCATAGGCGAAGCCTGGAAGGCTTACTCACGATCAAAAAGGTTCAGAAATTCAGCATATCCTTCGTTGACCAAGTTTTCTTTTGGTACAAAGCGTAACGATGCAGAGTTGATGCAATAGCGCAACCCGGTTGGCCGAGGGCCGTCTGTAAAGACATGTCCCAGATGAGAACGGGCGACTGCGCTCTTTAGCTCCGTACGCACCATGAGGAATTTTCTGTCTTCGTGTTCCGTCAGGGCTTTTTGTATGATCGGGCGAGTGAAACTGGGCCAGCCTGTGCCGGACTTGAATTTGTCGGTCGAACTGAACAGCGGTTCGCCGGAAACTATATCCACATATATACCCTCTCGTTTGTTATCCCAGTATTCATTCTGAAACGGCCGCTCAGTGGCTTCGTGTTGGGTGACCTCGTATTGTAGAGGGGTTAGTGTCTTCTTAAGCTCGGCATCGGAGGGTTTTTCAAAATCTTTATATTTGCCTAGTATGGGGGCCGCGCTGGCTGCCATATCCACCATTTTCTCACCTTCTTGGTCTGAGGAGATGCCCGGATTGATCAAAAGCCAAGTCGCGGCCAGAGTTATCGCGACCACCATCGAAGTCTTCTTTACCGTACTCATGCTTGCTTCAACCTGATTATCGAATCCATAGTATGACAGAAAAAACGATTACAAGTTCGTCTGTTGTATTCTATGGTATGAGGCTGGTTGCAGGTGGTTGTCATGACTATAATACGTGGCTACTTCCGAAACAGGCTGTTTACAGCAGGGGTTTTAGCCATAGTGGAGGAGCAATGAAAGCATTGGTAGGTGTCATTATGGGTTCCAAATCTGACTGGGATACCATGCAAAGCACTGCGGATACGTTGCAGCAGTTGGAAATTCCTCACGAGGTACGGATTGTTTCGGCGCATCGTACCCCTGACTTGTTGTTTGACTATGCTTCAGCGGCTATCGGTAATGGCTTGGAGGTAATTATCGCGGGTGCTGGCGGTGCTGCTCACTTGCCCGGTATGGTAGCTTCCAAGACCAGTCTGCCAGTGCTGGGCGTACCGATTAAATCGGATGCCATGAACGGCTTGGACTCGTTGTTGTCCATCGCCCAGATGCCGGCCGGAGTACCGGTGGGGTGCTTGGCTATCGGTAAGGCGGGAGCATGTAACGCCGCTTTGCTGGCTGCTGCCATACTGGCCAATAAATATCTGGAAATTTATGAAAAACTGGAGGTGCTGCGCCAACAGCAGGCTGACCGGGTGATGGCTGAATCTGATCCTCGCATAGATTCCCGTGCCTGATCATCAGGGCGGCATGAAGATCGGTATATTAGGCAACGGCCAGCTGGCCCGTATGCTGGCTTTGGCTGGTAAACCGCTCGGACTGGATTTTTCGTTCTATAGCTCCGGTGTCGATGGTTGCGCCAGTGCACTGGGCGATGGCACATATTGTGCTCCGGGCGATGCCAGGTGCATCAGGGAGTTTGCTGATGGCGTCGATGTGGTGACTTTCGAGAATGAGAATGTTTCCCCGGATGTGCTGGACGCTATCCCGGTCGACAGGATATTACCCTCTGTAGAGTCCATGCGGGTTGCGCAGGACCGGTTTACAGAAAAGCAGTATCTCGAAAATCTCGGTATTTCTGTACCGGAATATTTTGTCATTGATAGTGAACGGGACTTGCTGCGGGCCTTGCATAAAAGCCAATCACCACTAATTGTGAAGACTCGGCGGCAGGGTTACGATGGTCGTGGACAGATGCTTATACATACAGATCAGGATGCACGTACCGCATGGCAAAAATTAGGGCGGGAACCGGATAGTAATGGTCTGATCGCCGAGACAATGATAGCGTTTGAGCGTGAGATCTCCATGATTGCAGTACGTAGTCAAGATAATGAGATACGCTATTATCCCGTTACCGAAAATCGTCATGAGCATGGGACTCTGGTGACGGCAACGGTGCGCCCGGATGATCCTCTTCAGAGTAAGGCAGAAGACTATACACGCAGGTTAATGCAGACACTTGATTATGTGGGCGTACTCGGCTTTGAGTTTTTCGATTACCGCGGGGAGTTGCTGGCAAACGAGTTTGCGCCCCGTGTCCATAACACGGGGCACTGGTCTGTAGATGGTGCGATATGCAGTCAGTTTGAAAATCACTTGAGGGCTATATGCGGCCTGCCGCTGGGCGATACGTCAATGTTGGTACCGAGTACCATGTGTAATATTATTGGAGACCACCCTGATCTGGCTGATGTACTCAAGTTGCCTGGCGTCCATTACCATCACTATCAAAAACAGCCACGACCCGATAGAAAAATCGGACATATAACCGTTTGTGAGCATGATGACAGGCTAATGAGGGAAGTGGTATCCAGCATTATGAAAATGTTTGGTTCGGAGGGGACTTAGCGGTTCTCAATGCAGTTTTTTCATCAAGGATGATGTAATAAAAGGGAATTATCCGCATTAGCATCGGTTATAAATCTCATGTGGAGTGCGAATAGTCCACCGGTTTTTCACTGGCGCCGATACTCTTCTTGTTCATTGCCATTGCGGTTTTCCAGGCAGTCAGTTCGGCGTAAGTCAGGCATTTACCGCACATCCCGGCAAACAAGGTACGAATGCGGTCGATGGTATCGACCTCGCAGTCGCCTTCGTTCAACCGAAAAGCAAACTCGTTCACATACCGGTGACAGTGTTTCGTGCTCCAGTGATGATAAACCCCGTTAAATCCGCGTTTAAGCACCGCCCACACGCTCTCAATGCCGTTCGTGTGCGCCATGCCGTTGACAAACTCCTTCGCCGAGTGTTTGACCGTCTCATGGGTATAGTCGTCTGACAGAC
>JAPYNQ010000028.1 GCA_028289815.1 Gammaproteobacteria bacterium | reverse complement strand
CAATGCGCGGGCGGAAGACGGGAAGACCCCCCTGCATGTAGCAGCAAGTAATAACGAAAACCCTGAAATCATCCGGACGCTGGTGCAATCGGGCGCGGACATCAGTGCGCGAAATAAAACCGGATGGACCCCCCTGCATGTAGCAGCACTTAATGACGAAAACCCTGAAATCATCCGGACGCTGGTGCAATCGGGCGCGGATATCAATATGCGGGGGAAACACGGAGGGACCCCCCTGCATGTAGCAGCAAGTAGTAACGAAAACCCTGAAATCATCCGGACGCTGGTGCAATCGGGCGCGGATATCAATGTGCGGGCGGAAGGCGGAGCGACCCCCCTGCATTTAGCAGCAAGTAATAACGAGAACCCTGAAATCATCCGGACGCTGATACAGTCGGGCGCGGATATCAATGTGCGGGCGGAAGACGGATCGACCCCCCTGCATGCAGCAGCATGGCGTAGCGAGAACCCTGAAATCATCCGGACGCTGGTGCAGTTGGGCGCGGATATCAATGTGCGGGCGGAAGGCGGAGCGACCCCCCTGCATTTTGCAGCAGGTAATAACGAAAACCCTGAAATCATTCGGACGCTGGTGCAATCGGGCGCAGACATCAATGTGCGGGCGGAACACGGAGCGACCCCCCTGCATGTGGCAGCAAGCAATAACGAAAACCCTGAAATCATCCAGACGCTGGTGCAATCGGGCGCGGACATCAATGCGCGGGCGGAAGACGGGGAGACCCCCCTGCATTTTGCAGCAGGTAATAACGAAAACCCTGTCGTCATCGAAGCCCTTCTGGACGCAGGCGCAAACCCGAAGTTCAAAGACAACGGCGGAAAATTACCTGCCGACTATGCTGCAACAAACGAAGCCATCAAGGACAGCAAGGTCCGCTGGCGGCTGCGCAGCGTTATCCGGATCCGGCTGTAACCGGGAATTACCCGCATCGGAAGACTGGTGGCGTATCGCGACATCCGTACAGATAGAGCGATTACTGACCGATGGTGCGGATGTTGATATGCGTGATGCAAAGGGGTTTACTCTTCTGCATTGGGCAGCGACCTATAACAGCAGTCCTGAGGTTATTCGGGTTCTTGTCCGGGCAGGTGCCGACCCCGGGTTCAAGTCCAACGATGGTAAACTTCCCGCTGACCTTGCAGCAGAGAATGAACATATAATATAAGGGATAATGATATTCGCTGGTCACTTGAAGAGGTGTGCTGAGGTCCCCCGCACATGACGCACAATCACAGGAAATTCGGATGGTAAAAAAGAGAGGTCTGGGCCGGGGACTGGATGCCCTGTTATCCGGCAGCCCGGGTGATGAGGGTACGGGACCGGGGACAACCGGCAATAACCTGAAAATCATTCCGGTCGAGTTTCTGCAACGTGGTCGTTATCAGCCGCGTGTCGATATGCGTGAGGAAACGCTGACCGATCTGGCCGAATCCATCAAGGCACAGGGTGTGGTCCAGCCTGTTGTGGTGCGGCCTGTCGGTAAGGACCGCTATGAAATTATCGCCGGTGAACGTCGCTGGCGGGCTGTGCAGTTGGCCGGCTTGCAGGAAATACCCGCCGTGGTGCGCGATGTGTCGGATGGGGCGGCCATTGCTATGGCACTCATTGAGAATATTCAGCGCGAAAACCTTAATCCGCTGGAGCAGGCCAATGCCCTCAGGCGCCTGATTGATGAATTTGAGATGTCGCATCAGCAGGCAGGGGACGCCGTCGGCCGTTCCCGCTCGGCGGTGAGTAATCTGCTCAGACTGCTCGATATCACCCCTGCGGTAAAACCCTGGCTGGAATCGGGCGAGCTGGAGATGGGGCACGCCAGGGCCATACTGCCGCTGGCGGCGGAGGCACAGTTACATGTGGCCAGAACGATAGTGAACCGGGGGCTGTCCGTACGTCAGGCCGAAGAGCTGAGTAAATCGCTGCAAAAAGGTACGGATAAAAACAAACATGCCGCCGGCCCGAAAAAAGACCCGGATGTCTTGCGACTGGAGCATCATCTGTCTGAACGGTTGGCCGCAAAAGTGGCGATTTCAGCGAATAACGCCGGTAAAGGCAAAGTACAGATCAGCTTTAATTCACTTGATGAACTGCAGGGTATATTGGACCATATCCGATAGCTCGGATTAAGAAGAGAATTAAAGCTGATCTGTACTTTGCTTGTCTGCGCCGTCTGTTCCTGGTTTTGGGAAACCGCTATGCACACCGTCAATATGCTCGTACAGGTCATGAGAAACTTTTCGCCACAGCGGATCAAGAATCACCCGGGCACCTTCACGACGAGCAAGTTTCGCTGCTGGTACAAAGTCAGCATCCCCGGATATGAGGATGATGACGCTGGCCTGCCGTTTCAGTACGATGGATGTAATGTCTATACCGATACGCATATCCACAGCCTTTTGCTTAAGGTCGAGAGTGAAATGCTCGTCGGTCAGTTCGTCAACGTTGATTTCTTTGCTCAGTAACTTTTTCTGTAGAGCAGTGACATCGGATTTGATGCAATTATGGGTTCATTTTCATGTTTCGGGGGCTCAAATGTACCTATAGACTTGCTTTGGTGTCTCAGGTGCTCAATGGTAATTTTTCTGATAGCGTCCGCAACGATGGCCGGTTTCTCTTGACGATATTTTTTAGACAAAGACGGCAGGCGCTTTAACAGATAAGCACCATCTATAAGGATAGCTACTTTCGTCGCTCTGCACTCTCCCTTGAAATAAGATCTCCGGGAAACAAAAAAGCCTCCAGGGGTCGGCTGCATTCAGGATCCCGGGGAACGCAGCGTAAGGCACAGGAGGCGGATACGAACTGAGGCTATAACAAGGCCGACAGTTCTTCCAATAGATTTTATTTATGGTCGGACGCAAATATTTATGGCTCCATGTCGTATTACTGATGCGGGATTCGCATGGTCTACAGAATTCGAGAAACTTGATGTCATTTTCCTCGGGTTCATCGTCTTTGTGCTCATGGTCGAGACGCTGCGGTAGTGCTAACATGCCCTGGTCAGGCTTTTGCTTTGCGTAATGATCGCAGAATGTTGGCTTGATTTATCGCGCCGGGCATCATCATAGGCACTGAACCAGGATATAATGTTGATCCGTGCTATGGTACCCCTTTATACTGCGTCCGCTTGAGGGCCGGCTGCCAGAAGCGGGAGGCAGCGAGGAATGTTCTCAGAACAGTGGGTCGCCTGGTTGGGCGGCTATTCGGATAGCATTATGCGGGCTTTGATTGGTAGCCAGATGGCGGTGGCACTTACTACCGTTATAATCATGCTGTACCGGGGGTCTGCAGATGCCATGCTGGCGGTCCTGTATGGGGCGTCAATCGGCATTCTGGTTACCCTGTTGGTACGCCGAAGTACCGATAAGGCATTGGAAAAAGCTGTTGATAGTCCGCAGCAGGGCATCATCGCGCTGTTTTCCGGGCTTGTGCTTCGCTATGCGGTGGTGATTCTGGGCTTGCTGATTGGCCTTAAGATTTTGAAGCTTATGACCGTGTCCGTGCTGATCGGTTTTGTATCAGTGATGATAGTCTGGATTTTCGCCTCGCATTGGGTGAAATCCTGAGAGGACTTTATTTACAGAGGTAAAATTGGACAACAATATGGCGAGCGATAGCCTGACACAGACGGAATATATCCAGCACCACCTGACCAATATGACGTTTGGTCGGCATCCGGATGGTGCCTGGGGACTGGCGCACTCCTCGGCTGAAGCTGCGGAGATGGGTTTTATGGCTATTCATGTTGATACCATGTTCTGGTCTGTTCTGCTGGGTGCTGTTTTTCTGTTCTTTTTTCATCGGGCGGCCAGGGCGATTACCCCGGATACGCCTGGTGGCTTGCAGAACTTTGTCGAGTGGATTGTTGAGTTTATTGATACCAGTGTGCGCGGTTCTTTTACGGCAAAGAATGATATCGTTGCACCGATGGCGCTGACATTGTTCGTATGGATTTTTCTGATGAACCTGATGGACCTGGTGCCGGTTGACTGGATACCCCATTTTACCGGCTGGATGGCCAGCTTGCTTTTTGATGTAGATCCTCACCATGTTTATATGAAGATCGTGCCGACCACCGACCCGAATGCAACCTTTGGAATGTCATTGGCGGTATTCGCGCTGGTGATTTTCTACAGTATCAAGGTGAAAGGGCCCGGTGGTTTTGCTGCCGAATTAACCCTGCATCCTTTCGAGTCTGACCGTATGGCACTGAAAATCATATTTCTGCCGATCAATCTGTTCCTGGAGGGCGTATCTCTGTTAGCAAAGCCGGTGTCCTTGGCGCTGCGTCTGTTTGGTAACCTGTATGCCGGTGAGATGATTTTTATTTTGATTGCGCTGATGTATAGCGGTGGTTTTATTCTGGCTGTATTCGGCGGTGTGCTGCAATGGGCGTGGGCGGTATTCCATGTTTTAATCATTTTGTTGCAGGCATTTATCTTTATGACGCTGACTATCGTCTATCTGGATATGGCGCATAGCCATCACTGATTATTTTGATTATTTACGATTTTTAACAGGAGATAATAATGGAAGCTGCAATTCTGACACTGGCGGGTGCCGTCCTTCTTGGCTTGGGCGCGTTAGGAGCCGCGGTAGGTATTGGGATATTGGGTGCGCGTTTTTTGGAAGGAATCGCCCGGCAGCCGGAGTTATTGCCCATGCTTCGGACTCAATTCTTTATCGTGATGGGCCTGGTTGATGCGGTGCCGATGATTGGTGTTGGTATCGCGTTCTACATTCTTTTTGCTGGCTGATCCGCCGACGACTATTTGCACAGACAGACAGGTTTATCATGAATATCAATCTGACGCTAATAGGCCAGTCCATTACTTTTGCGGTTTTTGTCTGGTTTTGTATGAAATTTGTCTGGCCTCCGATTATGCAGGCACTGGAAGATCGTAAGCAGAAAATCGCTGATGGTCTGGCAGCCGCTGAGCGTGGCGTGAAAGAACAGCAGTTCGCGCAGTCGAAGGCCGTTGAAACACTCCAGGAGGCAAAGGAGCAGGCACGTACTATCATCGCGCAGGCGGAAAGGCGCCATGTGGAAATTGTTGATCGGGCCAAAGATGATGCCAGGGAAGAGGCGTCTCGCATTATTGCGGCGGCGCACGCCGAGGTGGAACAGGAAGCAAACCGTGCTCGTGAAGAATTGCGCGGCAAGGTGATTGACCTGGTGCTGACGGCTTCCAGTAAAATTCTGGAGCGTGAGGTGGATGTGGAAGATCACAACGCAACGCTTGAAAAACTGAGTGCCAGCCTGTAACCGGATGGTACGACATGTCTGAAGCAAAAACCGTGGCTCGCCCATATGCCGCCGCCGCTTGGAAACACGCGGAGGACCAAGGTGAACAGGTGCTTTGGTCTGAAATGCTGGAGTTTATGGCAAGCGTGGTCAGCGATGATGCTATGTCTGCCATAGTCAGTGACCCGCGTGTGGATACAGACACATTGTCCGCTCTCATGCTGCAAGTCTGCGGTGATCGTATTAATGATATTGCCGGAGCCTTTGTCCGATTGTTGGTGGAAAACGGCAAGCTGTCGCTTATGCCGGAGGTGAATGATGTCTATAAGGAGCTTCGGGTTGAATCGGGTGGGGCGATTCATGCCAGCCTGACAGCGGCCTATCCGGTTAATACCGAATTTGAACAAGCAATTGCTGCGGCAATGCGCAGGCGTCTGTACCGTGAAGTTACCTTCACTACAAAAATTGACAAAGCCCTGCTGGGCGGGGTGATTATTCGTATCGGTGACATGGTGATTGATGCTTCGGTACGGGGCCAGGTAGAGGCGCTGGCTGCCGACCTGCGGACATGAGAACTACGTACATTAGATTTGAAGAGGGCTTTTAGCCATGCGACTCAGTGCAACAGAGATTTCTGACCTGATTCAGAAGAAAATTGAAAATTTTGAGATGCCGACCGAAGCCAAGACCGAGGGTACGGTCGTTAGCCTGACCGACGGTATCGCACGTATTCACGGCCTGTCTGATGTTATGCAGGGTGAGATGGTCAGCTTCGGTGAGGGCATCATGGGGATGGCTCTCAACCTTGAACGTGACTCAGTTGGCGTGGTGATACTCGGTGACTACGGTAAAATTTCCGAGGGTGGCACGGTAAAGTGTACGGGCCGTATTATGGAAGTGCCTGTCGGCGAAGGTTTGCTGGGTCGGGTTGTGGACTCACTGGGGAATCCTATTGATGGCAAAGGTCCTGTTGAGGCAGCTCGCCATGAGCCGGTTGAAAAGGTTGCGCCGGGTGTCATAGCCCGCCAGTCAGTCTCCCGGCCTGTGCAGACTGGCTTGAAAGCGATTGACTCTATGGTGCCGATTGGTCGTGGTCAGCGTGAACTGATCATTGGTGATCGCCAAACGGGTAAGACCGCCATTGCGATTGATACCATTATCAACCAGAGAGGCACCGGCGTTAAATGTATCTATGTCGCGATTGGTCAGAAGAACTCCAGTGTTGCCGGTGTCGTTCGCAAACTGGAGGAACATGGCGCAATGGACCACACGATCGTGGTGGCGGCGACTGCGGCTGAATCTGCTGCATTGCAGTTTATTGCTCCCTATGCCGGATGTTCCATGGGCGAGTACTTCCGTGACCGGGGCGAAGACGCATTGATTATCTATGACGACCTGACCAAGCAGGCATGGGCCTATCGTCAGGTGTCGTTGCTGTTACGCCGCCCGCCGGGCCGGGAGGCTTATCCTGGTGATGTTTTTTATCTGCATTCGCGCCTGCTGGAGCGCGCCGCACGTATTAACGCCGAATATGTTGAGAAAATTACCGACGGCAAGGTTAGGGGTCAGACAGGTTCCTTAACGGCTTTGCCCATCATTGAGACGCAAGCCGGCGATGTCTCTGCGTTTGTGCCTACTAATGTTATCTCTATTACTGACGGTCAGATCTTTCTGGAATCTGATTTGTTCAATGCGAACGTGCGTCCGGCGATTAATGCCGGCCTGTCCGTGTCTCGCGTGGGTGGTGCGGCGCAGACAGTCGTTATTAAAAAGCTGGGCGGTGGTGTTCGTCTCGCACTGGCCCAGTATCGTGAGCTGGCAGCTTTCGCGCAGTTTGCTTCTGACCTTGATGATGCCACCCGTAAGCAGCTGGAGCGTGGTCAGCGTGTAACCGAGTTGATGAAACAGCCGCAGTACTCTCCCATGAATATTTCTGAAATGGCGGTTTCTCTTTACGCCGTAAACGAAGGTTATCTTGATGATGTTGAGTTAAATAAAGTGGGCGCTTTTGAATCGGCTCTCATTTCTTACATGAATCAGTCACACGGCGACCTGATGAAACGTATTGCCGAGTCAGGTGACTGGAACGATGAGTTTGCCGATGGTTTCAAGGCGGCACTTGATGATTTTGTTGCCAACCATACGTGGTAGTCAGCGATTTAATTTACTGGATTGACATGGCAAACGAGAAAGAGATCCGCACCAAGATCAAAAGTGTTCAAAACACCCAGAAGATCACTAGTGCTATGGAAATGGTCGCGGCATCCAAGATGCGTAAGGCCCAGGACCGTATGCGAGCGGCACGCCCTTATGCCGAAAAAATTCGTAACGTGACATCGCACATAGCTTCTGCGCATAGCGAATATCATCATACTTTCCTGAAGCAGCGCGAGATCAAGCGTGTCGGGTATGTTGTAATTACGTCTGATCGTGGCTTATGCGGTGGTCTTAACGTCAATCTGTTCAAAAAGACCATAAATGAGTTTAAAGAGTGGGATGATCGGGGTGCCGGCATTGATCTGTGTGCCATAGGTAAAAAGGGTATTGGGTTTTTTACCTCTATCGGCGGTAACGTTATCAGTCAGCAGTCTGGCCTTGGTGATACACCTTCTGCACATAAATTAATCGGTACCATCAAGATCATGCTTGATGCCTATAAAGAAGGTCGGCTTGATAAGCTGTTTCTGGTTTACAACTCCTTTGTTAATTCCATGACACAAGAGCCCAATATCGAACCCTTGCTTCCCTTGCATGCGTTTGATCAGGATGATGATCTGGATAAGTACTGGGATTATATTTATGAACCAGAGGCGACTGTTATGCTGGATCAGGTATTTATGCGCTATGTTGAATCTCTTGTTTATCAGGCTGTAGTAGAAAATATTGCCTGTGAAATGTCAGCCCGTATGGTTGCCATGAAATCTGCAACCGATAACGCAGGTGAACTGATTAACGAACTGCAGCTGGTTTATAACAAGGCACGCCAAGCCTCCATCACCCAGGAAATTTCTGAAATTGTAGGTGGTGCAGCTGCGGTATAGGCTGGAGTTAAAATTATTTAATAAATATTGAAACAGAGGACCTGAACAATGAGTTCTGGAAAAATCGTTGAAGTAATCGGTGCGGTCGTGGATGTTGAGTTTCCCCGCGATGCGATGCCTGGTATTTATGATGCCCTTAAAGTGGAGGGTGGCACACTGACGCTTGAAGTTCAGCAACAGCTGGGTGATGGTATTGTTCGTGCAATTGCTCTGGGCTCGACAGACGGCTTACGTCGTGGCTTGACGGCTGATAATACCGGTGCATCCATTACTGTCCCGGTGGGTCAAGGCACTTTGGGCCGCATTATGAATGTGCTTGGGGAGCCGATCGATGAAGCCGGCCAGATTGAAACAAAGGATTATGCTCCGATTCATCGTAAGGCACCCACTTATGCCGAGCAGGCCGCGGCAGTTGAAATACTTGAAACCGGTATCAAGGTCATTGATCTGATCATGCCTATTGCCAAAGGCGGTAAGGTTGGTTTGTTCGGCGGCGCGGGTGTCGGCAAAACGGTAACCTTGATGGAGCTGATTCGTAACATTGCGATTGAGCATTCCGGTTTCTCTGTGTTCGCCGGTGTCGGCGAGCGTACGCGAGAGGGCAACGACTTCTACCATGAAATGAAGGAAAGCAACGTACTTGATAAAGTGGCGCTGGTATATGGCCAGATGAACGAACCGCCGGGAAACCGGTTGCGTGTTGCCCTGACGGGTCTGACTATCGCTGAACATTTCCGCGATGAAGGTCGTGATGTATTGTTGTTCGTGGACAACATTTATCGCTACACTCTGGCAGGTACCGAGGTGTCGGCACTTCTTGGTCGCATGCCCTCGGCAGTCGGTTATCAGCCTACTCTGGCCGAGGAGATGGGTGTGCTCCAGGAGCGCATTACGTCCACCAAGAAGGGTTCGATTACCTCATTCCAGGCTGTTTATGTGCCTGCGGATGACTTGACGGACCCTTCGCCTGCGACAACATTTGCTCATCTGGAAGCAATGCTGGTACTGTCCCGGCAGGTTGCAGAACTCGGTATTTATCCTGCTGTAGACCCATTGGATTCGACTTCTCGCCAGCTTGACCCGCTGGTTGTTGGTAACGAGCACTATGAGGTTGCCCGATCTGTGCAGGGTACCCTGCAGCGTTATAAGGAACTGAAAGACATTATCGCGATTCTGGGTATGGATGAATTGAGCGACCAAGATAAGCAGGTTGTTGGGCGGGCACGCAAGATTCAGCGCTTTCTTTCCCAGCCATTTTTTGTCGCTGAACCTTTTACCGGAGCTCCTGGAAAGTATGTGTCGCTGAAAGACACGATTACAGGATTCAAGGCGATTGTTGCGGGTGAGTATGACCATTTGCCGGAACAGGCCTTCTATATGGTTGGTGATATAGCTGAAGCGGAAGAGAAAGCAAAGACCTTGTAGCATACAAATTTATTATACATGCTGATTGACCATGGCCATGACGACACACATTGATATTGTGAGTTCGGAGTCAGAAATTTTTTCCGGTTCCGCCACCATGATTTACGCTCCTGCTGAAATGGGTGAGGTTGGTATAGCGCCTCGTCATGCGCCGATGCTGGCACGCCTGAAGCCTGGCGAAGTGCGGGTTGTTACTCAAGACAGGGAAGAACAACATATTTACGTTTCCGGCGGCATTTTGGAGGTACAGCCCCATGTTGTAACTATTCTGGCTGATACCGCGACACGAGCTTCCGACCTTGATGAAGTAGCTGCTCTGGAAGCCAGAGAGCGTGCCGAAAGGGCCATGCACAATAAGACTGATGCGATTGATTACGCAAAGGCGCAAAAGGAATTTGCCGAGGCGGCAGCACAGTTGCGTTCCATTGAGGCACTGCGTAAGCGTGCTAGGCGCTGACTTTTCCGCGGATGTCCGGGCAGAAAATCAGTAGGGGTAAGACTGTTCATTTTACCTATTTTATCACGATTGATGCCAGCGATTCGGTAGTTGAGCAGTCCGATATACCTATCGGCTATGTGCATGGTGGATACAGCGAGCTTATTGATAAAGTCGAGGCGGCGCTTGAAGGTTGTTCAGAAGGTGATCAGATCAGTGTGCCGTTAAGTAGAGAAGAAAGCCTCTGGGCTTATGATCCATCTCTGACCTTTACTGACAATATTAATAATGTTCCCGAGCAGTTCAGGCATATTGGTGCCCAGGTGGAAATGACCGGTGAGTCGGGTGAGACCAGGACATTTCTGGTAACCCGAATAAAAGATGGCAAGCTTACTGTTGATGGTAATCATCCGCTAGCGGGCAAGGCCATCACGTTTCATGTGACCGTCAAGACTATTCGGGACGCGACAACAGAAGAAATCAGAGAGGGCCGTCCGCATGACGATCTACCTAGGGGTATGCTTCACTAAATCATGTTTGCCGGGCCTTATGTATGAATAGGAGTCTGCATATCATCATTCTGGCAGCTGGCCAGGGTACGCGCATGAACTCTTCCCTGCCCAAGGTTTTACATAAGTTGGCCGGCAAACCCCTTCTTCACCATGTTCTGGATACCGCAACTAAATTGCAGCCGGACAAAATTCACGTAGTTTACGGACATGATGGCGCGACTGTAATGGACGCCTGTAAGTCATATGATCTCAATTGGATTGTGCAGGAGATACAAAATGGTACGGGCCATGCCGTCAGTATTGCATTGCGAGAAATTCCTGATGATAGTAACAGCCTGATTCTATATGGTGATGTCCCATTACTTTCTGCAGATACATTAAAAAACCTGATAGAAATAAGTGATCGATTTGGAATATTATCTGCCGTTGTCGGGAATCCTTCTGGTTATGGTCGCATTATCAGAAAAGATAATCATTTGGTAGGTATTATTGAAGAACGTGATGCTTCTCAAGAACAGCGCGAAATCCATGAAATAAATACAGGTGTATTTTTTGCAGATTCAACATTGCTTAAAATGTTATTAAAACACGTCAATTGTAATAATAGTCATGGCGAATTTTATCTGACTGATTGTGTTTCCGTAGCACATATCCGGGATATTATTGTAAATAGTCTTGTGGTATATGATGAGTATGAGATTGCAGGTGTGAATACCAGACGCCAGCTAGCAGATATGGAGCGTTGTTATCAATTGCAAAAAGCGTATGAACTAATGGAGGCCGGTGTCCATATTCTGGATCCTTCCCGTATTGATATTCGTGGTTCACTAAGTTGTGGCAGAGATGTTGTTATTGATGTGAATTGTATTTTCCTGGGCAAGGTTATTCTTGGTGATAGGATAACCATAGGTCCTCATACAGTTATTTCTGAAAGCATAATAGGTTCAGGAGTGGAAATAAAATCTAATTGTGTTATTGAATCGGCTATTGTAGGCAAAGATTCTATCATAGGGCCATATGCCCGACTGAGGCCGGGAACTGAGTTGGCATCTCAGGTACGTATTGGTAATTATGTCGAAGTTAAAAATTCTAATATTAGTGATGGTAGCAAAGTAAGTCATCTGAGCTATATTGGTGATAGTGATATTGGAAGTAACGTTAATATTGGTGCAGGTACTATAACCTGTAATTATGACGGTGCCCGTAAACATCGTACGAAAATAGGAAATAATGTTTTTATTGGCTCAGGTAATGAGCTGGTTGCGCCGATCATAATTGGAGATGGCGCAACTACAGGTGCAGGGTCAACCCTTACCAGGGATGTGCCGGCGCAACAGCTATCCTTATCGCGAAGCGAACAGCAAAGCATTGTCGGCTGGAAGCGGCCAGTAAAAAAATAACGAGAGATCACTATGTGTGGAATAATTGGTGCAGTTGCGCAGCGCAATACAACGCCAATCCTGCTGGAAGGATTAAAGCGGCTGGAATATCGTGGTTATGATTCTGCTGGCCTGTGTGTTTTGCACGGTGATCATCTTGAACGTGTCCGTAGGGTCGGTAAGGTCAGTGAACTGGATAAAGCTGCAGCGGAACACCAGCCACAGGGACTGGTAGGTATTGCTCACACGCGATGGGCAACACATGGTGAACCATCCGAGGCGAATGCACACCCACATATTTGCGAGCAGTCGGTCGCGGTGGTGCATAACGGTATTATTGAAAATCACCTTGATATCAAAGCGCATCAGGAGGTTACCGGTTATCGGTTTACCTCCGCAACGGATACGGAGGTTATTGTCCATGAAGTCCATCGCTATCTTTCACAGGAGTATGATTTATTCAGTGCCGTTAAAATGACGGTCAGAGAACTGCAAGGTGCGTATGCGCTGGGTGTCATCTCATCAAATTATCCTGGCGAAATGGTGGCAGTGCGCGAGGGATGCCCTCTGGTCATTGGTATTGGTCTGAATGAATACTATATTGCATCAGACTATCTGGCACTGTTGCCGGTCGCTCAGGAATTTATCTATCTTGAGGACGGCGATATTGCACACATGACCACGAATAGTTTGTGTATTGAAGACAAATGGGGGGCGCATGTTGATCGTCAGATTATTCCATACGATGGTTGTCCTGATGCTGTGGACAAAGGGGAATACAAGCACTACATGTTGAAAGAAATTTATGAGCAGCCGTTTGCCTTGGCAGAAACGCTTGAAGGTCGTATTACAGAGGATCGCTTGTTGGAGGAGAGCTTTGGTGCTCGAGCAAAAGAGATATTTGATGCGGTAAGAGAGGTCCGAATTATCGCCTGCGGTACCAGCTACCATGCCGGATTGGTGGCCAGAAATTGGTTTGAGGGTTTGGCAAATGTGCCATGCCAGGTAGAGGTGGCCAGTGAGCTTCGCTATCGCCACCCGGTATCAAGCAAACAAACATTAATTCTTGCCATTTCTCAATCCGGGGAGACGGCAGATACTATTGCTGCAGTAAAGGGTTCGCGGACCCAGGGTTTTGGGCCGGTATTGAGTATAGTAAATGTTGCGGAGTCATCTCTTGTTCGTGAATCTGACATGTTATTATTGACACGTGCCGGCCCGGAAATTGGAGTCGCCTCAACCAAAGCGTTTACTGCGCAACTCTCGGTTTTATTGTTGGTAGTAATTGCGCTTGGTCG
The DNA here is from genome assembly GCA_028289815.1 of Gammaproteobacteria bacterium. Taxonomy (GTDB): domain Bacteria; phylum Pseudomonadota; class Gammaproteobacteria; order JAJDYQ01; family JAJDYQ01; genus JAJDYQ01. The sequence goes on along the minus strand of JAPYNQ010000028.1, from coordinate 25,463 downwards.
CAGGGCCGGTCTGTCGCCTGAGCGAGAAATTGAGATAGTCCGACAGCTTCGAACCCTGCCCAGATATTGTGAAGAAGTGTTGCGGCTTGATGCGGAAATACAGAAGTTATCCCAGCAATTTGTATCACGGCAACATGCACTTTTTCTTGGTCGAGGTGTGCAGTTTCCGGTGGCAATGGAGGGCGCATTAAAATTGAAAGAAATCTCCTACATACACGCCGAGGCTTATCCCGCAGGTGAACTAAAGCATGGACCGCTTGCGCTTGTGGATGAAAATATGCCCGTCATTGCAGTGGCACCAAAGGATAGTTTGTTGGAAAAATTAAAATCCAACCTCCAGGAGGTCCGTGCACGCGGCGGAGAGCTGTATGTGTTTGCGGACAAGGAAGCCGGTATCCAGAACATGGAAGGCTGTACAGTAATAGAAGTACCATTGGTCGGTGATCATGTGGCACCGATCCTTTATACGCTACCGTTACAATTACTGGCCTATCATGTCGCTGTCACCCGGGGGACTGATGTCGATCAGCCCAGAAATCTGGCCAAGTCGGTTACAGTGGAATAGCGGGGCTTGGTGGTAAATCACTCACAGAATTTTATCCGGGGCATCCCTGAAAAAGGTGCCGCTTCAGCAGGTTGAGGCGGACAGATTTGAGGCGATGCTTGTCTTTACGGCAGCAAGGTGTGCAGTGGGCTGAAAACCACTGACAATGTGTTACCGTACCTATGTTTTCTCAATGAGGAACATGAATTCCCGGTTGCCTTCTTTGGCGTCACGCAGCCACTCGTTTGTCCATCTCATCTTGGCCATGACATTCTTCCTGTACTCCAGTTCCACAATATCCAGTATAGTACCGTGTGTGGTCAGGACATCATCAAGTTCAGCGGCGGTAGCCCGCCCTCCTGAGCTATAGGAAAGAATGATCCACCTTGACTTGATTGATGAAAGCAGGCGGTCGATAGCCTCTACCACAATAAAACGGCCGTTTTCATGCTTGCGAAACTCTTCAAATACTGAACCTGCAATTCTGTCCGAACTGTCGGTTCTTCTCAGTGCCTTCCCCGAAATGTCGGGTTTGTCGTTCAATATAACCGTTGTCCATATGTGGTAGTAAGAGGCATACCGAATCCGGGAAGGCGGCATTTTTTCATTGTTAGAACCATATGGTGGATCGAGATATGTCAGATCGGTCTCGACAGATTTGCACAGTTCAAAAACATCTTGTCGATATACCTGATGTCTTCCATCAACCGGGCATATTCGAGGAATCTTCAGGTCCAGCTGCTTGTACGAACGGGTTGACCATTCTTTCAGATAGGACACGAAGTGTCCCAGCGTGCTATCCACCTAGTCGAGCGCAAGCACGAGGCTGGTTAGTGCAACAGACTTTTCTATGGAATTTAATTTTAGCGTATCAATTTCTTCCCTGATTCCGTCGAGTTTTCTGGTGTTGTGGATTTGCCATGGCTTTTTCAGGCCGTCGCAATGAATCGCACTGCCGCCGTTGGGTAATCCGCCATAGTTATCAGTGAACCAGCCGTCTCTTGGGACTACAGCGTTCAGATGATCTACCAACTCCTGATAGTGTCTATTGTTCGCATCCGCTTTCAAGTAGCAGTTGCCAAATGTTTCAGACCAGACTGCTCTGTCATTACAGATCACATCATATCCCAGCTGTGCAAATGCCTGAGATACCCTGGTCGTTCCGGCAAATGCATCGGTAACCGTTGTTGCTGATACCTTGCTTGCAAGGTAGAGAATCTGAGGAAGGAGTTTGAGCTTTGAACCAGCATATTTAATACCTTCGGTCTTGGGTGTTTCAGGAAGAATGTCATCAAATAGTGGCAATACATGGGCCATATTAATTCATGCCTGAATTTTTCTTTAACAGCTTAATGTCGTCCTTGATCGTACTGAGTGCTTCCGTATGGCCGATTTCTGAGGACACGAGGGCATGAGAAAGGAGCTTTACCAAGGTCTGATTATGTGAATAATCAATCCATCCTCCGGTGATGCTATCGAAATACTGTAATCCATTCTTCGTATGTGTCCAGAGACCCCTCTGAAGGGCGTTAGTCGTGCCACCGCCATAGCGGACCTCACAGATGTATTCATCATTCTTATTATAAAATCGATATACCGGATGTTTCCTGCCCTTCTTTTTCTTAATGCTGAAGGTTTCATCAATCGCACGGCGATAATCAAAAACCATAATGTTGCAGCGCTGGCCCTTTTCGTTATAGATCAGCGGCAGTACATTTATTTCACGAAACTCTGAAAATGCCGGGTCATCCAGAATTTTCTGAATTTTACCTCTTCCCTTGATATCATCCCCCTGTTTGGAGAGATGCTTGAACATGCGGCAAGACTTATCTGTGGAGAGTTGTAATGGCCCGTCGCCATATGCTTTGAGACTAACCGGAAACTCGGCCTTTGTGGTTTCATTGATAATTTTTATGTCTTCTTCTTTGGATTTTGCCCGGTAGAGGTCTTTGCCCACATGCACAGATCTGAAGTCAGTACATGTACTGATTAATGAATTCAGCTATTGCAATTTCGGCGAGATCTCCATGTGTCTTGTTTCCTATGAGCCGCATGGTGAAGATGTTACTCAGGGTGATCGTGATCAATGCAGGATGCTTGGAGACCAAGAGCTTGAGGCGCTCAGTGAAATCGAGATAGGGATGCTTGGTGCCCATTTGTGGAATTATACTTTCTTTAGCCAAGCCCGGTGGTGATCTTCTCCATATCTTTCGATGTACGTTGATCCATAGCTTGCGTGCCTTTTTCAGCAACTTGTTCATTCAACTCTCGGAGAGCCCAATCTTTCTTGCCTGTGATAGTGGAAAAACCGCTATTAAAAACCCCGGGTACTTCCTCCAGAGCCTCTAATTAAACCTGAAATTATTCATCTGATCTGCTGCTTCTTTTGGTGATTTTCTTGAGGTGGCCTCAAATTCATCACCGACATCGACCGGATTGGGTACCTTGATGCTTGGGGCGGTCCAGCCGCCGGGCATTTCTCCCATTTCATTAGGGGCTTCCAGCATGTCATCCCACATTTTGGACATGGAACCTTTGGGATCTTCAGGGTCCATCCAGTTTCCGGGCCAATTATCAAAAAAATTGTTTCTTTTCCATCGGCGGATAATAGGGTTGTTGCGAACCTGTTTGTGGATAGCCATAGGACGGTGGTGGTGTGGGTGCCACATACCTGCCATAGTAATTGCCATTCCACGGGTTACTACCTGCATATGGGCCTGGCCAGGCCTGTGCCGATGCAGCAAAGCTCAATACAGTTACCGGCAAGGTGGCAAATAGATATGTTAATTTCAAAAGATGTTTCGCCAGCATGACGGGATACCTTGTTGACAAGATGTTTAAGAGAATGGCTATCTTAAGCCGGGTGGGCCTTTTACGGTAGTCATTAACGGGTGCCCGGAGATGTGGACCGGGATAAATCAGCTATCCTGAACTACGGGATCAACGGCTTCGCTGTAGTGGCAATCTTGTTGAGGGCACGCCGCTTGGGTGCCCCTGCGTTTTGTGGTTTTTATCGTCAGCATGGGCCAGCTACAGGAGGGGCAGGCTTTATCGACAGGTTCGTTCCATACAGCATAATCGCAATCGGGATAACGTGAGCAGGAGTAAAAAACTTTTCCGCGGCGTGAGCGGCGGGTGACCATTTTACCCTTGTTACATTTGGGGCAGGAAACCCCGGTATCAGTCGGTTTTTCCAGCGGCTCTATAAACTTGCAGTCAGGGTAGGCGCTACAACCAATAAATCGACCATATCTGCCTTGCCGGATGAGGAGCGCCGAACCACACGAAGGGCAGCTGCGGCCCTCTATGAATTCACTGCTTTCCGGGTTACTTTCTTCACCGCCAATGTTGCGGGTGTAATCACAATCAGGATAGGCGCTACAGCCGATAAAGCGCCCTCGGCGCCCAAGCCGTATGAGCAGAGGCGAGTCGCATTTGGGGCATTTTTCATCAGTTGTCTCGGTCGTGGCATCTGCCCGACTGACCGACTGTTCCTTGTCTTTGACCAGCTTGATAAAAGGTTTCCAGAAGTTGTCCATTATCGGAATCCAGTCTTTTTCCCCACGGGAGACCGCATCCAGGTCATCTTCCATATGTGCTGTAAAGTCATAATCGACATAGTTGGGAAAGTGATTGGTCAGAAAACGATTGACCACCCGGCCCACATCGGTAGGAAAGAAGCGTCGACGGTCCATCTCCACATATTCTCGATTTTGTAATGTGGAGATAATGGACGCATATGTCGAGGGCCGACCAATGCCATATTCTTCTAGTGCTCGAATCAGCGTGGCTTCGGTATAACGCGGGGGTGGTTCGGTAAAATGCTGCTCGGCCCGGATATCCTTCAGTGGAACCTGGTCGCCCTTCTCGAGGCCAGGCAACATTTTTTCATCATCTTTGTCCTTATGATCATCTTCACCCTCCAGATAAACTGCCATAAAGCCCGGCTTGGCGATGGTTGACCCTGTTGATCGAAACATGTTGCCTTCACCGCAGGTAAAATCTACGGCCACAGTATGCAGGGTGGCATGAATCATCTGACAAGCTACGGTTCGCTTCCAGATGAGGCTATATAGCTTATATTGGTCTTTACTCAACGAGTCTTTAAGCGCATCGGGTGTTCGCATCACGGATGTGGGGCGTATGGCCTCATGAGCTTCCTGGGCATTTTTGGCTTTGGTCTTATAAAGACACGGGCTGGTCGGCAGATTTTCTTTGCCATATTGGGTTTTAATATAGCTGCGGATTTCATCTATGGCTTCGGCTGCCAGGGTCACGGAGTCAGTACGCATATAGGTAATCAGGCCGACGTTACCAGAACCGATATCAATCCCTTCGTACAACATTTGGGCGGTACGCATGGCACGTTGAGCAGAAAAGCCGAGTTTTCGCACTGCTTCCTGTTGTAGGGTTGAAGTTGTAAACGGAGCGGCGGGATTGCGTCGGCGAGACTTCTTTTCCACATGGTAAACGGTAAGTTTTTTTCCACCGTGCTTTTTCAGATTTTTGTGGGCGGCTTTCGCGTCTTTTTCATTATTGATGGTGAACTGCTTGACCCTTTTGCCATCGTACATGCTCAGTTTGGCGGTAAAATCCTGTTTGTCTTTATTCAGATCAGCTTCAATGGTCCAGTACTCGCGTGCCCTGAACGCCTCAATTTCATCTTCACGTTCGGTGATCAGCCGAAGAGCAGGGCTTTGTACGCGACCGGCGGATAGCCCGCGACGGATTTTTTTCCATAATAACGGTGATAGATTAAAGCCTACGAGATAGTCCATGCCCCGGCGCGCCAGCTGCGCGTTGATGAGCTCTTGTGAAAGCTCTCGAGGATTTTCTATAGCTTCCCGGATGGCACGTTTGGTGATTTCATGGAAAATAACACGATAGACTTTTTTGTTTTTCAGCAGCTTTTTATCTTTCAGCATTTCATGCAAATGCCAGGAAATAGCCTCACCTTCGCGGTCCGGATCAGTTGCCAGATAAAGGGCATCAGATTTTTTTAGTGCCCTGGCAATAGCGGCAACGTATTTTTCGTTTTTCTCGATGGGTTCATAAAGCATTTCATAGTTATGCTCGGTATTTACGGCACCTTCACGCGGCACAAGGTCACGAACATGGCCATAAGAAGCCAGTACCGAAAAATCTCTGCCGAGATACTTGGTAATAGTTTTTGATTTCGCAGGAGATTCTACAATGACAAGATTCTTGGCCACTATTAAAGATCCTTGAAAAATGGGTTCAGGTAGATAGATTCCTGGGTAAACGTGATGGACTAGGGCCTTTCACGGACCGGCTGCTCATGGTTTTTGCATAAGCGGACTGTATCATGTTTGACTATTGCGGACATAGTAGCCTCCACCTTCCGCGCTGATTTTGTTTTCAAGCTCCAGTATTAACAGGATAGATGACAGCGCCGCGACTTCCATTCCGGTTCTCTGCGCCAGAGTGTCCACACTGACCGGGTCAAAAGACATTGCATCCAGGACTGACTGATGCGTACTGCTGTCAGAATGCTCACGGGTGGTACCGGGGGCATCGTCTGAAAGGCGTATTTCCAGCTGGGCATTAGCCGCCGGGGTAACCAATTCTTCGAGTATATCCTGGGCTGATTCAATCAGTTTGGCAGTGCCCTGCTTGATAAGCTGGTGGCATCCCCTGGCTAATGGACTATGAATGGAGCCAGGTACCGCGAAGACTTCACGGTTTTGTTCAAGCGCACGGTGGGCTGTGATTAAAGAGCCGCTTTGTGTGCCAGCTTCAACGACCAAGGTCCCCAGAGACAGTCCGGCAATAATGCGATTACGCTGGGGAAAATGCCGTGCTAACGGTTTTGTACCGGGAAGATACTCGGAAATCAGCAATCCCTGCTCGGCAATACGGTGAGCGAGCTGATGGTGTTTCCTCGGATATACCCTGTCCAGCCCATTACCTGTAACGGCTATGGTTTTACCCTTGGCATCAAGGCAGCCAAGATGGCTTGCCGCGTCAATTCCCAGGGCCAGGCCACTCGTAATCGTCAGTCCCTGCACAGCTAAATGTTTAGAGAAGCTATAGGCAGTTTCGTAACCGTTATTTGTCGGGTTCCGGCTGCCGACAATGGCCAGCTGCAAGCTGTGCAGAATACTCGTATCGCCTTTGGCGAATAGTAACTGCGGGGGACCACCAATCTCCCTGAGCATGGGTGGGTATGCAGGGTCAGTTATCGGCACCAAATAATGATCCGGTGCGTCAAGCCAATCTAGCGTGCTTTTAATTGACTGCTCGTTCGGTTGACGAAACGCTTGGATCTGATTTTCATTCAGGCCGGCGGCTATCAACCGGTTATCGCTGCAAGCGGAAATAGCCGGTGGTTCACCGAGCTCAACCCGAAGCTCGTTAATTTTGACCGGGCCCAGCCCGGGAACGAGTGTAAGAGCCAGCCAGCCAAGCAACTCGGATTCGGTCATCGCAGACAGGTCTATTCTGGGGTGCGGACCTCATCAAGCGGGTGTAAGGGCAGACGAGACTCCATAACCAGAGCATAGCTCAAGTTTTCAAAAGGCCGGATGACTATCAATGTCCCGGAGCGTTCTGATGGCAGAGTCACGGTATCGATCGGATCACGGCTGACACTATCCGGGACCTTTTCTGGCTTGGTAAATGTGGATAACACATGGCCCCTGTCAAGACCCTGCTGCGTACCGGCATTAATAATAACGGTCTGATTCCGGCCGATCAGGCTGGCCCCGTCCACCACATTTAATATCTGTGCAGATATGAAATTATCAGGGACCCGGGGATAAAAGCTGGACAGTGCGACCTCCGACGTAGTAGCAATCAAACGGTCACCCACGTTGGTCTCTCGTTTTGATGATGTAATAAGCAGAGTGGCCGGGTTACCGGCCTGCTCCAGCTTTGCATTGCCGACAAGGATACTCTCATAGGCAATGATATTGCCGGTCACAGGATCTCTGATGGGCTTGCCTTGATGATAAATCTGGAATGTCTGGCCGGATTCGGTACTGTCCAGTCCTTTCGCATAAACACGGTCCCCTTGTGCGGCCATGATACGGCCTCCCTGTCCTCGTACAATATATGGCGCGTTGTCCAAGGCTGTCTTACCGAGGACCTTCAGTTCGTGCAAAAATTGTTGTATGTCTTCAACTGGTACAACCGGGATGGCGCTATCAATGGGAGTGGCCTTGATCCGGGGCGATAATTTGACCGTTTCGGGGGCTGGATTAATATTCGGATCAATGCCCGGTTCACTTTGGCCAGCATCGGGTTCAATGCGGTTGATGCCTAATGTTGGTTGTCCATCAACGTAGTACAGTGAGATAACATCACCCGGATAAATAAGATGGGGATTAGCAATTTGGGGGTTATTTTCCCAAAGTTCCGGCCAGCGCCAGGGTTTGTCCAGATAGCGACCTGAAATATCCCAGAGGGTATCACCTTTTACTACCGTGTATTTCTCCGGGGCATCATCCCTGACATTAAGGGTGTCGGAAGCGGCTATCGGGGTTGCCAGCAAACCCATGAGCAAATATAGAACCCGTACCGGACGGGGCGGGGAAAATGTTTTAGCAGTCATGACGATCCTCTAGTATGATTAACCAGAAACATACCTTTAGGTTGTAACACAAAATTCCTGATTATTCCAGTATTATCTCTTGAATTACGCGTACTTGGAAGAGAATATCAGAATTTTTCGAGAATACTATGGCTTTATTGGACATATTGCATTTTCCTGATAAACGCCTGCGGCGCCAGGCTCGACCGGTTGAGGAGGTAAATGAAGATATCCGCCAGCTGGTCAGAGATATGTTCGAGACCATGTATGACGCTCCCGGAATAGGGCTTGCCGCCATCCAGGTGAATGTCCCGCAGCGCGTTATTGTGGTTGACGTAAGCGAGGATAAGTCCCGGCCGCTGGTGCTGATTAATCCTGAGATCACCAACCTTGGGGGCGTTGAAAGTATGGATGAAGGTTGCCTGTCCGTGCCGGGCGTATTCGAGAAGGTAGAGAGGGCGGACAGGATTACGGTCAAGGCTCTAAACTCGCAAGGCGTGGAGTTTGCAACGGATGCGGATGGTTTACTGGCTGTGTGTATACAACATGAGATTGATCATCTGGATGGCAAGTTGTTCATTGATTATCTTTCTGAATTAAAGCGTCATAGGATCCGCAAAAAGCTGAGTAAGCGTGCCCGTGCCGAGGTACAATCCGGTTCTGGAAGTCGGCGGGTGATTTAGCCTCTTTTACCACGCCGGACGATATGTCTTCACCGTTTCTAAGGGTCGTGTTTGCCGGCACCCCCGATTTTGCGGCTTCAACTTTACAGGCACTGATAAAAAGCCGCCATGAAGTGATTGCCGTCTATACTCGACCGGACCGTCCTGCAGGCCGGGGAAGAAAAGTACTACCGTCTTCAGTTAAACACTTGGCGGCGCGATACCGGATTGAGACTCGTCAGCCGGAAGATCTGCGTATCCCGGAGGTGCGCCAACAGCTGTGCGCACTATGCCCGGATGTCATGGTCGTCGTGGCCTACGGGCAAATGTTGCCATCCAATATATTACCAATACCAAAGCATGGGTGCCTCAATGTCCATGCCTCACTGTTGCCACGCTGGCGAGGCGCGGCTCCGATTCAACGGGCAATACTCGCGGGAGATCGCGAGACAGGCGTGACCATCATGCAGATGGATGAAGGACTGGATACCGGCGATGTATTGAGTGCCGTCGGGACCTCCATTGATGATGAAGATAACAGTCAGATACTGCATGACCGGCTGGCTATAATGGGAGCGACAGCTCTGGTAAAGGTGCTGGATGATATGGCAGAGGGCTGCCTGCCGGCGGCGGTGCCGCAGAATAATGGCGATGCCTGTTATGCGGCAAAGCTGACTAAATCCGAGGCAGGCATAGATTGGTCTCTACCGGCCGTGGAAATCATGCGAGCCGTAAAGGGTTTTAATCCATGGCCGGTGGCCTATACGGAGCTTGATGCTCAACCATTGCGCATTTGGGATGTATCCAGGGTTGATTGTGTCGTGCCGGCTGAGGCGGGAACAGTAGTTTTGGCAAGCCACAGCATTACTGTTGCAACGGGTAGCGGGTGCCTGGAACTTTTAGAGGTTCAGCCTGCTGGCGGTCGGCGTATGTCTGGCGAGGCGTTTTTGAATTCTCGCAAAGAAATCATCCGGCCTGGTTACACCCTTGGTCAGTCGCGGCAAAAGTAAGCCTCAGTCGGGGGTACTTGTTCGCGAACAGGCGGTGCGTGCGCTGCTTCGCGTCATTGACAAGCATCAATCCCTGGACAGTATCCTGGAGCACTACCTGGCTCGGGTGCAGCCCGTTGACCGCCCGTTACTGCAAACCCTGTGCTATGGTGTTATGCGGTGGTATCTACAACTCAGGGAATGGCTGGCGCAATTTCTGGATAGGCCCGTTGACCGCTTAAAGCCTGAAATTCAGATATTAATACTGCTGGGCATTTACCAGTTACGATACACGCGCATACCGGCACACGCTGCCATTCATGCCACGGTTGAATGTGCTGTCTCCCTGCGGGTCTCTCGCGCAAGAGGATTGATCAATGCCATATTGAGAGAGTATCAGCGTGGCAACGAACAGGGCCTGCTTACAGATAATAAAACCACCCGCTACGCGCATCCGGGCTGGATGCTGGACATAATCAGAGCGGACTGGCCGGATGACTGGCGCAGAGTTTTGCAGAATAATAATCAGCAGGCCCCAATGGTGTTGCGCTTGGACATGGAGCATACGTCCAGAGAAGAATACCTTGAGTTGCTCGGCAGTGCCGGAGTTGAAGCCCGCGGACATAAGTATGCACCTGCCGGGATAGTCTTGAAAAAAGCGGTTGCGGTGGATGAACTTCCCGGTTTTGCGCAAGGGCTGGTGTCTGTTCAGGATGCGGCCGCACAGTTGGCGGTACCGCTGCTGGAGGCAACACACCGGCATCGTGTGCTTGATGCCTGTGCTGCACCGGGAGGGAAAACGGCACATATTCTACAGCAGGCCCGACCTGCAGAGCTGGTAGCGATGGATTACAGTCCGCAAAGACTCGAAAAACTCAAGGTACTGCTTGAGCGTGTACACCGGAGTGCCGAAATTGTTGTCGGTGATGCCGCCAGCCCCGAAGACTGGTGGGACGGAAAATATTTTGATCGAATCCTGCTGGATGTGCCTTGCAGTGCCAGTGGTGTCATACGCCGCCACCCGGATATCAAGCATATTCGTTCCTTGTCTGCTGTACATGAAATAGTGCAGCGCCAGGCGCGGATACTGGATGCTGTCTGGTGTCTTCTCAGGCGAGGTGGCAGGATAGTTTATGTCACCTGTTCCGTATTCAAGTCAGAAAATAAGGACCAGATAGAAAAATTTCTACAGCGGCACGGCAATGCCATATTGAAACCGATTGAAGAGGCATGGGGCCGAGGGCAGCCCGGATGCCAGATACTGCCGGGCGAAAGCGGTATGGATGGATTTTATTTTGCGATACTGGAAAAAACATGAGGCACTTTTTCAGGTTGACAATATGCCTTTTACTGTCCGTAAGCCAGCTTCCGGCTAATATCGTCTGCGCTGAAGAAGAACCATTTGCGGTGTATAATATTAAAGCGGGTCGGCATCGGGTACATTTAATTTTAAGCGGTGATATTCGCTTCAATTTCAGTCGGGCTGCACTTGAGGCACTGGATAACGGCCTTCCCCTCACGCTGATAACCGAAGTCGAGCTGGCGGTACCCAATGAATGGCTATGGGACCGTGCTGTCTGGAAAAAATCATTCGTCCATGAAATTCAGTACCATGCTCTGAGCCAGCAGTATCTGGTAAAAGGTATTCAGGCGGGGTTTCCCAGGGCATACCTGACACGCAGTTCGGCGTTGCAGGCACTGGGAAAAATAGAAAATCTCGAAATTCGGGAACTGGCAAGGCTGCACCGGGACAAAAGTTATGTTATACGAGTGCGCTCAGGGTTGAACAGCGAGGCACTGCCGGTGCCGCTCAGGCCGCTGACTTATTTATCGGACAGCTGGCGTCTGCGAGGTGATTGGGAGAAAATTTACTGGAGGTCCCCGGTAGGGAAAGATGCGGATTCACGGTAAAAACTATTTCAGGCGAATGTTTGTTTTTCCGGTGTTGGCGCTATTTGCCGGTATGCTTGTCTCGCTTTACCTGCTAAGTAACGCAACCGAAAACTCGGCGTCCATCGGCCCTTACTATTCCTGGCTGTTACTGGGTAACGCCGTCGGCCTGATCACTCTGATGACCATACTGGGTTACCAGCTATACCGGTTATTGCTGGAGTACAGACAGCGTCGTGCCGGCATCCGATTAACGCTGCGCATGGTGACCATGTTTGTCATATTGGCTGTTGTCCCTGCTTCGCTGGTTTACGTTCTGTCGATTCAATTTTTACAGCGAGGAATTGATAGCTGGTTTGATGTCAGGATTGAGGCCGCCCTCGGCGACGCCCTGGACTTAAGCCGTGATGCCATGTCCGGACGGATTCGGGAAAAGGCACGCACCACCCTGAGAATGGCTAAATCGCTGGCTGATACACCAACCACGCTGGCGACCCTTGACATGGTGGATCTCCGATTATCGGGTTCTGCTGATGAAATCGCACTGCTTGACACAGCCGGTCGTGTTTACGCGTTCAGTAATATCGACCCGGAGGTCGTTGTTCCCCATACGCCCAGCGAACTGGTTTATAGCCAACTGCGCCAGGGATATCCGTATCTTGATATGGAGTTGATTGAAGACCGCGGTTTTTTCATAAGAATAGTCATAGCAATACCTGATACTACCAACGTGATTACCGGAGAAAAGCGCCTGATCCAGGCACTTTACCCGGTAGCAGCTCGGCTGAACACCCTTGCGCAGAGCGTGCAATCCGCGTTTGGGGCTTACAAGGAACTGTCTTATATTCGCGATGAGTTAAAACAGAGCTTTGTTCTTACACTTTCTCTGGTATTCGTGCTTAACATTCTTGCGGCCGTTGTTGTTGCCGTACTGTCTGCCCGACGCCTCGTCGAACCGATACGTATTTTACTGGATGGCACCCGGGCACTGTCCAGAGGGGAATATGACAAGCAACTGGTAGTGACCAGCCAGGACGAGCTGGGGCAGCTGGTCGGTTCATTCAACGATATGACGCTGAAAATTGCCGAAGCCAGCCAGCAAGCCCGCCTGGGCCAGGTCGCTGCGGAAGAAGAGCGGGCCTATGTACAAACCGTACTGTCCCGCCTGGCATCAGGCCTGATTACATTTGATAACCGGCGTCGAATTGTCACTATGAACCCTATGGCTTCCCGGCTGCTGTCTGGTGCCGAATGCGATATGACCGACCTGAGCCTGGATGAAATTATGCACTCATACCCGTATCTACGGGAATTTTGTAACTGTCTGGGTCGAAATATGGATTCCGGCAAGCAAGAATGGCAGGAAGAACTTACCATTCTTAACCGGAATGGTCGCCAGGTATTAATTATCAACGGCACGTTGCTATCACAGGAACCCGGGCACGAAGGCGAACACATCGTTATGTTTGATGACGTCACCGAATTTGTACAGGCGCAGCGCAATGCCGCCTGGGGAGAGATGGCACGACGACTGGCACATGAAATCAAAAATCCCCTGACGCCGATTCAACTATCTGCCGAACGGGTACGACACAAATGCCTTGCTGCAATAACAGGTCGGCCGGCCGAGGTGCTGGATAAATCCACCAAAACGATTATTGATCAGGTAGAGGCAATGAAAGAAATGGTCAACGTCTTTACCCAGTATGCCCGTAGTCCCGAATTAAAAATGGTTCCAATATCGTTGAATCAGCTGATTGGCGAGACCCTTGATATGTACAAGGGAGATCGCCTTTTTCCTGAAGTACGGCTGGACCTGACAGAAGATATTCGGATGATAACCGCTGATCAAGGTCGGCTCAGGCAGCTACTGCACAACATGGTAAAAAATTCGGTTGATGCGATGCGGGATACACCCCGGCCCATACTGAAATTTATAACCAGACTAACCACAAGTGCTGATGTTTGTAGTCTGCAAATGATTATTCAGGATAACGGTCCGGGCTTTGACAGCGCCATTATCAATAATATCTTTGAACCATATGTAACAACCAAAGGCCACGGTACCGGCCTGGGCATGGCTATCGTCAAGAAAATTGTTGAAGAGCATAACGGTACCATATCGGCCAGCAATACCATCGAAGGCGGTGCCAGAATTACCATAACATTACCCTGTTAGCCGAAATAAACCCGCATCGGCCGCATACGGTTGTAACCTTATGCCGGTATGCCTTCACGCAGGGCTTTCTTGCAGTATTTCAGAATGTCTTTTGACGACCATTTCGGATAGTGGTTTGTAGTGATGTCTTCAAATGCGTCATACAGATCATGCAAAGCACTACTACTGCCGGTTGCAAGTTCGTAGAATGATGCGCCGTCCGTTTCATAAACTTCGCGCTTTGTCAGTTTCGTTTTATACCGTTCTGGCTTGGCCGGTATGATGATTACCAGATATCCGACCCGGTTGCCTGCCTTTTGACGCACTGCCGTATCCAGATCGGCTACTACCTTCTGGTGGTTAGATGCGTTCATGGTGTTGTGCTTGTTCTTTACTTCGGCCAGTATGTTTCTTCCGGGACATTCCAGATCGTAGCCTGCATTATGATTTTTAAACCCCTTGATTGAACCAGGTATCTGTTGGTGAAAAGCTCCGATAGCACTTGCTATGCCGGACGATACTGAATTGCCTTGTTGGACGGCAACCAGATCGGCCTTTGTGTTGATGTCGGTAGTGGTGGCAATGACGAGAGAGGAAAACGGATCAATAACATTTTTCCTCATTCTGGCCTGAGCCTGGCTGTTCGCCTCTTGTGCACGTTGCAGCGTGCCCCGGATAATATCCTGCAGTTTATCTTTATCTATCCAGGTCAGGCTGTTCATAGCGCGAGCAGGGAATTTCCCTTGATATATTCCGGGTTAATCTCTATGCCTATCGGGGTGCGCCCTAACTGTGCGGCAACCCTGAATGTCGTCCCGCTCCCCGAAAACGGATCAAGCACAATATCGCCCTCATCCGTAAACAACTTGATAAAAAAATCAGGCAACCAGTCCGGGAACGGCGCACTATGCCCCGTATTGTGTGCAACGGGCGACTTATGCAGGACATTAGACGGATAGACCCGCTTTTTACCTTCCCAGGCCGATATTTTCCGGCCAATACCTGAACGTGTCCCGGAATTACGGCGCTCCCTGTCATTTTTACTCATGTTCTTCAGTCTGGCCTCTGTCCAGTTTCCGATGGGAACCTTTACCGCGTCCTGGTTCATTTTTACACTACTGGTTTTACTGAAATGAATAATCCGCTCCCAGGCATCCCTGAACCGGTATTTCCATTTGCCCGGAGCGGCTGTTGTCTTATGCCAGATATATTCTTCAACCCACCGGAAACCGACTTCACGCTTCATTGACAGGATCAAATCCAGGACATAGGTATGACGCTCACCCTCAACGGCCTTTTCTTTGATATTCAGGACAAAAGAACCGGTAGGTTTTAATATGCGATACATTTCTTCGGCCCGCTCTTTAAACCAATCGACATAGTCGTCGGGAGATATACCGCCATACGTATGTGTCCTCGCATCGGCATAGGGCGGTGAAGTCACTATTAAGTCTATGCAGTTATCCGGCATAGACCGCATGATTTCCAGACAATCGCCGCAATGAATTTTGTATGTCCGGTCTTCGGTTATTGGTGTTGTTTTTACGTGCGGCCTGTCATCCGATAATACCGAACCCTCGGTTAAGCGTTTCTTGCTCGCGCCCATCGTCAATCCCTTTTTTGTTGCAGACTAAACCATTGCCGGACGGCAACACTTGCTTATGCGGATTCTAATAATAAGCTCACCGTCATGTCTATACCAGAGTAGCGCCGACGGCGGTTCCTGGTGCGGCAATCCGGCTGATCTCGTCTAAAACAGATTGATCAAGAACAACATCAACTGCCGCGGCGTTTTCCTCAAGGCGTTCCGGTTTTCTGGAGCCGGGAATAGGAAATATATCCTCACCCTGGTGCAGTATCCACGCCAGCGCCAGCTGTGCAGGGCTGATATGCAGGCTGTCTGCAATATCAATCAATGGAGAGAAACGTTCCCGGTTTAATTTAAGATTATCTCCGGAGTATCGGGGATTGTTATGTCTGAAATCACCTTCATCGAGTGACCGAACTGTGCCGGTCAGCAATCCGCCGCCTAATGGAGACCATCCGACAAGCGCAATGCCCAGTTCTCGAAGTGTTGGCAGTAATTCTGTCTCTGCTTCGCGGCGCCACAGCGAATATTCATATTGCACGGCGCTGATCGGATGAACAGCGTGCGCACGTCTTACATCATCTTCCGTGACATTGCTCAGGCCAAGGTACTTGACTTTCCCCCGCTCGACCGCTTTCGACATTGCCCCGACCGTTTCTTCCACCGGCACGGAAGGGTCAGGGTAGTGCGCATACCATAAATCAACAGCATCTACGCCAAGGCGCGTCAAACTGGCATCTAATGCCTTTTCGGCGTACTCGGGAGTGCCGTTGATGTTGAGTGAAAATCCCCAGCCGGTTGGCAGTTCCGTTCCGGTTATGCCTTCGTCAAAGACGATACCGAATTTTGTCGCCACCAATGGTTTACTACTCGCAGCCTTGATTGCCTGTCCTGCCAGCGATTCATTGTGGCCTGCTCCGTATGCGTCAGCCGAGTCAATCAACATCCCCAGCTCAATTGCCTTCGCCAGAGCCTGAACGGCGGTACTATCGTCAGAAGCACCATAGTATCCCTCAAGCACCATGGCACCATATCCCAAGCGACCGGTAAGGGGGCCGTTATTTCCAAGAGGCAGCTGCTTTATCATGCTATTAAACACTCCAGCGAATGCGATAATCCGTATGGCAGCTTACACAGGCAGAGGTGACCTCTGCAAGGGTGTTGTAAGCTGATAGCGTCCCTGCCTCTTGGGCCTTAAGCGCAAATCGGTTTGCCGCCCTGTGCATACTTATACCGGCCTGGCGCATACCTGCCCAGGCGCGACTCGGCGACTTCTGCAGAATTACATAGGAATTATAACCGAAAGTTGGCCGAATCAGGCCTGAGTTGCTGATCATCAATTATCGGATATTTTTTCGGGTGATCTTCCGCTTCTCCGTACCGGATGCAAACCGGTCGACTGCCCCACCTCAAAATACTTCCTCGCCTTGAAATCTGTCAAATACCGCCGCTGCAAATCAAAAAGCCACCATTTTTACTGCCCTCTCCTTCGTACAAGTCACTAGATAATGCAGAAAAAACTGAAGATGTTTACCGGCTTTCGGCTATGATTCCCTAAATATTATCTTCACAAATGCGAAATCTAGGGATACCATCCCTTTGTGATGAAAGACTTCAGCGAGCTTTAAAGGAAAGCTGCAACGTGCTGCAATTCAGCAATACGGGGTTTAAGAAAGGTGAGTGATGGTCGATTTGAAGAAACCCTTAAAGGGCACGGACAAGATGAACCTTATTACGAAGAAATCCGTCCAACAGGCACACTGTAAAGATACGAGACGAATTTGTTTTGCCACGACACACGCTAAAGAACCTAAACGATCAGATCACCCTGATTATGTCGGGACGTTCAACGTTCCATTTGATTGTGGGTTCTCAAGGTTATTTCCTTACGAACTCTTTCCGAACAAAAAAGACCGCTATCACAGTGACTCGTTTTGGCGATCAATTACTACCGAGGAAGAATTCCAAGAGATCGACACTTGGGTAAAAGAACAGGGAAGCCGCGTCTTCCTGCGGGACTGTTTATACACATCTATTGCGATGCACCATAACTTTACCAATTTAGATGAAGGCGCAAGAACCGAGATTGGAGAGCTTGAATATCGTGCAAAGCAAAACCATGACATGATTGCTGTCCGAAAACTTGCCGAACATTGCATAAATACGATAACGGAGATCCGGCTTTACAAAGATGCAGACCTGGTTTGTGCTATACCGCCACAACGAGGTAAGGACTTCGATTTACCCTCTGGAGTCGTATCCATTGTGAGCAAGAAACTTGACAAGGAAGATATTACTGCGCGTTTTTCATTTGGTGCAGAGAAAAGGTCGGTCAAATCCGCAACACGTGATGAAAAATGGGAAGCTTGGCATAATGCCCGGATAGTCTTTAACAGCGATTTGACTGACAAGAAAATCATCCTGATTGATGACAAGTATCAGTCAGGTACCACCATTCAATACATTGCAATGAAATTGCAGGAGGCAGGCGCACGCCATGTCCTCGGATTGAGTATGGTGAAAACAATGCGAGATACAGACAACCGGTAAGAATTGAGATGATTTTTGAGTAAAGGTAGAGTAACAGACGACGCGACAGCAGCACCCGAGATTCGGCAGATTAGTCAGAGCGACACCTTATACCCGGAGCGGCTGCTTACTGTTCTGGGGAAAAAGGCCCCGGCTATGCTCTATCTTCAGGGTAATGTTGATCTGCTGAATTTGAATGGCATCGGATTTTGCGGATCGCGCAAATCCAGCCGGAAAGGAATTGATACCGTTAGAGACTGCGCAGAGCAGACAGCCGTAACCGGACTTGCCGTTGTGTCCGGTAATGCCGCTGGTATTGACTTCGAAGCGCACTACCATTCGCTCGCCGCAGGGGGAGCAACGATGCTGGTTCTGCCCGAAGGCATAAACCATTTTCGCATCAAACGAGCATTGGCACCCGTCTGGAATTGGGCACGCACCTTGGTAATCAGCCAATTCAATCCCGATGATGTCTGGAAAGGCTATCGAGCGATGGCACGCAACCAAATCATCATTGGATTAAGCAAAGCGATGATAGTTATAGAGGCCAGTGAAAAAGGCGGGACTATGAATGCGAGTATGGAAACCATCAAGCATGATATGCCGCTATATGTTGCCGAGTATCGGGATATGTCTGTCCATGCCCGCGGCAACAAAAAGGTTCTGGAGCTGGGCGGCAGACGTCTCGCTCGAAGTCGGTCCACAGGGCGGGCAAATATGAAAAATATCTTTGCGGATATTGAGCGGGATTCTGCAATCTCGTCCAGGCAAGACCAAATGGGATTGCTATAGCCGGGAGAATGGGCACGCTGCCTGTTTCGGCTTTCCTGAATGAAGACGACCGACAATCTGAGGGGCCTCTACGAGTTACTACCAGCAAGTTATGCAGGTTGCCTGATTTTGTTCTGGCAGGTGCTTGAACCAGGACAATCGGTATAATTCCCAAATGTATTATTATTCACCGCCGGATAGGGTTTTCAGAGGCACCTGAAATATGGCTGACGGGAAAATACTGGTTGTTGACGACGAATCCGAAATCAGGGAACTGGTCGGCGACATTCTGCGAGACGAAGGCTATCAGGTATGGGTGGCTGGCCATGCGACTGAGGCCCGGCTTAAGGTGGACGAAAACCTGCCGGATATGGCCCTGCTGGATATCTGGATGCCGGATATTGATGGTATCAGTCTGCTGAAGGAGTGGCGACAGGAGAGCGGATTGCCATTTCACGTCATTATGATGTCGGGGCACGGGACGATAGAGACCGCCGTGGAGGCGACCCGTCTTGGGGCCTATGATTTTCTGGAAAAACCGCTTTCTATGGCAAAGCTGCTGCTGATGGTAAGCCGGGCCATGCAGGCCGTAGAGCTTACGAGAGAAAATATCCGCCTCCGCAACAATGCCACGGACATCGAAAAGCCCCTGGGAGAGAGCCCGGTTATTCAAAATCTGCGCCAACAGGCAACCAATGTTGCCCAACACTACTCTCCGGTATTGCTTAAGGGCGAGGCAGGCAGCGGTCGGGCATCATGCGCACGCTACATACATCATCTGGGTAATCGGCGTGAAGGGCCTTTTATCACACTGCGGATCGGTGCGATCGCCAGTGAGAACTATCAGGCGGCCATTTTTGGCCGTGAGCACAACGGCGAAATCTACAGTGGCCACCTGGAACAGGCCGATGGCGGGACACTTTTCCTTGACGAAGTGGCCGACCTGGATGCCGAGACCCAGGCGCGCCTGCTGAGTGCCTTGCAGGAATCTTCTTTTTTACGGGTTGATGGTACGCGTCCGGTGTCTGTGGATGTGCGGATTATCGCCAGCACCCGCAGCGATCTGGAACTTGCGGTAAGAGCGGGCCATTTTCGTGATGATCTGTATTTTTTTCTGAATGTACTGCCTGTGCGTCTGCCTGCCCTGAAAGAACATGCCGAAGACATCCCTGACATAGTGCGTCACTACGTGGATCTCTATATTCAAAGAGACCACCTGCCGGATCGCATGTTTTCCGATGATGCTATGGCGTATTTGCAGGAGTATGGCTGGCCGGGCAATATCCGCGAGCTCAGGAACCTCATCCAGCGCCTGTTAATTTTGGGTGACAGCCGCACAATTTCCTCTCTGGATGTGCGGCGCATCCTGCGCACCTCATTGCAGGCGACCGATGATACCTGCAGCGCGATGCTGACCCCGGGCATACTGGATCTGCCGATGCGGGAAGCCAGAGAATGTTTCGAGCGTGACTATCTCTTATATCAATGGAAGCAATCCGGGGGCAGTGTCGGCAGGCTGGCGAAGAAAGTTGGCATGGAGAGAACCCACCTGTATCGTAAGATGAAAAATCTGGGCATAGACCATAAGAAAGCAACGGTCGGACAATGAAGATCATTATTCTTGGGGCCGGTCAGGTCGGTTCCACGCTGGCGGCCAGTCTTGCCAGCGAGGTCAACGACATCACCATTGTCGATACCAATACGGAATTTCTTCGCGCCCTGCAGGAACATCTGGACCTGCGGGTCATCTCGGGTAATGCCTCACACCCCGATATACTGACCCAGGCAGGAGCGGAAGACGCGGATATGATCATTGCCGTAACCAACAGCGATGAAGTCAATATGATTGCCTGCCAGGTTGCCTATACCCTGTTCCATACACCGACCAAAATTGCCCGTGTACGCGCCCCGGAATATCTGAAAGAAGACCGGCTGTTTCATCAGGAAGCCCTGCCGGTTGATGTCTTAATCAGCCCGGAGCAGATTGTTACCGACTCGATTCACAGCCTGATTGATCATCCGGGTGCCTTGCAGGTTACCGATTTTGCCGACGGCAAGGTCAAACTTGTCGCTGTGCGGGCCTATTATGGAGGCCCCCTGGTCGGACATGAACTACAGACGATTACCGAACATATGCCGGGAATAGAAGTTCGGGTTGCTGCCATTTTTCGGCGTAACCGTCCCATTATTCCCCAGGGGCATACCGTGGTTGAAGCGGGTGACGAAGTATTTTTTATTGCTGCCGAAGCACATATCCGGGCAGTTACCGAAGAGCTGCGCCAACGAGAAAAGCGGGTTCGTCGCATCATGATAGCCGGTGGCGGAAATATAGGAACCCGGCTGGCGCGCTCGCTGGAGAAGCAATACCGGGTCAAACTCATTGAGCGCAACCCGGAGCAGGCGACCCGTATTTCTGAAAGCCTCAATAAAACTGTCGTTTTGCAGGGTGACTGTGCCGATAAAGACCTGCTGACGGAAGAAAACATCCACAGCATAGATGTATTTTGCGCTGTTACCAACGACGACCAGGCGAACATCCTGGCGGCCATGCTGGCCAAGCGCCTTGGGGCAAGCAAAGTCTTGTCCCTGATTAACCGTGCCTCCTATGTTGAACTGATCCAGGGGGGAGAGATTGACATTGCCGTATCGCCGCAGCAGCTAACGATTGGCAGCCTGCTTGCCCATGTTCGTCGCGGTGATGTTGTCAAGGCACACTCGCTCAGAAGAGGGGCGGCCGAAGCGATTGAAGCGGTTGCGCACGGCGATCAAAACACATCTGCGGTAGTCGGGCGCCGGGTCGACCAGATTGATCTGCCGTCAGGGACCACCATAGGGGCCATAGTACGCGGTGAAGAAGTTCTGATGGCACACCATGACATCGTGATCATGGCGGAAGACCATATCATCCTGTTTCTGATTGATCGCCACAAGATCAGTGCGGTGGAAAAGCTGTTCCAGGTCGGTATCAGCTTTTTCTAGGGACAGGGACCTTGCAGCCTAAAATCATCCGGCGTGTGCTCGGCATTCTGCTGATGCTGTTCAGCGTGACACAGCTGATCCCGATACCCATCTCCCTGTACGATGATGATGGCCAGGCACTGCCGTTTTTTATGGCATTTCTGGTGACGCTGGTTATCGGGCTGCTCATGTGGTTGCCGGTGCGCCGGGTCGAACAAGACCTTCATTTACGAGATGGTTTTCTGGTTGTAGCCATGTCCTGGCTGGTACTGAGCGTGTCTGGTGCCATACCGTTCATGTTATCCACATCGCCGCATCTTGAGCTTGTTGATGCGGTATTTGAATCGGTTTCCGGTCTGACCACGACCGGTGCCACCGTGATTACCCATCTGGATGACCTGCCGCGTTCCGTTCTTTATTACCGCCAGCAGCTACAATGGTTGGGCGGCATGGGGATTATTGTGCTTGCCGTTGCCATTTTGCCGATGCTGGGAATTGGCGGTATGCAGCTGTATCGCGCCGAGACCCCCGGTCCGATGAAAGACAACAAGCTGACCCCGCGCATTACCGAGACCGCGAAAGCCCTGTGGTTTATCTACCTCGGACTGACCGTTGTCTGTGCGCTCGCATACAGATTTGCCGGCATGAGCCTGTTCGATGCGGTATCGCACAGCTTTTCAACCATAGCAATGGGCGGCTTCTCGCCCTATGACGAAAGTATCGGATATTTTGACAATCCCCTGATTGAATCCATCGCGATCATTTTCATGCTGCTGGCCGGCATCAACTTTTCCCTGCATTTCATAGCTTGGCGCAGTATGAATATCGGAACTTACCTGGCAGACGCAGAAACACGCACATACTTTGCCATTCTGCTGTTCACCGCTGCGCTGACCTCCATTCTGCTATACACACTGCATGTTACCGGAGAACCGGCAGCGGCGCTGATTACAGGGATATTCCAGGCGGTATCCATAGGCACCACAACCGGATTTACCACCGAGGCATACTATCTATGGCCGGGAGCAATACCGGTCATACTGATTTTCTCAAGTTTTATAGGCGGCTGTGCCGGTTCGACGGCAGGCGGCATCAAGGTAATCCGCTTTCTGCTACTCATCAAGCAGGGCAACCGGGAGATAAAATGGCTGATTCATCCCAATGCGATCATCCCGATTAAAGTAGGGGGAAAACCGTTGTCGGATAAAGTCGTCAGCGCAGTATGGAGCTTCTTTTCTGCCTATGTCGCAAGTTTTGTCGTCATCATGGTCGTGCTCATGATCAGTGGTATGGACCAGATAACCGCATTTTCTGCCGTAGCGGCGACCATAAACAACCTGGGTCCGGGCATGGGCGCAGTAGGGCCGAATTATGCCGGCATCAGTGACTTTGCCAAGTGGGTCCTGAGTTTTGCCATGCTGCTGGGCCGTCTGGAAGTATTCACCCTGCTGGTGCTGATCAGCATAGCTTTCTGGAGAAAATAGCCTTTGCAAAACCTGTAAAAAATCGTTAGTGCGAGAGGCCAAAGCACAGGTACTGTGTTATAGGTCAATATACAAAAATTTCAATCACTGCACGTCAGGGCTGAGAAATAACTCTCATATAGCTTATACTGCCGTGTTGAGTTCCGATTTTTAGCTGGATGCGTGAATACACCACATTGCCTGGCGGCTCCCTCTCAACTGATCGGTGTCCTGATATTTTACGGAGGACTTTTCTACCGCATACTTTTTACCACGCAACTGATCCAGTCTTACAGCTACTATCCTGTGGCAGTCAGAATTATAAACTCTTATGCCCGGGGATTCCGCTTCTGATGCCGAAAGCCTTTCTCAGGATATTTCCTGGCGGTTCTCCACTATATTATAACTCCCCCTGCTCTCAAGATCAGGTGGGAACTTGAAGCGTTTATACGCCCAGAGATACTGAGCGGGGTCCTCAAGGATCAGCTTTTCGATCGCATGATTCATATAAGATGCTGCCTTTTGCTCATCGTGGTCGGAGAGTAACTGCTCATCAAGCCGTATACAGCTCAGTTCAAAGCCACGTCCCCGAGGCAGTCGGCGGATACCGGACATAAACACCGCCGGTCGGGTTTTGCGCAATAATTTCGAGAACAGCGTCATGGTGCGTGCCGGCTGACCGAAGAAAGGCGCATACACATAAGCCCCCCGTTTAGGCTCCTGATCAGTCAACAGGCCGATAGCCTCACCACGCCGCAGCGCCCCGATCAGCGCCTTCAGGCCGCTGTAATCCGTTTTTACCAAAGTCGCCCCTGCCCGGCTGCGGGCGCACCGCATATGCCGATGCAGCGCCCCGATTTTTGGAGGCTTATACATAATAGTAACCGGAAACCGCCGTGCGCTGATCAGAGCGGCAAGCTCCCAGTTACCATAATGAGGCGCGATTAACATAGCCCCCCTGCCCTGCTCCAGCGTCTTTCTGACGGCATCAAAACCGTCACCGCCGACAACCAGCCGTTCGAGCCTGTCCGGCGGCCACCTGCATACCGGTCCGAGCTCAAAAAGCCACTTGCAAAGCTCAACCAGCGAAGCCCGGATTAATTTTTTTTGCGCCCTGTGCCCAAGCCCGGGAAAACAGGTCCTTATATTGGCGGCAGACACCGACCGATACGGATTCGGGATAAAATACAGCAAATAGCCTGCAACCGTCCCGCAAAAATGCAGAACAGGCAGACCGAAAAAACCGGCCGTACGGACCAGCAGATTAACGATAATATCCCGCATGACCGGCGGACAATAACGTATTTAACAAAACCCTGCCTGCATTGAGACTGTTTTAAGCCCGGGTCGCGCCGCACGGGCAACTGACCTGCGCCCTGTCAGGCGGCACTCTCGTCCTGCGGCGATACTTAAAACAGCCTCAATAATTTCTTCTGAGCAATCTCCGGGAACCTGCTGGCGGGCGCAACAGCCTGGTCCAGTATTATATACGATGATATGACATTTGAATCTCCAGGAACCTGGATGTCAATTTGGTTTCTGTATGAGTCCGCTATAAATTGCACTTATGGTTGCGGCAGACGTGAAATCCGGTTTATCTTGAGTATCCCGCACCAAAAGCCACGGTACCGGCAAAAAAATGTAACAAAATAGCGAATTTTTTATTTCCGGGTATTGACACCAGCGAATTTTTACGGTTAAGTGCGGCGCTGCTGTGCCTGTTCGGGTGAGAAGGTCGGCATAAAGCCGGTATCCGCTCGGGCAGATAACGTTAACAGGATAAAGCAACGCGAGGTCTTAATAAACGATGAAAGAACCGGAACCCGGAAGTAGCTGCTTAACCCATACCCACGCCCGCCGTACCACTGCTGCCATGCGAGCGGCTGCCTGCCGAATCTGGCGCGGCGCCATGCTCTGCCTGCTGCTCGCCGGCCTGGCACCCGATGCCCTCGCACAGACACCCTACGCCAGCAGCACTTGCGGAGTGTGCCATAACACTGGTATTGCTGGAGCTCCTGTCGTAAGCCAGGCTAACATGGCCGATTGGCAGTCACGGTTTGCTGATCAAACCAATGAGGGTTTGTATCAAAGGGTCTTCACCGGTACTGGTCTCTCTCCTACTATGGGCTCTTGCGCAAACCAAGGGGTTCCAGACAACGACGACTGTAGGGCTATCATAGACGACATGCTGAGGATAGTCGGTGTTTCTTCTGAAGCAGCGCCCGGCGTGACAGTGAGCACAGATACCATCACCATTGATGAAGACAGCGGCACGGACGGATACACCCTGGTGCTGGATGCAGAGCCGACCAACACCGTGACGATCTCGGTAGAGTCTGGCAATACCGCCACAGCGACA
>JAPYNQ010000027.1 GCA_028289815.1 Gammaproteobacteria bacterium | reverse complement strand
ACTCCGAACAGATGCAGAGATTCTGCGGCAGGAAACCAAGTCTGAGATAGAATCCCTGCGCCAGGAAACCCGGGTTGGAATAGAAAAAGTTCAGGCCAGTGTAGAATCCCTGCGCTAGGAAACCCGGGTTGAAATAGAAAAAGTTCAAGCCGGTGTAGAATCCCTGCGGCAGGAGATCAAGTTTGAGATAGAGCTGCTGCGGCAAGAAACCCGGTCCGGGATTGCCTCGGTCAAGGCCGATTTGCTCAAGGCGATGGTTGGGGCACTCATTGCCTAGGGGGGACTGGTGGTTGCGCTGATCAAGCTGTTGTAAATGCTGTGTACCGGCTGAGGCGAGTGTCCCTGTCGGGCTGCCTGAATTTTTTTTACGCTGCTTATTGACAAAGGCAGCGGGTTGTTTCTAAGATAGTGGAGCGAGAGTGTCTGTCGGACAGGGAGGCAGAGTATGGCCGGGGCTGGCACTATCGTGATAGAGACAGAACTGAAATGTGTACCGTGAGAGGATAACGAAACGATGGAATCAACAAAAATGCCGTTGCTGTGGGAGTCTTCCCCGACTCAATCCGGTATCGATATTCAAAGTGCCCATTACGGGCCTCGACCAACATTGCCGATGCACAGGCTGCCGGTATTTCCCGTTACACGGGAACCCGATGCTGGCCTTGACTGCCGGCGAGGCGCAGGCGCAGACAGTTGAATGCAATACCGCCAATGCTGACGGCTCCTATAATGCGCGGTCTGACTGGCCATTGATACCTTCCGGCCTGGCTGTCGGCGCCAAGTTCCGATTGCTGTTTGTGACCTCAGCTAGAACCGATGCAGGTCAAGCTGGCATCAGTCACTACAACAGCTTTGTGCAGACCCGTGCCAAGGCGGGCCATATGTCGATCAGCGATAGCTGCGGCGATGCGTTCCGGGTCATCGGCTCCACCACAACGGTCAATGCACGCACCAACACACAGACCGGCGCCTCGGATACCGATGCCGCCATCTACTGGCTGGGCGGCGACAAAGCCGCCGATAACTATGCCGATTTGTATGACGGCAGCTGGGACAGCAATGCGCGCCGGAGTGAATCGGGCACGGCCTTTACCGTACCCGAGGGCCGGGTCATCTGGACCGGCACAAACCCGGACGGTACTCCCGGAGTATTAGCAGCTCGTGAGCTTTTGGGCGACGATTCATCTCTCGCTGTTCCTGCGGCATCACTGGCCCTGAATGGAACAATCACTAGTGTTGCTTTTATCAATGATGAGGGTCAAGCAGAGTTTCGTTGTAGTATGCCGCCCCTCCTTTCGGAGGCTATTTCAATAAGGGACTTATACGGCAGAATACAGGAACTGGTAGTAGGAAGATGGCTGAGCTTAAAATGATCCTGCAGGGATTAAGGCAGGATTATGATCATGAAACGGTAGTCAATGAGCTGTTAACAACCCCTGCTACAGATAACTTTTTATTTGGCCTTGCCTTTACACGAAAAGGCGGGGTCAATAGAATCAAAAACAATTTAAGGAATGTAGCAGACAAATCGAAGGTATTTATTGGTATCAGAAACGGGATTACTTCTGCACAGAGTATTTTTGCTTTATTAAAAATCGGGATTAACCCATATGTTGTAGATACAGCTTCAAGTAAAAAGATACTTCATCCGAAAATATATGCGGTGTATAGTGAAACTAAAGCATTTGTGGTACTGGGCAGTGCCAATTTAACATTTGGTGGCCTGAATCAGAATATAGAAGCGAGTTCATCTCTCAAGCTGGATAGAAGCCGACAGTCAGATGATGCTTATCTTCAAGAGCTTGTTACGACGATTACCCGGCTTCCAGAGACATACCCCGATCATGTATTTCAAATTACCAACCCTAGGCAAACTGTTAAACTGCTACATGAGGGGCGGTTGGAAGATGAGCGTTTAGTAAAATTACCACCTGTAACCGGTAAAGCGCATGGTAACAAGGCTGGAGACAGGCTAAAGCCAATACCGACATTTGAGAAAAGAAAGCCGGGCCGAAATAAAGTCGCAAGGATCCGCAAAGCCGAAATAGTTGCTAACACGGGTATTCTCGTATGGGAAAGCAAGCCGCTTACAAAACGAAGTCTGAATATCCCCCACAGAGCGAGCACCAACATAACAGGTGATATAAATCTGGGGCAGGGTTTAATGGAGGGTATAGACTTTCAGCATTATTTTCGGGAAAAGGTATTCTCTGATTTGAACTGGAGTACGGACCCTAGAGCAAGGAGCCCACATCTTGAACGTGCAACAATTAATGCCGAGATAGTGATAAAAAATATATCACATGGAGTTTATACACTGGAGGTTACTCATAATCCAAAAACTAATACGAAAAGTTATAGGCAGGGAAACACCATGACTAAAATCAGGTGGGGTGAGGTAAGGCATCTAATCGCAAAATGCGAACTGTTAGATAGCACGCTGAGATTGTTTAAGAAAAATTCAACTGATTTTGTGATTGTTATTGACTAATGGCACCGGATGCCCGTTGGCGTCTGTTACGCAGTTTATCCCATGCTGCGTGAAGGCATACGATCTCATCCGTGGTTAAGCCCAGGTCTCCTAATACTCTGCTATCTTGGAAGGCTAATACCTGACTCGATGAAGAATTTCTTATCATCTTGTCAAGGGTTTTCATTGCGGTACGAGTCTGTGCCGGAATAGGTACGTATAGCTTTTCAATCTCTGAAGGCACAAGCTCCAGTACTCCCCCGCCATAGTACCTGCCTTCAAGTTCCGAATCAAGCGCGGTAAAAGAGTTAATGAAGCAGTAAACAAATTTCTTTGCGTCAACATTTTTGGTTGTAATGCGGTATGCAGTATCGGTAGTGTAAGCGCCAACTTCATTTAATATGAGTCGAGGCATATCATGGGCACGTTTGAGCATGCCAACCTGAGTGGCATATACAGACGGTACTTTGAACCACGGTTTACGTATTCTGCATTTGTAGCGCGTATGTAAATTTTCACTCTCTCCCAGGCGAATATATTCGTGGGCACTATTAGAAAGCTCAGAAACATCGTTTACATCAAA
This sequence comes from Gammaproteobacteria bacterium, assembly GCA_028289815.1. Taxonomy (GTDB): domain Bacteria; phylum Pseudomonadota; class Gammaproteobacteria; order JAJDYQ01; family JAJDYQ01; genus JAJDYQ01. The sequence continues at coordinate 53,182 of JAPYNQ010000027.1, read as the reverse complement.
CCAGAGAAAATTAGATGGAAGGCCGGCATCAGAATTATTCTGATGCTGTTTCTCGTCATAGAGAATACCGGGGCAATGCTCACTTCTGCCGAACATCGGGTATGACCATTTTTCTAAATTGTAGTTATCGACAGTTTCATCATTCACCAAGAAAAAGTTGTTCGCCCCGGTTACAAGTCCAACATCAACTTCGGCAATGTCTGTGAATTGATGAACATTTTCACTGTTAATTACTCCATCGAATATGTCCAGTTCCTTCCTAGTTAATATTGCCCTTGTCCATTTTCCTTCAACGGCCTTGCCATTGATAAAGTTGGTTTTATTAAAATAATTACTGGGGCTTTGACCTAAAAACGATTTCCCTTTAGTCTGGATAATGCCTAATCCGGTAGTATGTTCATTAATATTTTTCTTCTTTTCCGCAAGCAATAAGACAGCACCTTGTAACGTTCCATCAAACCAGATTTCCTCCGGATCAATAATGACTAGTTTCTTGCATTGTTGCCCGATATAAAATCGAAGGGATTGGGCATGAAGAACGTGCAATATTTCCGATGGCAGAACCATTGCCAGTCTTCCGCCAGGGCGAAGCATTGACAGCGATGCAATAACGAAAGGAACCCAAGCGTTAGTATGCTTTGTAAAGCGGAGATTGTGCTGCTTAAAAATCTGCTCTGAAAATTCTTGATCTTTCTCTAATAAGTACTGGTATCTTATGAATGGAGGATTGCCTACTATGGCATCATATTGGGAGTTTTTCTGTTCCGAAGTTAAATGCCATTCTAAAAAATCGGCACATATAACACTGATGTTCGAATTTTTGAGCACGCTTGCTCTTTCTGCTGCGAGTTTGGCTTCTGCGCGGTCAAGCTCTATTGCGGTAATTGAGGTACGCACCGCAAGCGAAGCAGATAAAGATTCAAGGAATATCCCATCTCCGCAGGCAGGTTCCAGTACGGTTTCAGGGTTTGTTTCTGCAATCCATTTAGATAAGTAGTGAGCCAGATCATATGGGGTGTAGTAGCCCCCTCTTAGTTTTTGCGCAGACTCGTTTTCCTTGAAATTCATTTCTCACCACCGGTTTTGTTGGTTTGGATTTTTTCCGGCACATCAAAAAGGGAGGGCTGTTTCCCGCTGCAAACAAGACCTTCAGCTTCACGAATAAACCATTCTTTCATGGTTTGCTGCCTGTTTTCTAACGTGGTATATAGCTGACGCTTCAATTCCGGATCTATTTCCAGTACTATCCTGCCTGATTTTCCTCGTGCCATCAGCTGCCCACAATATAACTATTGCCTATGTCATGTAACATATGTGATATAACACCGATTATACCGAAGCCAACCAAATAGCGCAACTTATGCAGCAAAATGCAAAAGATGTTATGATAACTAGGAGGGGCAGGTAGAGGTTGACCATCCCGGATGGAGTTATTTCACCAGTTGAGATAGTACTCCGGGTGTTTGGTGGAGATGTGATGCCGGGTGCCATGAATGGCACACTTGGGTCTCTCCCGGACGGACTCAATGTTATGGGTATGCGCCTCCGTGCGAATATAATCCGGAGAATTGCCGGAATAACTCAACAATACTCACCGTCCCTGCTGTATCGTTTTCTCCATAAATATACACTCCAGATGAATGCACTCGCCGTGCATTTTGCTACATAATTTCCCTCAGAAGACACCGCCACCCGGCCATCCATCCAAAACACCCCGAAGGCATCCGGGCACTCGAAACAAAGCATCCGGCCTTGCTCATGCCCGGCAAAAATCGCATGAGATAGCTGGTCGGCTTGTACGGTTACCTTAATCATGTTTGAATCACGAGGAGCGCACGGATCAGGTTTTTTTGCAGTATTGGCAATTTTTTAAATACCGGCTATATTTACATTATGCAATGGTTTATCGGCAATTTCGCATATCTCTTACCCACTGCCGGCTTGGCTGCCAGTGGCCTGCTCTTGCTGTCCCTGCTGCCGTGAGGCAGATACGGTTACCCTGGCGAGGGAATACGCACTTGAATATATTTTAGGGAAGTTCCGTACTCATCAGAGCTCCCTATCCACTATCCTGAAAAGACAGGAGAGCAGCAATGTCCAGAAGTGAACCATTAGTTATATTCGACACCACGTTACGCGATGGAGAACAAAGCCCCGGCGCCTCCATGACACGTGATGAAAAGATTCGTATTGCCAGGGCCCTGGAAAAAATGCGGGTTGACGTTATTGAGGCGGGATTTCCCGTCGCCAGCCTTGGAGACTTTGATTCCGTCAAGGCGGTTGCCGGTACTATCAAGGACAGCACCGTTTGTGCCTTGGCCAGAGCAGTTGACGGTGATATAGAACGTGCCGGTGAGGCACTGAAACCGGCGGCCTCTGGTCGCATACATACTTTTATAGCGACCTCACCTATACATATGCAGGAAAAACTGCGAATGTCGTCTCAACAGGTCGTTGAGCAGGCGGTCCATGCCGTCAAATTTGCAGGCAGATACACCGACAACATTGAGTTTTCGCCAGAAGATGCCGGACGTTCGGAGACAGATTTTCTTTGCCGGGTAATTGAGGCCGTTATTGATGCGGGCGCGACTACCATCAATATCCCGGATACCGTGGGCTACAATCTGCCACATCGCTTTGGTGCCTTGGTCGGTGAACTGATTGAATGTGTTCCGAACGCGGATAAAGCGGTATTTTCCGTGCATTGCCATAACGACTTGGGGCTTGCCGTAGCCAATTCCTTGTCGGCAGTGATGCACGGAGCTAGGCAGGTGGAGTGTACTATCAACGGACTTGGTGAACGTGCGGGCAATGCTTCACTGGAGGAAATAGTTATGGCAGTGCGCACCCGCCAAGATACGTTTGCGTGTGATGTCGGGCTGGACACCACGCAAATTATGACTTGTTCTCGGTTGGTGTCAGGCATAACCGGATTTCCCGTACAGCCTAACAAGGCGATTGTCGGGGCGAATGCCTTTGCCCATGAATCAGGAATTCACCAAGATGGCGTACTCAAAAGCCGCGAGACCTATGAAATCATGCGGGCCCAAGATGTGGGCTGGGCGGCTAATAAAATCGTATTGGGTAAACATTCCGGACGCAATGCCTTCAAAACCCGCCTTGCGGAACTGGGCGTCGATTTTCAATCCGACGAAGAACTCAATCATGCCTTTGATCGCTTTAAGGTACTGGCCGATAAAAAGCATGAGATATTTGATGAGGACCTGCAAGCACTGGTTTCCGAGGCATCGGCTTCAGACATGGATGAAAAATACAAGCTGATATGGCTCAAAGTCTGCTCGGAAACCGGGGAAACCCCGGATGCAACGGTCACTCTGTCAATAGATGGTGACGAACGGCGTGGTTATGCTGCCGGTAGTGGGCCTGTTGATGCCACCTTCAAAGCCATAGAGACCATAGTCAAATCGGATACTGACTTGCAGCTGTACTCGGTCAACAGTATTACCAGTGGTACCGACTCTCAGGGCGAGGTAACCGTAAGGCTTGCCGGGCAAGGTCGAATTGTCAACGGACAGGGTGCCGATACCGACATCGTTGTGGCTTCGGCCAAGGCATATCTGAATGCGATTAATACGATTTATGCCGTGCCCGACAAAACTCATCCTCAGCTGGGTGATGTCTGATCTGTGGACACGCAGCAACAACTGCACTATCTGAAAACACTGGGCATTCGCATCTGGGTGCCCAGTGATTTTGCACCGCAATTATCCCGACAACGCCATCTGCCGGAACAGCAGGCCGGTGCCGATGCACAGCTACAACAGCAAACCGAAAACACCCGAGCACCTGTCACTGCGCAATCGGATTGGCCTGCACTCGAAGCAAAGGTACAAAGCTGCACTGCCTGCGATCTTCATGCAGATCGCACACAAACGGTATTCGGAACCGGCGACCCGAATGCCCGTATCATGGTCATAGGAGAGGCCCCTGGCGCCGAAGAAGATGTTCGCGGCGAACCCTTTGTCGGGCGTGCGGGCAGGTTGCTTAATGAAATGCTCAAAGCAATCGGACTGCAACGCGAACAGGTTTACATAACCAATATCATAAAATGCCGACCACCGGCCAATCGCAATCCGCTGCAGGAAGAGGCGTATCACTGTGCCCCCTATCTGCAGCGGCAAATAGCCTTGGTAGCTCCCAGGGTTATCTTTGCGGTTGGCAAAATAGCGGCCCGGGACCTGCTGAAGATTGACCAGCCAATCTCAAAGATGCGCGGCAAGCTGTACAGCTATGCACCTCTGGATATTCCCGTTATCGTAACCTACCATCCGGCCTACCTGTTGCGCTCCCCCCGCGAAAAACGTAAGAGTTGGCAGGACCTGAAGCGCCTTAAGGCCCAAGCCGGATGAACGTTGCACACCAGCCACACAACGGATTCAGGCCGGTCATGCCGACCGACCTGAAAGATATCATGCACATAGAGCGCGCCGCATACCGATATCCATGGACCCGGCAATTCATAGCAGACTGCCTGAGCGAACCATATTTTTTCAGCGCCCGCATAGAACGGTGCGGGATTATCGGCTATGGTATTATGTCCTGCACGTTGCAGGAAGCGCATATCCTCAACCTGTGTATACACCCTGGCTGGCAGTGCCGAGGGCAGGGAAGCCGGTTGCTCCACCACCTGCTCGAAATGGCCGGCAGACACAGAGGTGCCATAGCCTAGCTGGAAGTCAGAGCAGGAAACCAAGCAGCCCGCCGTCTCTATCAAAAAAGCGGCTTCATGCGATTCGGTAAACGCAGAAACTATTATCCGTCCGACAAAAAACGCGAACACGCCATCCTTTACGCCAGAAGACTGAAAAATAATTCCGGCAGATAAGCCCGGATTCCTGTTTTCGCAGGAATGACGGGTGTCTCAAAGCCGGGTTCAGGTAGCCGATTCGCGGTGTTGGGCGACTTATGTTCAAAAGTACATTGCTCTGCACCCGGTAAGGGGTTATGGTTCGACCATGAAAGAATTGATTGCATTTGACACCCATCGTTTTGTCAAGCGCCTGATAAAGGGCGATTTTATCGAGCAAACAGGTTGAGGTATTGGTCAATGGGCAGATTGTGATGCTCAACACCAATCTTGCAACCAGGGTTGATATTGAACGTCTCCGAACGGACGCAGAGGTTCTGTGACAGGAGACAAAGTTCGCGAGACAGAAGCCCTGCGCTAGGAAACCAAGCGGACCTTGCTTTCCTCAAGGTGGTTTGGTGGTTGCGCTGATCAAGCTGTTATAATGTTGCGCACCGGCTGAGGGGTGTCGTTAAGCCTTGGTCGGTCTTGTATTTCAGGATCGGCCTGCTGTGTATTGAGAGATGGTGTCAGCGATGCTTTTTTAGAATGGATGTAACGAGTTTATTGCTGGCGGGCGCGGTTGCCGGAACGCTTGCGGGCTTGCTTGGCATTGGCGGCGGCACAATTATTGTGCCTGTTATCGTTATTGTCCTTGGCGCCGAAGGCGTGTCTGCTGACGTTATGATTAAAGTCGCCGTTGGCACATCTTTAGCTACTATCGCGGTAAGCGCGCTTCCCTCAATTTATATTCATCATCGCCAAGGTGCGATAGAGTGGCCTGTCTTTTGGCAGCTTATGCCCGGGATATTGTTGGGTACGGTAATCGGTGCGATAACCGTTGATTTATTGCCGGGCAGGGTTTTGTACATTGCTTTTGTGGTGTTTCTTGTTATCGCTGCTTTGCGTGCGGCTATCGGTACGGTCGGGGGGCGGCGTAAATTACCCGGTTTGCAGGGTATGGTGGGTATGGGGTTTGTTAATGGCATTATTTCTTCCATGATGGGAATCGGCGGCGGTGTTATGAATGTGCCTTTTTTCACTTATTGTTCGATGCCTGTTCGGAATGCGGTCGCAACGGCGGCGGCAGCAGGAATGCCGTTGGCCTTTGTATCCGCTATCATTTATGCCATCATGGGCCTGGATGAGTTCGGTATCCCGGAAAGCAGTATCGGTTATATTAATTTGCCGTCTTTTGCGGGCGTTGTTTCTGCCAGCTTTCTGTTTGCCCCATTGGGCGCAAAGCTGACTCATGCTATACCCGAACGGGCATTGGATATATTTTTTTCACTGTTTTTATTGTTTATAGCTGGTCGAATGTTATGGCCGTTGCTTTAGTCGCTGCTATAGAATTTTTGAAACGGATCAGATCTGCTCGCAGCTCGCCGAATTTATGGATATGGAGAGTCGGGCGGCAGGGTGATCGTGATGCAGTTTGTTCTTTGTTCCGGGTGCTGCGCAAGGCAGGAATATATGTTGATTACGGATGGGATAGCTGATACGCACATTCGATGTGATTTATGTTTTCGGTAGAGCTGTCTGCCTGCAGACGATATTTTTTATGATGGTTTATGACTGTTTGTTTTGGTGCCAGAGAATATTTTTGTACCGGACAGGAGAGAGGTATGTTTTCGTGCCATGTTTAACGTTCGCGTTCTGAATATTTTTTACCGGTTATCAGCTTTGTTTTTTGTGCGCATTTTCAGCAGGTTTGACTAAACTATAGTGTATGGCGAGATCAATCGACAAGTGGTCCCAGCACACGCCGGTTATGGCGCAGTATCTGTCTATCAAGGAAGAGTATCCGGATGTTCTGGTTTTCTATCGTATGGGCGATTTTTATGAGTTGTTTTTCGACGATGCCTGCAAGGCGGCGAAGCTGCTTGATATTCATCTGACGCAGCGCGGTAAATCCGCAGGCAAGCCGATACCAATGGCGGGTGTTCCTTATCATGCGGCGGAGAATTATATCGCCAGACTTATCCGTCGGGGCGAATCAGTGGCTATCTGCGAGCAGCTTGGGGATCCCGCCAACAGTAAAGGTCCGATTGAGCGCAAGGTTGTGCGGGTTATTACGCCGGGCACGGCTACAGATGAGTCTCTGCTCGAAGAGCGTCAGCAAAACCTGCTTGCTTGCATGTATCAGCAGAGTAATCGATATGGCCTAGCAAGCCTTGATCTGAGTACCGGTCATTTTATCGCGAGGGAGGCTGACTCTCTGAGTATGCTGGCTGCCGAGATTGAACGCCTGCATCCTGCTGAATTTCTTTTTTCTGAAGACGGTGATGTGCCGGTAACATTATCGACGCAGTGTGTGCAGCGTCAGCGGCCTTCATGGCACTATGATCGTGAGGCCTGCCGCCAGCTATTATGCGATCAGTTTCATGTCCATGACTTGGTCGGGTTTGGATTGGAGGAGCTGCCGCTTGCAGCCTCGGCTGCAGGTTGTCTGTTGCAGTATGTGCGGCAAACTCAGCAAAACGCATTAAGTCACTTGCAGGGAATCTGTGTTGAGAGCGATGATGATTTTTTGGTGCTCGATGCGAACACACGGAGAAATCTGGAGATCAGCCATAATCTGCAGGGTGGCAGGGATAATACCTTGTTACAGGTGATTGATAGCACTATAACGGCGATGGGGGGGCGATTGATGCGTCAGTGGATCTCTCAGCCCGTTCGTAATATCCCGGCTTTGAGGCGACGGCATCAGTGTCTTAACGGTTTGATCGAGACCGGTATCAATGAGTCGTTGCAAGATTTATTGCGTGGAATCGGTGATATTGAACGCATTGCCGCCCGCATCGCCCTGAAATCCGCCCGCCCGCGAGATCTGGCTGCTTTGCGGGACAGCCTAGCATTCGTGAAACGGATACAGGAACTGATTGAGCCAACGGGTTTGCTGGAGTTCGAGCCTGCTCTGGCCCGCATAAAGCCGCATTCCGATATTGAGCAGAAACTTGAAAAAGCCATTGTTGAGCAGCCACCCATGTTGATACGCGATGGCGGCGTGATAGCGAGTGGTTACGATTCGGAATTTGATGAGCTTAAAAGCATACGGGATAATACCGATCAGGTTCTGGTTGATATGGAGACTAATGAACGTGAAAGGTTGGGCGTTCCGACACTCAAATTCGGTTATAACCGGTCCTTTGGTTATTACATAGAATTAAGTCGTGCGCAAAGCGAACAGGTGCCCATGCACTATATCCGGCGTCAAACCCTGAAAGCCGTCGAACGTTTTGTTACCTCGGAGCTCCAGCAATTTGAGGATAAGGTGCTTTCCAGTCGGGAACGTGCGTTGAGTAAGGAAAAACATCTTTATGAGGAGTTGCTGAGTTGGCTGCAACCCCATTTGATGGCACTTCAACAGCTTGCCGCTGCACTTGCCACTCTGGATGTTCTGAGTAATCTCGCGGAGCGTGCAGTAGCATTGAATTTAAGCCAACCTGAGTTTGTCGATGAGTCCGGCATTGAAATTTTACAGGGTTGGCATCCGGTTATCAGGCAGACGCTTAAGGCAGATTTTATTGCTAACGATACGCTACTTAATAACGAGCATCGTATGTTGTTAATCACGGGGCCGAATATGGGAGGTAAATCCACCTATATGCGACAGACGGCACTGATTGCGTTACTTGCCTATACCGGTAGTTTTGTACCGGCGGCCTCGTGTCGGATCGGACAGATTGATCGTATTTTTACACGTATCGGCGCGTCTGATGACCTGGCTGGCGGGCGTTCAACCTTTATGGTTGAGATGACGGAAACAGCCAGCATACTCAATAGCGCTACGGAGAACTCGCTGGTTCTTATGGATGAAATCGGTCGTGGCACCAGTACATATGACGGTATGTCACTCGCTTGGGCTTGTGCGATTGATCTGGCCACTCGGCTCAGGGCCTTTACTCTGTTTGCGACGCATTACTTTGAATTGACTATTCTGTCTGAGCAATACGCCCATATCAGTAATGTTCACTTACATGCCGTTGGGCATGGTGACCGTATTGTGTTTATGTACACCGTTAATAACGGACCTGCCAGCCAGAGTTATGGCTTGCAGGTTGCCGGGCTTGCCGGAGTTCCGACGCATGTCATCAAACTGGCTCAGCAACGTCTTGATGAGCTGGAAAGCCAGTCGCAGGTTACTACTCAGTCACAGCTGAATCTGTTCGCAAGTAAAGAAAAGACCATGCCTGAAAATCCGTTGAATACCATGCTGGAGTCAATCAATATTGATGAGCTTTCTCCTCGTGAGGCATTGAATCTGTTGTATTCGATGAGGGAGGAGCTGGGAAAACTGTGAACCGGCTTTTTCCCCAACGATACGAATATCCTTGTGTAGGCCAGATGTCTTTTATGGGAAATGATCTTTTCTTCAGGACGATCAGTTTTGATGTATTTATTGGTACGTGGGTTCTTGGTTTGTACAAGTTCGTGTTTCTTGCTCACGAGTATAGTCCTGTTGCCAACCTTTCCGCCGATTAGTGCTTTTCACAGGAGGCACTCTCCGGCAAGGTCACACTATGCGGCTTTTTCAAGTGCCTGATCTATGTCGGCGATAATATCGTCTATATGTTCTATGCCTATTGATAGTCGGATAAGGTCTTCGGATACGCCGGCGCGTTTCAGGTCTGCTTTTGATAACTGGCGGTGAGTTGTGGTGGCAGGATGGCATGCCAGTGAGCGGGCATCACCTATGTTTACTAGGCGTAGTATAAGTTGCAGGGCATCTATGAATCCGGCACCTGCTTTGGCTCCGCCCCGGATGCCGAAGCTCAGGATGCCGGATGCCTTGCCATTCAGATAGCGGTCTGCCAGCGGTTTTTGTGGGTGGTCTTCCAAACCGGCATAATTTACCCATTGTACACGCGGGTGTGCCTGCAGATAGCGGGCAACGGTGAGCGCGTTATCGCAGTGCTGCCGGACGCGCAACGGCATGGTCTCTAGGCCTTGCAAAATCAAAAAGCTGTTCATCGGAGACAGGGCGGAACCCATATTGCGCAGCGGTACAACGCGCGCCCTAGTAATAAAAGCAGCTTCACCCATTTCTTTCACATAGCTGACGCCGTGATAAGACGGGTCGGGTTCTACCAACATGGAATAACGGTCGGTATGTTTCTGCCAAGGGAAACGTCCCGAGTCAACGATAATGCCGCCGATGCTGTTGCCATGTCCTCCCATATATTTGGTCAGGGAGTGCATGACGATATCGGCACCGTGTTCAAAGGGTCGACACAGGTGAGGGGTCGGTACCGTATTGTCAACGGCCAGTGCGATACCGTTGTCATGGCAGGTCCTGGCAAGTGTCGCCAGATCACATATATTGCCTGCCGGGTTGCCCAGCGATTCACAAAAAACCAGTTTGGTTTTTTCATCAATTAAATCTGCTATCTGTTCATCTTCGGTAAAGCGTACTTCTATGCCTAGGCGTGGCAGTGTATGGGCGAATAAATTATAGGTTCCACCATACAGACGGCTTGTTGAAATAATGTTGTCGCCGCTATCGGCAATGGTAAGTATCGTATTTGTGGTAGCTGCCATCCCGGATGACAGAGCTAATGCCCCTATCCCGCCTTCCATGGCGGCGACGCGTTTTTCCAGCACGTCGGTCGTGGGATTCATGATTCGGGTATAGATATTGCCAGCTTCTTTGAGGTCGAATAAATCGGCTCCATGCTGTGTGTCTCTGAAGGTATAAGAGGTCGTTTGATAAATCGGCGTGACTGCGGCACGTGTCGTTGTCTCGCATTCGTATCCGGCATGTATTGCAATCGTTTCCAGTTTCATATGCTGTTCCAAGTGTAAACAAGGTTATTGTTTAAGAAAATCCGGCTATTCGGAGCATCCTTTATTGTCGATGATAGCATTTTATCCGGCTTCAGGCATATGCAGAGCGTGAAATTCATGGGCCGGGTGCCTGTGAATTTGCGCCCGACCTCAAGGTTCGGACAGATCGCCGCTGGTCCGGCAGCTTTAACCGGGACCCAAAGTTTCCTGCATATCAGACAGAGTAAATATAGCCTGTGTCTATATTGTTTATTTAGTAAATTGTAAACAATATCTGTCTTGAGATCTGGATATTTTAGTTTATGCGGGTATATTTGAGTAACATTGTCGACAATTCTGAGGCGTTAATTTGTCAATGGTAGCACATATTTCCGGTACCACGCTGGCCGATAATCTGAGGGAAAAGCTGGTTACAGCCATTATTGATGGCGAGATCCCTCAAGGTACGAAGATCAGCGAAACGGCGCTTGCCTCTCGTTATGGTGTCAGCCGAGGACCGCTACGTGAGGCTATTCGTGGTCTTGAGGGTCTGCGGCTGGTGCAGCGGCGTCCGCATGCCGGAGTGCGGGTTATTTCGCTTGATTGCGCGGAGTTGCGTGAAATATTCACGATTCGCGAGGCTCTTGAGGGTATGGCGGCACGTCTGGCATGTGAAAATATGTTGGATGAAGATATCTGCTCTCTGGATGAGCTACTCAGACTGCATGAGTCTGAGGTCTATGGCAGCGATGGCGAATTATATTTCAAGCAGCAGGACGATCTTGATTTTCACTTGCGAGTTTTGCAGGGTAGCGGTAATATTCGCCTGTATAAATTGATGGGTGAAGATCTTTATCAGCTTATTCTCATGTATCGTCGTCAATCCAGGCTGTGCCCGGCACGTGCCACTCTTGCCCTTGATGAGCATAAGCGGATTTTTGATGCCATTCAGGCCCGAGATGGTGAGCTTGCTGAAATTTTAATGCGCCGCCATATCCAGGGTGCGTATCTGACCCTGCAGCATTGTATAGGTGAGAACACATGACGCCAGGAATGAAATTCCGACAGGCTGTCGAGCAGCATAATCTGCTTCAGGTGGTGGGAGCAGTCAATGCCTATAGCGCGGTTATGGCAGAAAAGGTCGGGCACAGGGCTGTTTATCTGTCCGGCGGCGGGGTTGCGGCATGTTCATTCGGCATCCCGGATCTGGGGATCACCACCATGAAGGATGTACTGGAAGATGTGTGCCGTATCACTGATGCGTCGAGTCTGCCGTTACTGGTCGATATTGATACGGGATGGGGTGGTAATTTTAATATCGCCCGTTGTGTGCGGGAAATGATGCGCGCCGGAGCAGCTGCTGTTCATATTGAGGACCAGGTGATGCAAAAGCGTTGTGGTCATCGTCCGAACAAGGCCATCGTCTCCCGGAGTGAAATGGTGGACCGCATAAAGGCCGCTGTGGATGCCAGAACCGATCCTGATTTCGTCGTTATGGCGCGTACCGACGCGTTGGCAGTGGAGGGTATGACCAGTGCGGTGGAGCGTGCTGTTGCCTGTGTGGAAGCTGGGGCAGACATGATTTTCCCGGAGGCGGTGAGTACGCTTGAGCAGTATGCTGTTTTTGTCGATGCCGTTGGTGTTCCCTGTCTGGCGAATATCACCGAGTTTGGAGCTACCCCTCTGTTCACCGCCAAGGAACTGGTTTCGGTCGGTATCAGGATACAGTTGTTTCCATTGAGTGCCTTCCGTGCCATGAGTCTGGCTGCATTGAATGTTTATCGGCATATACTGCAAGAGGGTACACAGCAGGCTGTGGTGGAGAATATGCAAACCCGCATGGAGTTGTATGATTTTCTGGATTATCAGGGGTATGAACAAAAACTGGATGCACTCTTTGCACGCGATGCAGAGTAATTCCAATCAAGTTAGGAGAACAGCATAATGGTTGAGCAAATCTTGCCCAAAGTGAAAAAATCTGTGGCTTTGTCCGGTACTGTGGTCGGCAATACCTCGGTATGTACGGTAGGACGTACCGGTAATGATCTGCATTATCGCGGCTATGATATTCTGGATCTCGCCGGGGCGTGCGAGTTTGAAGAGATTGCTTGTCTGCTTATTCACAGATATTTGCCGAATCGCGCACAGCTGGTGGCCTATAAGAGCAAATTAAAGTCACTGCGTGGTTTGCCTATGGCCGTCAAGCAGGCACTGCGTGCGCTGTCGCCGACAACTCACCCAATGGATGTAATGCGCACCGGTTATTCCGTTATGGGTTCGTGTGTGCCGGAGAAGGAGTCGCACTCGGAAAATGAGTCTCGTGATATTGTTGATCGCCTGATGGCATCATCGGGTTCCATGTTGCTGTACTGGTATCACTATGCCATTAACGGTGTCGAGATTGATGTGGAAACCGACCAGGATTCCCTGGGCGGACATTTTCTTGAACTTCTGCACGGCAGGAAGCCCCGGAGCTCTTGGGTACATGCCATGCATACCTCAATGATTTTATATGCGGAGCATGAGTTTAATGCATCTACATTTACTGCGCGCGTCATCGCAGGTACCAGCTCGGATATGTATTCGGCATTAACTGGTGCAGTTGGTGCCTTGCGTGGTCCTAGGCACGGTGGCGCCAACGAAGAGGCTTTCCGCATTCAGAGTCGTTACAGTTCGGCGGATGAGGCGGAAACGGATATCCGTGAGCGTGTGGCCCGCAAGGAGATTGTCATCGGTTTTGGTCATCCGGTTTATACTATCTCCGACCCTCGTAATGAAGTCATCAAAGAGTTGGCGCAGTCGCTGTCCGAAGAGAATGACAGTATGTTGATGTATGATGTGGCTGAACGTCTGGAATCGGTGATGAAAGAAGTGAAGAATATGTTTCCCAATCTGGATTGGTTTGCAGCGGTTTCCTATCATCAGATGGGTGTGCCGACTGATATGTTTACCCCGTTGTTTGTGATTGCCCGTACCGCCGGTTGGGGGGCGCATGTGATTGAACAGCGTCAGGATGGCAAGATTATCCGTCCGTCTGCCAACTATACGGGGCCTGAAAATCTCGAATTTATTCCTCTTGATGAACGTGGTCAGATTAGCCGGTGAAATGAACACAAGCTACCGTAAACCATTGCCGGGTACCGGGTTGGATTATTTTGATGCCCGTGAAGTGGTCGAGTCGATTCAACCGGGTGCCTATAGCAAATTACCTTATACCTCACGTGTGCTTGCGGAGCAGCTGGTACGCCGTTGTGAGCCGCAGATGCTGTCGGAAGCGCTCGACCAAATCATTGGACGTAAGCGAGAGCTGGATTTTCCCTGGTATCCGGCGCGTGTCGTGTGCCATGACATATTAGGCCAGACCGCGCTGGTTGATCTGGCTGGCCTTCGGGATGCTATTGCCAAGCAGGGTGGTGACCCGGCGCAGATCAACCCGGTTGTCCCGACACAGTTAATTGTTGATCATTCGCTGGCCGTTGAATATGCCGGACATGACCCGGAAGCATTCCGAAAAAATCGTGCCATTGAGGATCGTCGCAATGAGGATCGTTTTCATTTTATTGAATGGGCGAAGACCGCCTTTGACAATGTCGATGTCATACCTGCCGGAAATGGCATCATGCATCAGATCAATCTGGAGAAGATGTCTCCCGTAATCCAGTGTCGCGAAGGAGTGGCCTTTCCGGATACTTGTGTCGGTACTGATTCGCACACTCCGCATATTGATTGTCTGGGGGTGATTGCCATTGGCGTGGGTGGTCTGGAGGCCGAAACGGTGATGTTGGGGCGTCCGGTGATGATGCGCCTGCCGGAAATTATCGGCGTCAGACTGACCGGTAAACGCCGCTCCGGCATTACCGCTACCGATATTGTACTGGCATTAACCGAGTTTCTGCGCAGCCGGAGGGTTGTGTCTTCCTACCTAGAGTTCTTCGGTGAGGGAGCCGCCGGTCTGACCATCGGTGACCGTGCCACGATTTCCAATATGACACCGGAGTTTGGTGCCTCGGCCGGCATGTTTTACATCGACCGTCAAACGATTGATTACCTGAAATTGACCGGACGTGATGCTGGGCAGGTTGCGTTGGTGGAGAACTACGCAGGAACGGCGGGATTGTGGGGGGATACTCTGCAGGAGGCCGAGTATGAGCGAGTGCTGGAATTTGATTTATCAAAAGTCGAGCGCACCATGGCGGGGCCTTCCAGCCCTCATCGTTGCTTGCCGACGACTGCGCTGGCGGCACGCGGGATTGCCGGCCAATGGCGGGAAAAGCCCGGAGAGATGCCCGATGGCGCAGTTATCATTGCGGCCATTACTTCCTGCACCAATACATCCAACCCGCGCAACGTGGTTGCGGCAGGTCTCCTTGCCCGTAAGGCAAATAAACTTGGTTTGGCGCGTAAGCCTTGGGTGAAATCTTCATTCGCACCGGGTTCCAAGGTGGCTAGGCTGTATCTGCAAGGGGCTGGGTTATTGTCTGAACTGGAGAAGCTCGGTTTTGGTATAGTGGCTTATGCTTGTACTACCTGTAACGGTATGAGTGGCGCATTACATCCGAAGATTCAACAGGAGGTCGCAGCCCGGAACCTCTATACCACGGCAGTATTGTCCGGTAATCGTAACTTTGATGGTCGCATCCATCCGTATGCAAAGCAGGCCTTTCTTGCCTCACCACCATTGGTGGTGGCCTATGCCATCGCCGGTACAATACGTTTTGATATTGAAAATGACGTGTTGGGGTATGACTCTGAAAGAAACCCGGTCAGCCTGAAAGATATCTGGCCGTCGGATAAAGAGATTGATGCTATTGTCAGTAAGTATGTCAGGCCGGAACAGTTCCGTGCCATCTACAATCCCATGTTTGACTTGGGTGCTCGCAAAGAGACACAAAATCCTTTATATGACTGGCGCGAGACGAGTACTTATATCCGCTGCCCCCCATACTGGCGGGGGGCGTTGGCCGGAGAACGTACCTTGACTGGTATGCGTCCCTTGGCAGTGCTTGGCGATAATATTACAACCGACCATCTTTCTCCTTCAAATGCGATTCTGGCAGACAGTGCTGCTGGTGAATATCTGGCGAAAATGGGCCTGCCCGAGGAAGATTTCAATTCGTATGCCACGCATCGCGGTGATCATCTGACGGCACAGCGTGCCACATTGGCCAATCCCGGTCTGTTTAATGAGATGTGCAGGGATGACAATGGCCAAATAATCCAGGGTTCACTGGCGCGCCTAGAGCCCGAAGGCCGGATTATGCGTATGTGGGATGCCATAGAAGTTTATATGCAACGCAATCAGCCTCTTTGTATTATTGCCGGTGCTGACTATGGACAGGGATCGTCGAGAGACTGGGCAGCTAAAGGTGTGCGTCTGGCGGGCGTTGAGGCGATTATTGCCGAGGGCTTTGAGCGTATTCATCGGACCAATCTGGTTGGCATGGGTGTGCTGCCACTTGAGTTCAAAGATGGTCAGACACGTTACTCTTACCATATCGATGGCACCGAAATCTTTGAAGTTATCGGTGACATCGCATCATGTGTCGAACTGACCGTTTTCGTTCACAGGACAGGTGGCGAAACGTTAGAGATACCCGTCATCTGCCGACTGGACACCGCTGAAGAGGTATGTACTTATATGGCCGGTGGTGTGCTGCAGCGCTTTGCCCGGGACTTCCTCGCGGTGGCCTAGCTGATTACAGTGTCTTTATTGCCTCAAATCAGGATTCCTGCCACCTATATGCGTGGCGGTACAAGCAAGGGTATATTTTTTAATCTGTTCGATCTGCCTGAGCCCGCTCAGGTTCCCGGTAAGGTTCGTGATCGGTTATTGCTGCGGGTTATTGGCAGCCCTGATCCATACAGCAAGCATACTGACGGAATGGGAGGGGCAACGTCCAGTACCAGTAAGTCTGTCATTATTTCTGTGAGTGAGAAACCGGGTCATGATGTGGATTATCTGTTCGGCCAGGTATCCGTAGACAGGCCATTTGTTGATTGGAGTGGTAACTGCGGTAATTTGAGCTCCGCTGTGGGAGCTTTTGCGATCAGGCATGGACTGATTGAGGCGAACCGTATTCCCGATAACGGTACTTGTGAGGTGCGTATTTGGCAGGCCAATATCGGCAAGACAATTATCAATCGTGTGCCGGTCTGCAACGGCGAGGTGCAGGAAACCGGTGGCTTTCGGCTTGATGGCGTTACTTTCCCGGCTGCTGAAGTACCGGTCGAATTTATCAGTCCGATCAATGTCGGTGAGGCGGTCTTTTCCACCGGAAATGTGACGGATGATCTGCATGTACCCGGAGTTGGCAGGTTTAGGGTTACCATGATTAACGCCGGGATTCCCACGGTATTTCTGAATGCGGCTGATATCGGTTATATCGGCACCGAGTTGCAGGAAGCGATTAACGCCGATGAAGACTCCCTGCAACGGCTTGAAACCATACGGGCACATGCTGCGGTATGTATGGGACTTGTTCAGGATATTTCGCAGGCGACCAGCCTCCAGCATACGCCAAAGATTGCTTTTTGTGCGGAACCACGGGATTATGATGCCTCTGGCGGTAGAAAAGTGTCGGCTTGTGAAATTGACCTGAATGTGCGTGCATTGTCGATGGGTAAGTTGCATCATGCCATGATGGGAACGGTCGCAGTTGCCATAGCGAGTGCCGCCGCCATACCGGGGAGCTTGGTTAATCTGGTTGCGGGTGGCGGATCATGTGACGCCGTAACATTCGGGCATCCGTCCGGCACATTGAAAGTGGGTGCGGCGGTAAGTGAGCGGGATGGCGAGTGGAGAATTGATAAGGTGTCTATGAGCAGAAGTGCGCGTGTGCTGATGGAGGGGTGGGTGCATGTGCCGAGTGATGTGCTGTATGTGCATGATGAATGATCGGCTGCTTGTAATTTTGATTTTGAAAGGAATACAAAAGTCAGATTTTTTTGCGCTCCGACAGTTTCAGGATGGAGTTGTTCAGGGCTTTCCCTTAAGGATTAAAGAGTAAAATATGATTGACAGATTCAGAGCCTTGCTGCTGACGCAGGACAATGGTAGCTTACAGGCCACAGTTTCCGATATACATGTTTCAGAACTCGCGGAACGCGATGTGATGGTTCGGGTTGAGTACTCAACTCTGAATTACAAGGACGCTCTGGCGATTACGGGCAAGGGCCGCATTATTCGTGATTTCCCGATGATCCCGGGAATTGATCTGGCCGGAGAGGTGGTTGAGTCTGCCAGTGATATGTTCAGACCAGGTGACAGGGTGGTATCTACCGGTTGGGGGGTTGGGGAGCGTTTCTGGGGTGGTTTGAGCCAGTATGCCCGTTTGGATGCCGATTGGCTTTTGTCGTTGCCCGCGGGATTTGATGCAAGGTCGGCTATGATTATGGGTACCGGCGGGTTTACCGCCGCCCTGTGTGTTTTGGCGCTTCAGGATGGAGATGTTCAGCCGGATGCTGGTGCACTTCTGGTTACGGGTGCCGGTGGCGGTGTTGGCGGCGTCGCGGTGCGCCTGTTGTCTAGGTTGGGTTATCAGGTACATGCCCTGAGCGGTCGCCCTGAATTAGAGGATTATTTGCAGCAACTCGGTGCCCGGGATCTAATTGCCAGAGAGGAGCTGTCAAGAGATGCCAAGCCCTTGGAAAAAGAAACCTGGGCCGGAGTTGTCGATACGGTGGGCGGCAAAGTGCTGGCGACAGCCATTGCACAGACCTGTTCGGAAGGCATGGTTGCTGCCTGTGGAAATGCGGGCGGTGTTGATCTTAATTCAACTGTCTTCCCGTTTATTCTCAGGGGCGTGACATTGCGAGGGGTCAACTCGGTAACCGCGCCTGCAGACCTGCGTGAACGTGCCTGGAATCTACTCTCGGAGCATGTTGATGGTGAATTCAATCGGTTGCTGACAGACCGTGAAATTGGTCTGAATGAAGTAAGTGAGGCCTGTGAGTCTCTGCTTGCCGGAAGAATCCGTGGGCGGATTATTGTGAATTTGAGCAAGTCCTGATTTGGCAGGCGTTGAGGTTTTGCTGTGCTGGAAATAGCATCAACTCGGCCCCGACCGTTCTGCCCGGAAGTTTATGATAGAGTATCGTCGTTCGGCATGAAGGAGTTAATCAGGACTTCCTCGGGCACATAATCTCGGACACCCATGATGGCCAAGACAGGAGAAAACAATGAGCTATCAGCAAATATACCGACAATCCATAGATCAGCCCGAAGAGTTCTGGCGCGATAAGGCGCGGGCACTACCCTGGTATAAGTTTCCTCAGACTATTCTCGGCAAAGACGGTAATGGTATTGATCGCTGGTTTGTCGACGGTGAAATGAATACCGCTTATATGGCGCTTGATCATCATGTTGAGAATGGGCGCGCCGACCAGCTGGCATTGATATACGACTCTCCCGTTACGGATACGAAAAAGCGGTTTACATATCGGGAGCTGCGTGACCAGGTTGCAAGGATGGCTGGCATGATCGGTGCGCAGGGCGTTAGTAAAGGGGATCGTGTCATTATCTACATGCCGATGATTCCCGAAGCTGTGATTGCAATGCTGGCTTGTGCCCGTATTGGGGCAATTCACTCGGTTGTATTCGGAGGCTTTGCCGCGAATGAGCTTGCCGTTCGTATTGACGATGCTGAGCCGAGGCTGGTGCTGAGTGCTTCGTGCGGTATTGAGATCGGTAGGGTTGTTGCGTATAAGCCTTTGCTCGACGAAGCCGTCGAGATAGCGGAATTTAAGCCTCAAACCTGTATTATTTTACAGCGTCCACAGGCGGAGGCATCGATAATCGAAGGGCGTGATAAAGATTGGTACGATACCCTTGCTAAGGCAGAACCGACGGGTTGTGTGCTTGTTAATGCTGCCGATCCGCTTTACATCCTCTATACATCCGGAACCACAGGCAAGCCCAAAGGCGTGGTTCGTGATAATGGTGGTCACGCGGTCGTTATGAGTTACAGTATGAACGCCATGTACGGCATTCATCCTGGAGAAGTATTCTGGGCTGCCTCGGATGTTGGCTGGGTTGTAGGGCATTCTTATATCGTCTATGCGCCGCTGTTGTATGGCTGTACAACGATACTTTACGAGGGTAAGCCCATTATGACACCAGATGCCGGTGCTTTCTGGCGTGTTGCCTCGGAGTATGAGGCCCGTGCTATCTTTGCCGCACCGACGGCTTTCCGGGCCATCAAGAAGGTTGACCCCGATGGCAGATTTGTCAGCAAATATGATATCGGTTGTATCCGGACGATCTTTATGGCCGGCGAACGGCTTGATCCGCCTACATATGAATGGGCAACAGAAAAAATCGGCAAGCCGGTTGTCGATCACTGGTGGCAAACAGAGACCGGCTGGGTGATTGCGGGAAATCTGCAGGGTATCGAAAAGATGACAATGAAGCCGGGTTCGGCAACCATGCCGACGCCCGGTTTTGACATTCATATTCTGGGTGAGGATGGGGGCGTACTCGCAGCGAACGAGCATGGTTATATCACGTTGAAATTACCCATGCCGCCGGGTTGCCTGCCAACCATCTGGGGTGATCATCCGAGATTTATCGAAGGTTACCTCAGGCGTTTTCCGGGCTATTATGTTTCCGGTGATGGCGGCTATGTGGATGATGATGGCTATGTCTTTGTCATGGGGCGTATTGATGATGTCATTAATGTTGCCGGACATCGATTGTCCACGGGTGAGATGGAAGAGATCGTAGGCAAGCACTCAGCTGTGGCAGAGTGTGCCGTATTTGGTGTCCCTGATGAGCTGAAAGGCGAGGTGCCTCTTGGTCTTGCTTTATTGAAAGATGGTGTGGATATTGACTCGGATGCTTTGGGTGAAGAGTTGAAGCAGCTGGTACGCAGTGAAATCGGGCCTATTGCTTGTTATGACCGTACCCTGATCGTAAAGCGTCTGCCAAAGACACGCTCCGGAAAAATCCTGCGCCGTGTATTGCGTCAGATTGCAGCGGGCGAGGAATATACCGTACCCTCAACGATTGACGATCCCGCCAGTCTTGATGAAATTGAGGAGACGCTTAAAGAGGCCGGAATCTTATCCTGAATGTGGCCTCGTTTTTTGTGGGTTGAAACCAAGAAAGGTACCTGTAATGGTACCAGAGGCCGGACTCGAACCGGCACGCTATTGCTAGCAACGGATTTTGAGTCCGTCGTGTCTACCAATTTCACCACTCTGGCATCGGAAGCTGAGGAAAGCTATCTTCGCAGACTGCATAGTATCGTGGAAAGCCGCAGTCAGTACAAGTGACCGGGGTGATAACGGCATCATTATCTATCCCGTCATCTGCTATGATCCGCGCTCATGCTGCGTAGTGACTTTTACTTTGATTTACCGGAAGAACTGATTGCTCAGACACCGCTTGATAAGCGCAGCGCCAGCCGTTTGTTGTGTCTGGGGGCAGCGGATGCTGAACCGAGGGATTGTCAGTTTAGCCAGTTTCATGAACTGTTGAACCCGGGTGACTTGTTGGTAGTGAATGATACTCGGGTTATTCCGGCGCGTCTCTGGGGCCGCAAAGAAACCGGTGGCAAAGTTGAAATTCTGATTGAACGTCTGCTGGATAGTTGCCGCTGCTTGGCCCGGATTCGCGCGAGCAAGCCACCTAAGCTAGGAACTCAAATTGAGCTTGGTCAGGGGTTTAAGGTGGAAATTGTGGTTCGTCATGATGATTTTTTCGAATTGGAAGTTTCTACCGGTCAGACATTGTCGACCGTATTGAACCTGATCGGTCATGTGCCGTTGCCGCCATATATAAGGCGACCGGAAAACTCTGTCGATCTGTCGAGATACCAGACAGTTTATGCGGATCGGCCCGGGGCTGTTGCTGCGCCAACGGCCGGATTGCATTTTGATGAGCCAATGCTCCAACGTTTACGGAAAAAGGGTGTGAAAATAGTCAGCGTAACCCTCCATGTGGGTGCAGGGACATTCGAACCGGTTAGAGTGAATCATATTAGGGACCATCAATTACATGAAGAATGGATGGCGGTCAGCCAGCAGGTGGTTGACAGCGTTAATGCCGCCAAGGGCAATGGTTGCAGGGTGGCTGCGGTAGGGACAACCTCGGTGCGCGCACTGGAATCAGCGGCCCGCACCGGTCAGATTCAGGAAACGACGGGTGGTACCCGGATATTTATTTATCCTGGGTATAAGTTCAGGGTTATTGACGCATTGCTCACCAACTTTCATATTTCGGAATCTTCCCTGTTGATGTTGGTTACGGCATTTGGCGGGTATGAACGAGTCATGGCCGCATATAGATATGCTGTGCGGCAGCGCTATCGGTTTTTCAGCTATGGGGATGCGATGTGGCTTGAACCGCCGGCGAAAGAAAGTAAAAAGAAGCGCGGCTAAAGATGGAGGCATGCTGCCGCGCTTAATCAAAGCAAAGGAGGACAAAAATGATCGCAATGTGGCGATCACGAAAAACATTATAAGGGCAAATTCTAATATTGGAAGTCACTAAAATAATAAATTTAGCGAACATTAACTATTTTTTACTCTATGTTATGAAGTTTATGACTTTGCAGGGAAAACAAAAATCATATTTTCCTGTTTGTGCCCTGACGGAACTAGGGTGGGGTTTAGAGCTTTGCTATAAATGTAAGCAAGAGGTATGGGGCGTTATCTGTTGATGAGCATCAATATTCTGCAAACAGACGGTCTGGCCCGCCGGGGCCAATTGGAGACGCGACGTGGCACTGTCCAAACGCCGGCTTTTATGCCTGTTGGGACCTACGGCACGGTCAGGGCTGTGACTCCGGAAGAGTTGAGGGAGGCCGGCGCGGAAATTATTCTGGGCAATACGTTTCATCTGATGTTGCGCCCGGGTACGGAAGTAGTACGTGAGCACGGTGGCTTGCATGATTTTATGCACTGGGATGGCCCGATATTGACCGATTCGGGTGGTTTCCAGATTTGGAGCCTTGCTGTGCGCAGAAAAGTTTCCGAGGAGGGTGTGTGCTTTCAATCGCCTGTTGATGGTAGCCGCGTACAAATGACCCCGGAATCTTCCATGCAGTTTCAGCGCGAGCTTGGTTCGGATATCGTCATGATATTTGATGAATGCACGGCTTATTCGGCGACATATCGTCAGGTGCAGGCATCCATGCAGCGCTCTTGTCGCTGGGCCGAGCGCTCACGCAGGGCGCATGGAGACAATGATGCGTTGTTACTGGGTATTATACAAGGCGGTATGTATGACGATTTACGTCGAGAGTCCGCCGGATATCTTATGGATATTGGTTTTGACAGCTATGCCATCGGCGGCTTGTCTGTAGGTGAGTCGGTCGAAGAGCGACATAGGGTTCTGGATGGCCTAGTTCATCAGTTGCCTGCTGACCGCGCTCGCTATCTGATGGGTGTAGGAAAGCCGGAGGATATTATCGAGGCGGTGTGTCGGGGGATCGATATGTTTGATTGTGTGATGCCAACCCGTAATGCCCGCAACGGTCATTTGTTTACCTCCTTTGGCGTTGTCAGGATACGCAATGCCCGGTATGCAAAAGATACGCTTCCGCTTGATCCGGAGTGTGATTGTTACACCTGTCGGAATTATTCCCGCGCCTATTTGCGTCACCTAGACCGCTGTAATGAAATTCTCGGTGCGAGGCTGAACACGATTCACAATTTATATTATTATCAGTCACTTATGTGTGATATTAGAAGCGCTATTGAAAGCCAGCAGTTCGATAAGTTTTATTCCGATTTTTACGCCAGGCGTGATTTGTAATTGTTTAATCAATTTTGATATTCCGAATTGGGTATCGGTATGTCATAATGTGCGCTGTTTTTGAATGACGACCGGGTCGGAAGCCCCCCCGTCCCCGCTGGTTCATTACTCTCTTGGCCAAGGATCTGACATGAGTTTTTTTATACCTGATGCCTATGCTCAGGCATCGCAACAGCCGGATATGTTTACCGGTCTTTTGCTTCCCATGATATTTCTTGCGGTGGTGTTTTATTTCCTGATTATTCGGCCTCAGTCCAAGCGCACCAAGGAACATAAGACTATGCTTGCGGAGCTGAAAAAGGGTGATGAGGTGACCACCAGCGGTGGCCTGCTGGGTAAAGTTACGCGCATTGGCGAGAGTTTTGTTGAAATTGAAGTGGCGGCGAGTACGGTCGTTCGCGTGCAGAAGCATGCAGTATCGAATCTTATGCCGAAAGGCACTCTTAAATCCGCTGATTAAGGTTTGTCTTGTCCATGAACTATTATCCTGCCTGGAAATACCTGCTCGTTACCGGTGTTGTTATGGCCGGGCTGTTTTTTGCGTTACCCAATATTTACGGGAATGATCCTGCGGTACAGGTTTCGGCACGTGCTGGAAGTATCGTTGATTTATCTACCGAGACATCAGTCAGGAATGTCCTGCTTGAGTCCGGTATTGACCATAAGGAACTGACGTTTGAGGATGGGCGCCTAGTTGTGCGTTTCCATAATACGGAAGACCAGTTACGGGCAAATGGCGATATTCGCCAAGCACTTGGTCGTGGTTACTCCGTAGCTCAGAACATCGTTGCTGCGACTCCCGGATGGTTACGCGGTACTGACCCGATGTATCTGGGGCTGGATCTGCGTGGTGGCGTACACCTGTTGCTTGAAGTTGACATGGAGGCCGCTGTTACCAAGGCTGAAGATCGTTATGTTGAAGATATGCGCTCGGAGCTGCGTAGTAACCGAGTTAAGTACCTGTCGGTAAAGCGTCGTGACGAGGGTGGGGTGGAGGTCCGTCTTCGGGGTCGTGAGGAAGTTGATAAGGCTTATCGGTTGATCAGCGAAGAATTTCCAGCATTGACCCTTGCAGAGAAAGAGGCGAATGGGAATCTGTTTCTGACCGGGATGTTGTCCGACCAAGAGATACGTGAAGTCAGGACATTTGCCGTCGAGCAAAATCTGACGACACTACGCAACCGGGTGAACGAGCTGGGGGTTGCCGAACCGAATATTTCGCGTCAAGGCGAAGACCGTATTGTGGTGCAGCTACCTGGTGTACAGGATTCTGCACGTATGCGCGAAATTCTGAGTGCAACGGCTACATTGGAGTTTCGGGTCGTAACGGATGCCGGTATCGCGGCACAAGAAGCACAACAAACCGGCCGTATTCCTGTCGGCAACCTGCTTTTTGAGCGTCGTAGCGGTGAGCCTGTTCTGATGAAGCGTCGGGTCATTTTAACGGGTGAATATATTATTGATGCCAACTCCGGTTTTGATCAGGTCAGTGCGAGTCCCGCTGTGTTCATTACCCTTGATTCCAAGGGTGCCAAGCGTATGAGTGAGGCGACCAGAGAACTGGTTGGTCAGGTTATGGGCGTGGTCTTCATTGAGAAACGGGTGGAGACCATTGAGCAGGATGGAGAAAAAATAAAGAAGCGCACCGTTGTCCAAGAGGTCATTAATACCGCTACGATTCAGGAGCGGCTTTCCAAGCGCTTCCAGATTACCGGACTGGATAGTCCGCGTGAGGCCCGTGACCTAGCTTTGTTATTACGTGCCGGGGCACTCGCGGTACCAATCGAGATTGTTGAAGAGCGCACCGTTGGTCCAAGCATGGGGCAGGATAATATTGATCAGGGCTTTCGATCTGTGGTGGCGGGTTTTGTGTTGGTGCTGGTCTTTATGATGGTGTACTACCGGATATTTGGTTTAATTGCAAACGTGGCGTTGTTTCTTAATCTGGTCCTCATTGTGGCAGTACTATCCACGTTGCAGGCGACACTTACCCTGCCGGGTATTGCGGGTATCGTACTAACGGTTGGTATGGCTGTTGACGCCAATGTACTGATCTTTCAGCGCATACGTGAGGAGCTATCCGTAGGAAATACTCCTCAGGCCAGTATTCAGGCTGGTTATGGGAAAGCCTTTGTGACCATTGCCGATGCCAATGTGACGACGTTGATTGCAGCACTGGTGCTATTTATTTTTGGTACTGGTCCGATCAAGGGCTTTGCTATCACCCTGTCTATCGGTATTGTGACTTCTATGTTTACCGCTATTATGGGTACTCGAGCCGTTGTCAATATACTCTATGGCGGCAGAAGACTCAGTAAGCTCCCAATATAGGGTGGTGATAACAAATGGATTTTTTTACAAAGGTAACCCGAATTGATTTCATGCGTCAGCGTAAGCTGGCAATGATACTGTCTGTCGTTCTGATCACTGTGGCTATTGCCTCGCTGGTACTACAGCAATTGAAATTTGGCATTGACTTTACCGGTGGCACACAGGTTGAGGTTGGTTATGAACAGGCTGTTGAATTGAGGTCGATACGCTCAGCTCTTGGCGACGCCGGATTTGGTAATTACGTTGTTCAGCATTTTGGTACTGCCAGGGATGTATTGATACGTCTGGCCCCGGTGGAGGGGCAGGATAAATCAGATCTGAGTGGTCGTATTCTGAATGCACTACAAGATACGGGTGAACCGCAGCTGCGGCGGGTAGATTTTGTTGGTCCTCAAGTCGGTGAGGAATTGACACAACAGGGTGGCTTGGCAGTTTTGTACGCGCTTTTTTTTATTCTGGCCTATGTCACCCTGCGGTTTGAGTTTCGTTTTGCTGTGGGTGCTGTGATTGCTTTGGCGCACGATGTGATTCTTGTGGTTGGGGCTTTTTCAATAATGCGGCTTGATTTTGATCTGACTGTACTAGCGGCGATACTCGCGGTGATTGGTTATTCTCTGAATGACACCATTGTGGTTTTTGACCGTATCCGCGAGAATTTCCGAAAGATGCGCAAGGCCGATTCGCTGGCAGTAGTTAATTCATCAATTAACCAGATGCTGGGAAGAACCCTCGTGACATCCTTAACAACTTTGCTGGTGTTGCTGGCATTATTTTTTCTCGGCGGTGAAGTTATCCGTGGTTTTGCGCTGGCGCTGATTATTGGTATTTTCGTCGGTACTTATTCGTCAATCTATGTCGCTAGTGCCGCAGCACTGGCTCTGGGCGTGAGCAAAGAGGATTTGATTCAGCCTAAAAAAGAAGGTGCCGTTGTTGACGATGTCCCTTAGAATTTTTCTTTCTTCATTGGTATTCAGCAGACTGAAGGAATGCTGTTCATGCGGCCTTATGCGGTTTGAAAATGGTACCAGAATGCTCATTTATCTCGAGTAAACTGCATTTTTCGGTCATGTTTTTTTGTCTTACATGGGCCTGAGTAAATTTTAACGGCCTGTTAGTCGTTCTGATAGCTGATATGGCGATGGATGAACGGTGGATGCGACAGGCATTGGAAATGGCATACCGGGCGCGTGATGAGGGTGAGGTTCCGGTTGGCGCTGTAGTCGTAAAAGATGGTGAGATTGTCGGACAGGGATATAATTGCCCGATAGTCAACTCCGACCCTACAGCACACGCGGAGGTTATGGCATTGCGTGATGCCGCATTAAGGCTTGATAATTATCGGCTGCCTGGATGTGACTTGTATGTAACTCTGGAGCCCTGTTTGATGTGTGTCGGTGCCATGGTTCATGCCAGGATAGGGAAGCTGGTTTACGGAGCGTCCGATCCGAGAACCGGGACTATCAAGAGTCACCCGGATATCTTCAAGCAGGAATTTCTTAATCATCGAATAGCGGTTACGCCCGGGATCCTGGCAGCGGAGTGTGGAGAGATGTTATCCCGGTTTTTCAGAGATAAACGGGTGTGAGTCCCATGAATTAAGTAATAGATTGTCATGGGCACTATATGCCAAATCCGCAACAGGCGACCGGTTATCCATTTCACGTCTCACAGGCCGAGCAGTCCCGCCAATTCTACTTGCATTAACCCTGTTCCCAGAGGCTTGTATCATGTGCCGGGATTGCCGGTGCAGCAAGGGTTGATTCTTACAGTGGTGGAGATCTGATGTCAGAGGAGGTATCAGGAAGCTCTTCTGTGGGTTTGAGGTCTGATTCTTCGTACCACCATACAAGCAGGTCAAGGTAATTGCGAATGTTCGAGACATAAACAACAGGTTCATTGCCGCGGGCATAGCCGTGTTGGGTGCGGCTATACCATTCTTCCTTGCTTAAAAGCGGTAAATTCTCTTTTACATCGTCCCACTTGTCCGGGCTTTTACCGCGCCCTTGGGTTATTTTTCGTGCATCTTCAAGGTGGCCATAACCTACATTGTAGGCGGCAAGTGCCATCCATGTGCGGTCCGGTTCCGTGATACGTGAAGGTATTTTATCAATCATGTATCGCAGGTATTTTGCACCACCGTATATGTTTTGTTTCGGATCCAGACGATCTTCTATGCCTATGAAATTTGCGGTGTTATTGGTCAGCATCATCAGCCCTCTGACGCCGGTAGGGGATACTGCCTGTGCATTCCAGTGGGATTCCTGATAACTTACTGCGGCCAGTAACCGCCAGTCGAGTTCGTATTTTGCCGCCGATTTTTTGAAGCTCGCCACGTAGCTCGGAAGGCGGCTGGAAATATCCTGCATAAATGCCTTGGTACCAACGTAGTTGAGTGGGCGTGCGCGTTCCAGATGTTTACTAATTAAGGTTTCCAAAGTGCCGTTTCTATTGATTCGGGCAAAAAATGCCTGAATCTCGTTCAGGAGGGCATAATCCGCACTTTTGTGTATTGCCCAACCGGTTTTATCGGATTTACCCAGGTCAAAGGCGACCGCAAGTCCCGGATAGAAATGCTGCTTGAGTTTTATTTCGGTGGAACCAGCTACCGTATAGTCAATAACTTCCTCTTGGACGAGTCGCATCAATTCGCCGGCGTTATACTCATTGTTTTCGTACCAGCTCAAACCGGGATATCTTTTGCGCAGATTTTTGAGTACCTCAATATAGGGAGAGTCTGCGGCAATCTGTATATTTTTGTCGATGATATCTTCAATTTTCCCAGGCTTGCGGTTACCGCTTCGTATGCGGTACACCAGCTGTGGTGTGACATCAAGATAACTGGCACTAAAGCGGAGAAATTTTTTTCTGTCTTTTGTGATAGTTAAACCGGCTGCGGCTATGTCGGCCTCACCGGCTTTCAGGCGCTGGAACATATCGGTCGGATTACTCTCGGTAACGATTTCGAGTTTTACCTCTAGGTAATCGGCAAATTCCCTAGCCAGATCATACTCTAGTCCGGTCGGGCCAAATGGGCCTTCATAGTAAGTGGCAGGGCCATTCCGGGTGACAACACTGAGCTTTTTATCTTTCTTGATTCGTTCGATTTGACTGGTACCCGGAGAACAGCTTACCAGCAATATCAGCAGTATCAGAGGCATGAAGGTTGATGCGGGTGGATTCATGTTCGGCATTATAACGGGAATATCGTCCCCGTGGCTGAGAGGGATGGTCCGAACGAACCCTGACGGACCTATCCCGGATTTGAAGCAGGACTTGTTGGGAGTATGGAAGACGATGATTCTGCATTCATGCCAGACGAGACAGTTGCGCTGTTCGAACTAACAATGAAGCACGGCGCAGTGAAGATCGTAGAGGAACGTCACTACCGCCTTGTCCCTGCCAGCGAAATCGAAGGAGCGACCCCATGATCAGGCAACGCGCTAGGCGCCCGCCACGCCGCGTCATCAAGTTGACGCACCCGAGCTATCAGCCGAGCAAGGCGGAGGTAGAGGAAGTGTTACCGCCGCTCGCAGAGCAGTTCCCCGGCGTGACCTCGGAGGACATGGTTCGCGCCTTCGTTGCCTCGGTCGAAGTCCGCTACGTCCGGCGGCGGCAGCCCTGCGCCCGGAAATAACCGCGCCGCGAGGGGCACTTTGCGATATAATTCCCTATTACAATACATAGCAGGTTGCCGGGGCTCCCATATATTATTTACTCTCATGGCAATAGTGGCTTTGACCCGGTTCAGGAAAAATCATGAAAGGAATGGTGCCGCCGGATAAAGCAGGCAGAGTGTCTCGGCAGTGTTATGCCGTTGTTTATGTCCCCGGCAAAAGCCGTAACCGTTTTTCTGCCGGGGCGGTTAAACTGGTAGAGGACAAGCAAGCTGCACTGATTGCAGCAGATCCCGACAATAAAAAATATGCAGCCCTCGTCCATGGCCCATCAAAATCATCTGAAGGGCAATTGCTTTATTATTTGCTCGACTGGTTGGAGTAATGAGACGAAGGGGAAATCGCTGTGTTTGAGTTACTGTTGATGCGACACGCAAAGTCCGATTGGCAGAATGATTTGGCAGATATAGATCGACCACTAAGCAGGCGCGGTCGTCGGGACGCAAAGCGCATGGGCATGTTTTTACAGGAAAACGCTTTGACTCCCGACCGTATTCTGGTTTCACCGGCTAGGCGCACACAAGAAACGCTCAAGTTCCTCAGCAAGGGTTGGTCATTAAGGCCAGAGCAAGTGCTGATTGATGAAAAACTGTACTTGGCGGACGAAGAAGTTCTATTGGAGAGTGCAGCTGCTTGTGTAAACAAAAACAGGCGCATCATGGTGCTTGCACATAATCCTGGTATGGACCGTGCTGTGAGTTGTGTTTCCGCTGAGATGCCTGATCTGGCCGAGCCCGGTAAGCTCATGGTCACGGCGGCAATCGCCCATTTCAGGGTTGAGGCCCGGAAAGCCCTTGAACAGTCAGGAAAATGCCGGCTTGTCGGCTTGTACCGGCCCAAGGAAATCTAGCAGCCTGCTAATGTTTTGCTGCCTTACCCCATAACTCCTGCAGCCGGGCATCCCGGCCACAGCGCCAGCGGTAATAATTGTATCTCACGGCGTTTTTCAGATAGTAGTCCTGATGGTAATCTTCCGCAGGGTAGAATTTGGTAAACTGGGTGACTTCGGTATAAACCTTCTTATCCTTGAATTTGCTCCTTACGTCCTCACGGGTAGCCAAGGCTGCCTGTTTCTGATCTTTATCATGGTAGAAGATTCCAGCACGGTACTGGTTGCCGTGATCGCAAAACTGGGCATTGTCGGTGAGTGGATCGACATTGACCCAATAAGTCCTGAGTAATTCTTCGAAGGTAACCTTGTCGGGGTCATATACAACCTGTACCGCCTCGGTATGACCGGTACTGCCGGAAGTGACCTGCCTGTAAGTCGGATTATCGGTGTGTCCACCGGTATAGCCGGATGTGGTCGATATAACACCTTCCAGCGTGTCAAAAGGTTTTTCCATGCACCAGAAGCAGCCGCCTGCAAAGGTGGCAGTACGCTGATTTGCTGTTGCTTCCATCGCAAGTAAGCCCGATGAAAATGCCGTAATGAGGGAGAGCAGAAGCATGTGGACCAAATGCTTTTTCATGTGGGCTACCTGATCAGTAAAGATGACCCTCTAAGACTACGAACAGCATCGTAAGTTCCTTATACGCCGGCTAAGGTTTTCAATCACAGGGGCGGTCTCCTGTGCTACACTGGGAGCACGATATTTCCTCACTGGTGTTTCCCATGCGGTACTTTAGACTGACAGCCATATCGCTATTATCGCTTATACCATCGTTGTTGGTTGCCATGCCGCCGGCACCAGCCGGTCCGTATCAGTCCCTGGAAAATGATGTGGCCCGGAGGGAGTCTCTGCCGAGGGTCGCTCCCGATCAGACGATACTGTCGCCCGATAATTTTAATGAAACCGCTGATAAGCTGCTGAAAGGTGGGGACTGTGAAGGTAATCCCCGGCAATATGGAGGGCATGCGAATCGGCAGTCGGGTCCAGTTCAGAGAAACTGGTGGGATTGGGGTGTGCCTGCCGTACAGTCGCCTCCGGGATATGGAAGCTCCGGCTTGCCGCAGATGCAGTATGTGCCCTATACCCAGCGACCAAAGCAGCACTGTGGTCCGTATGGCCGGCTGTGATACCAATGGCAACCATGATAAAAAATGCAAGTCTCGGCTAATGATTACAGTGATCGGTAATTTGAAGGGCGGAGCAGGCAAGAGCACGGTAGCCTTTAACATCGGTGTGTGGCTTGCCATGGCGGGTCGTACTGTTGTTGCCTATGACCTTGATCCGCAAAAAACACTCCATGATGTCGCCTCAATCCGTGCCGAAGAAGGTTATAAACCGCAGTTTCCGGTTTACCTGTCGGACATACAGCTGACCGGCAAACTGCTGTCTCATAGTGGTGATGTCCTGATAGACGTAGGGTCGGCTAACATTGATGGCATGAAAAAGGCGATAACAGTATGTCACAGAATTGTTATCCCGGTTCCGCCCAGCCAAGCTGACATATGGTCAACTCAGCGGTTTATCCGCATTATCGAACAGGCGAAGGGTGATGACATGCTGGAATTGCTCGCATTTATAAACCGTGCGGATACACATCATGCGGTGCGTGAGTCGGACGAGGCTGCCGCTGCATTGGCAACATTGCCGGGTATCCGGTTGCTGAACTCTAGGTTGCGGCAAAGGACCGCATTTCGACGTTCTTTCAGCGAGGGACTGGCCGTTTACGAGCTTGAACCGAGCAGCAAGGCGGCTAACGAAATACTGGCGCTCACAGCAGAGCTTTATTAAGAGTGGTAAATATAATGAACATCGTTGCAAATTTAATCGCCTTTATTATTCTGCTGATAGCCGGCTGGGTAGCCTATGAAAAACATGATGCCTTTCGTAAGTTGGTAGAAGATATTGTTCAATATAACGGCCTCATGGTCGACCACTCGCAGATATCAGATATTGCCAGCGCGAATGATACGGCTCCGGTGAGAATGGCGATGGTTGCCGATACGATGGATAATCAGGTTGTTAATGCAGAACCAGCGCATAAGGCCGGCATAAAATTACCGGCTCTGCAGCAGTCCGACTCTGTAGAAAAACCGGTAAAACCGCCGGTGTTGCCCCCGTCAGCTGCCCTAGTCAGGCCTGATGCCGCAAGCCGGCCTAGAATTCCGCAACCTCGACAGGGGCAGGATACAGTCATGGAATCGGGCCTGTCTCAGTCGCGACCGATGACAGCGCAAGCTCGTAATGAAGCAGGTCGGGTGGCGGCCGCTGCACGGAGTAGTCCGCAGGCTGGTGATAGTTCTGCACAGAGCCGGAGCGACGGCGATGTCAATAGTGCGTCCGCAGAGGCTGGGCTCGCAATAAATACGACAAACGTCACACAGTCACAGGATAAGAAGCCAGCCTACCCGCGGCATACCGAGGCAATCCGGCGCACAACGGCATCTTTCGGTGAATCGCCCCACCCCTTGGCAACTATGCCGGAAAGCGGGTTCTCTCAGCGGAAACAAAATGCCCTTGCCGGCTTGGTGACGGCAAGGCAGGCGTGGCACAGAGGCAAAGTGCAGCAAGCTGTTCAGCAGTACCAATACCTTATGAGGGAATACAGCAATCACCCCGATTTTGCCGGAGAGCTGGGCAATATCTATTTTTCCCTTGGACAAACAGAGCTTGCCGTTACTGCGTACTCCCAAGCCATAGTTCGGTTACTCAAAAACGGTGATTACCCGCGTGCCAGAAACACCCTGCAAATTATTCATAGTCTGGATCAACAGCGGGCGTACAACTTACAGGAGCACTTTGCTCCGTTGCGCTAGCCCGTGATAGATTCACAGGTTTCTAAGCTCGATTAGGGAGAAATTCATGGAAGTTCTGCGCAACATACTGGCCATGCTCGGCCTGCTGGCCCTTATAGGCGGCGGTTATGCTTACTCAAAGTACAAGCCAATGTACGATGAATACAGCCCATGATGGCCCGCATGCAAGAAATTGATGCCGAAAGAATGTTGGCGACGATGGAAAACCGGGATATTCCGGCCCTTATCCGGTTTGGCGATGAGCTGAATCCCAAAGCCTCACAAGTGTATAAAGCCATGCCGGATCGACTGATCGAAACCAAAAACTCTGCTGCTGTGACCGTTTGGAAAATTCCTGTAGAGACAGGCCTGACGGTCGAAGATGTTGAAATATCCATGAAGAACGTAGCCAACGAGCACAACATAAAAAATGTCGGAGAGTTGCCTTTGTCCGAGCAGGTTTAGCTGATGACGGAAGAGCAGCAACGCTTTTTGAAAATTTATATGTTCTGTAATCCGTTAACGACCATGAACATGGTATAACATAACGATGCGTACTCAGCCTGTCTGCTTTGTAGAATCTCTCTGATTGAAGATACAGGGCAAGTTCTGGTTATAGCCCTAGACATGGATATGATGATTTGGGGCGGTGCGACGTTGCCGGACTATCTTAAAGAAGAGGCACTGAGTGTGCGCGCCACAATCCGCGATATAATGGAGCGGGCAGCGGAAGGTGATTTTTAATAGCCTGTCGCAATATTAGCTATGAGAGCGTATCACACTGTCTAGTGGAACCCTCAAGGTTTGAATAGGAATGTGGTATTGCAGGCTGTTGTGTGATTGATGCCGGTTGTTGTGCCGTTTCAAATGTTGGTGTAATTGCCGGAAGCGTTTTGAGCGTTAGCAGGGATCATTGTCGGTCATTACTCGGGAAGAAAGTGGTACCGCGAGGGCTGGAAGTAGCCGGGTAGCACACAATACGGCACAGGCGCTGTGTGCGGGCGAGGTTGAGTGGGAATGAACACTGATGGCGGCGCATGCACGTATTCCCATCCGGCAACCGGATAAGCCCACCTGAATTGTGAGTGATGCGTTGACTAGGGTACTCTAGGTGCCTGCTATCCCGGCGCAGCCTATTGCCGTGGTATGGGCAGATATGGTATCTGACAGGCACTGACGGTTCCGGGACTGGAAAGCCGGCTGAGGTCGGGGGTCGTTTCATGATGCGTTCTACGGTCTGGTGCACCGCGCTGGCGATCCGGCTGACTTACTGGTATGTGTGCTGTTTCTGATGTTGTATGCCAGCTCTTTTCTGCCGCTGTGCATTGGTGTGATGGGAAGGTGTTCCGGAGGGTTTGTTCACCAAACCATCTGAACCCTTGCAATATGCCGGGTCAGCCACTTGCAGGCAGTAGGTATGTTCAAACCTGAACCCGGGTAGCCTTTTCAGTGCGAAGCCCGTATTCCAGAATGCGCTGTACCTGTATCTCTCGACCTTTGGACATCGATGGAGAATTCTTATGCCGGTTTATTCGGTTCTCTCCTTTAATTGTCGAGCTGTTTGTACCCCGGTAGTGCGTATGAGATTCGGGTGAGCAACTCTGGCGAGAGTGTACAGTTAGCCAGCCATCTGTTATCTGGCGCCGCTTTCTTGGTTTTCCGGTTTCTTCCTCATCAAATCAATCTCCCGCTTTCCTTCCTAACGGCAGAGTTCTACCAAGTCAGAGTATAAAAAGGTAGTAGCAACAGGATAGAAGGTGTGAAAATAGCAGGGCTTGTCTGTGAGGTTTTTTAGTCGCTATGTGCATATCGCGGATTGTTTTGATATTGTTGTGGGTGCGCGAGTTTGGTTGTTTACAGCAGGAATCAGGTAATGATGATCAAGAAATTTTGGCACTGGTTTATTTTAATTTCCGGCCTTTGGTTGTATGGATGTGACACGCCATATTTTCAGTCGGTATCTGAATCTGTCCATGATGTTGCGGTCGAGGTGGCGAAGGCATCTGGTACGGTGGCGGCTACTTTGCTTTTATTTGAGGAAGCAGAATCCGGTGTTGCGCCATATAATGTCAGGATGCTGGTTACCGAGCGGTATATCCGGATTGACGATGGTCCGGATGCATCGGATTTTGTTTTGTATGACCATGCTGAAAACCGGGTTTACAGTGTGCTACCGGATAATCGGCAGATATTTGTGGTGGAACCAATGGGCTCTTACATATCTGCCTCTGCGGATCTGGCATTGCGTGAGGAGTATGTTGAGGACGAGGATATGCCTGCTATAGCGGGTATTCCTACACGGTATTTTCGGTTTTTTGCAGATGACAGATTATGCTATCACGTTGTTGCGGCGGACGGTTTTTTGCCGGAGGTGTCGGAGATGCTGGTGGCTTATCAGAACCTGTTGGCCACTCAGCAGCAGGAGGTGCGTGAGGTGACGCCGTTGGAGCTGCAGACACCCTGTTTCCTTGCCAATTATCTTTATGTCCCGGAAACATATATGAGTAAAGGTTTTCCTGTTCGGCAGTGGGACGCAACCGGATACAGGCGTTCGCTGGAGAATGTGGAGGTAGATTATCATGTGGATGCGGATTTATTTTTGCTGCCTGATTCCTACAGGTATTTTGGCATAGGTATTCATTCTGGAGCATCAATTTAGGAGGTGTTGAGGGTATTATGGGGGCGAAGGTTGATATTCCTTTTTTTCCGGTGGTAAATTTTCCGGTGACAGCACAGGTTGAAGGTTGTGTGCCGCATTATCTGGGCGAGCGCCGCGAATTTGTCAGGGAGCAGGTTAAGCGGCAGCTTATAGAGCAGGATGCGGTTTTGGTGGCGCATTATTATACCGACTCTGAGTTGCAGGAAATTGCCGAGGAAACCGGTGGTTTTGTTTCTGATTCGCTTGATATGGCTAGATTCGGTAATACGCACCCAGCTTCCACGCTGGTTGTTGCCGGTGTTCGTTTTATGGGCGAGACGGCAAAAATATTAAATCCGGAGAAACGGGTGTTAATGCCCACGCTGGAAGCTGAATGTTCTCTGGATCTGGGTTGTCCGGCTGAGGATTTTGTGTGTTTTTGCGATATACACTCTGACAGAACGGTGGTGGTTTATGCCAATACCAGTGCTGAGGTCAAGGCGAGGGCGGACTGGGTGGTGACATCTGGTATTGCATTAAAGGTGGTTCGGTATCTGCACGATAGAGGTGAGAAAATGATTTGGGCACCGGATCGCCACCTAGGGCGCTATGTACAGAAAATGACAGGTGCCGACATGCTTCTCTGGCAGGCGGAATGTGTTGTTCATGGTGAGTTTCGTGTCCGAGCGCTTGAGCGACTTGTTGGGCAGCACCCGCAGGCGGCCGTTCTGGTGCACCCTGAATCGCCTGAGTCGGTTATCGCGCTTGCTGATGTCGTCGGTTCCACAACCCGGTTAATTAACGCGACACGGGAGCTTCCCAATAAGGAGTTTATTGTTGCTACGGATAATGGTATTTTTTACAAGATGCGTCAGGCGGCACCGGGTAAAAAATTGATTGAGGCACCAACTTTTGGGGAAGGCGCGACTTGTCAGAGCTGTGCGCATTGTCCTTGGATGGCTATGAATGGGCTGCATAACTTGTTACATGTTCTGGAAACCG
This sequence comes from Gammaproteobacteria bacterium, assembly GCA_028289815.1. Taxonomy (GTDB): domain Bacteria; phylum Pseudomonadota; class Gammaproteobacteria; order JAJDYQ01; family JAJDYQ01; genus JAJDYQ01. Next base: position 16,522 of record JAPYNQ010000027.1, on the reverse strand, counting down.
GTGATAACGAAGTTTATGTCAAAGAGTCTGTGCGTGTCGAAGCGTTGAGGTCAACGCAGAAAATGTTGGATTTTGCGCGGCAGTGAAATTATCAGATATTTGTGTAGAGGCAAATTGAGATATGAGCATCATCCTGTCAAAATCGGGGCTTTATTTTTTGCCACTTTTGATGTTATTTATGCTAAGCGGTTGTCGCTGGCTGGGGGGCGCATTCGAGAGGCAGCCGGAGGATACTGGTAAGCTGAGTCCAAGGGCAGTGGCGCTGGTGCAGGAATCTTATCGGGATATTGACACGAATCAATTAACTGATTATCACGTTCATGTGCTTGGTCTAAATCCGCATAAATACGGAACTTTTGTTAATGAGGGTTGGCAAAGCCTGATGAACATCCCGGGCTATACAAGATTTGTTGTATATAAAAGTGCTGCGGATATCAAGGATATAGATAAGGCCGATGAGCAGTATATGGAGCGGCTTGTCAGATTGATTAAGTATCTGCCGTATCATGGTCGATTTGGCTTGATGGCTTTCGATTATTTTCATGATACGCAGGGCAGGCCGGATAAGGAACTGAGTACCTTCCATGTCCCTAATAAAAGAATAATGCAGATAGTTCAGCAGTATCCAGGTTATTTCTTTCCGATAATTTCTGTGCACCCCTATCGTGATGATGCCGTTTCCGAATTGAGGAAATACGCGGAACAGGGCGTACGGTTTGTAAAGTGGCTACCGAATGCCATGGGGATCAATCCGGATGCACAGGACCCTGTGTTAGCGGCAAAGCTCAATAACTATTATAAGGCACTGGTCAGTTTTGATATGACATTGATTAGCCATACGGGCGAAGAAAAAGCGGTTGAGGCTACGGAATATCAGCGATTCGGTAACCCGCTTTATCTAAAGAGGCCCTTATCAAGGGGTGTCAGGGTCATCATGGCCCATACTGCCAGTCTTGGTAAGTGCGATAAAGACGAAAACGTGACCTGCGAGCCGGATACTCCTTATGTTGATGTTGCCATAGAAATGCTTCGGGATGAGCGTTACGAAGGTCAGTTGTATGCGGATATATCAGCTGTGACTCTGTTCAATCGAAAGCCTGTTACTTTGGACAAGATACTTGATGCAGACGATATTCATCATAAATTGGTAAACGGCAGTGATTATCCGCTGCCGGCTGTAAATTTTGTTATCCAGATGTATGCTTTGGTGAATTCGGGGCATATTACAGCGGATCAAAGATACTATCTGAAAGAAATTTATGATGTAAACCCTCTGCTTTTTGATTTTGTTTTGAAGCGTACAATCAGCCACTCAACCAATAAGAAAAAATTTAAGCCAGTAATATTTTATAATAGGAATATTACAGAATTTGATAGACCTCTATTTGGAGAAGCAACTTATAGTGATAACCGTGAAAAGCCTTAGTGTGTGGTTACAGAGAAAAATGCGATGACCGCAGCGTATATGTTAATATATGATCATTTTCCCACAATGCTGTTATGGTATCTCGCGTAAGTAGATTTTTAGAGGCTTTTGCTCGCTGTGTATCATACTGTCGGTACTGTAGCGCCTGTTAATGAACAGTGAAAAAATCACTGTGGTTGTGGATGCTTTGTTCGCGCCCTTGATCCCGGACTTTTTGGAAAACCGCCGACAAGATATTCTCAAGCTCACTGAACTGACTAGTCGGGAAGATTATGAAAGTATTCGTATTACCGGACATAACCTTAGAGGTTGTGGTGCAAGTTATGGTTTTCAGCATATAACCGATATCGGTACATTGATTGAGGCTGCCGCGATTGTAAAAGATCAACAGGGAATTAATCGCAATATAGAGGATCTGAAAGCCTATCTGAATAGCATAGAAATCGAATACACATCAGGGGATTGCTGAAAATCTGTTGTCTAGAGATGTCTTGTTTTGCTTCGTAGTGGTTGTTATGGTTTTTCGGAGTTCCCTATAGAAATTTATTCAGTTTTACCATTAATTCTTCGGTGGCATTGAAGCGCCCTCGGGGTTTTTTTGCCAACAGCCTATCCATGATCGGCTGTAAATCAGAATAATTATCCGGCAATGGAGGGGGTTCATCTTCAAGGTGTTTTAGGGTCACCTCAGAGATATCTGGACCCGTAAAAAGCCTGCATCCGGTTAACATCTCATAGAAAATGACGCCAAATGCGTATTGATCACTGCGATGATCCAATGGTTCTCCCTTGATTTGTTCCGGGCTTGAATAAAGCGGCGTTCCTACCATGGTGCCTTCCGATGTCAGATTCAGATCTCTGCGCGTCAGGTTCTTGGCGATACCAAAATCCACCAGCACAGGTACATTGGTTTCACGAAACAGAACATTGAGCGGCTTAAGGTCACGATGAACAATGCCATGTTTATGTAGTTCATTTAGGGCGGAGACGATTTTATAGCCATAATCAATCGCCTGTTTGTGATCGATGCCACGTATTATAGCCTGCCTCAGGTGACCGGCGGGTAGATATTCCATGATGATATAGGCATGATCATCGGCGAAACCCTGCGAATGTACTTTGACGATGCCGGGATGATTTAGCTCTTCAATGATGTTGTACTCTTCAATAAATCGCTGTATGACCGTTGCATCATCGGTTCTCCGGCCATGGAGCAGCTTAATCGCAACGGTTTCATCCTGATGCTTGCGTTTGGCACGGAACACCGTGCCCATACCGCCCTTACCTATATAGCCAATGATTCGGTAGTCCCTGATTTTTACGTTGCCACCGAGAATATCATCAAGAGTAAACGGTAACTCGTTCGGAGTGACTTCGTCTATGTCTCTTTTCAGCTTACTCCACCCTTGTCCGCTTGTGCTGGACTTCCTGTTGTTTTGGCTAGATCTGTATACTGCTGTATTGAAGGGGATAGTATTGGGAATCGTAGCTGGTTCAGTGTCACCATTGATAGCTGTGAGTTCCTGGGTTTTTTCCTCAATGGCTTCCAGTATTGCTGAACTTAGACGTTGTGGGCTTAGATCGTTCTTTGTCAGATAGTTGCTGGCACCAAGTTTAATGGCACTCACAGCAATGGATTCATTGCCTTCGCCGGTAACAATAATCGTGGCCGGGAAGTTCGGATGATTGCGGTATGTTTGCAGCCAATCCAAGGCGGTGCCATTGTTAAGCTGGTAATCTAGGATAAGTAAATTATAGTTTGCCCAGTTAAAATCTTTATCCGGCTTTCCTTTGGCGACAGGGTCGTAACCTTCAATATGAAAATCGGGACACTTCGCCAGAATCAGTTTTTTCAGCACGCGGAGGTGATACACCGAATCATCCACTATGAGGATTTTTATTGGCATGGATTCCTTAAATTAAAGGTACGCCAACACAGGCAGGTATGATTACGATATCTGTCATGAGTTGGTTATAATTTGAACAGTTACTGTGAATTTTCGCAACCTTAGGCCGATAAGCCTTAATTTACTTGTTTTTCAAGGCACGTAAAGCGATTGCACCCATATCCACGGAAGCACTTGTTGTACCGCTATCCTGAAAAATGGTGGCATCATCTGCGTCGCGGTATTTATGTCCTTCACTCCAGTTTTTGGGGTCTGCATAGAATCTAAGCGCCTCACGAAGCCGATTATTTTCCTCTTCAAGTTCTTTAATGCGTGCTTTCAGTTTATTGTTACTGCGGCCAAAAAACATTTTTGATCTCCATTTGGTGCATGTTCATCTAGAAACGATATTATCGGTTCCTGCAAGGGTGTTCAACTGTTATCGTGTAAGGTGGTTCTGAGTAATAATGGTGTTTATTGCAGTGAATAGTAATATGGTGGAGGAGTTATTAAAAGTCAAACAGTCAGCTGATTGTTTGTGGGATGCTAGGCATATGGAGCGAGTCTATGGGCACTTGGCGGAGGAAATCGGGAAGGACCTGGACGGCGCAGACTTGCTTGTGCTTTGTATTATGAGTGGCGGGCTGTTTCTGACGGTTGAAATTCTGAAGCGTATCGGCCATTGTCTGGAGCTGAATTATGCTCATGTGACGCGCTATCATGGTGAAACACGGGGCGGTGAAATTGCTTGGGTATATTTCCCAGAGCAATCGGTTAAAGGCAGGGATGTATTGTTGGTCGATGATATTCTGGATGAGGGTGTGACCCTGAAAAATATTCGCGATGCCTGTATCAGTGCGGGTGCAAACTGTGTGCGTTCGGCAGTCCTAGCCGTAAAGGAGCATGACAGGCGTGTTCCGACTGTTTCCGCTGATTATGTCGGTGTGTCTGTAGAGGATCGATATGTATTTGGTTGCGGTATGGATTACAGGGGATATTTTCGTAATCTGGATGCGATTTATGCTGTGGAAGAACAGCAAAGTGGATAGACTGGCTATTATCGGTGGTACCGGTCTTACTGAGCTGAGTGGCTTGGAGCTTGTAAGGAAGGAAATGATCCGTACTCCTTACGGGGAACCTTCCGGGCCGCTTATCCATGGTCGATTTTATGGACATGAAATCGTTTTTTTTGCGCGCCACGGCTATGGTCATACCATTCCACCGCATAAGGTGAATTACCGGGCGAATATCTGGGCGATGAAGCAGGTTGGGGTCAGCTATGTTATAGCTGTGGCGGCTGTTGGTGGTATTACCGACAGACTGGAACCTGGTATGCTGGTCATCCCTCATCAGATCATGGATTACACATATTCACGCAAGCATACGTTTTTTGAAAATGACTTAGCACAGGTAACCCATATTGACTTCACCGAACCATATTGTCCGCAGCTGCGTCAACTTATTTGCAATGGGTCCGAGGCGAATGGTGTCGGGGTGGTTCATAAGGGGGTTTATGCTGCCATGCAGGGTCCCCGCTTGGAAACTGCAGCTGAAATAAACAGGCTGGAAAAAGATGGTTGTACGGTGGTAGGGATGACGGGAATGCCGGAGGCGGCACTGGCAAAGGAGCTTGATCTTTGCTACGCAGCAATCAATGTGGTGGCAAACAAGGCAGCCGGGCGCAGTGAAGGCCAGATCACCTTGGCTGAGATTCGAAAAAACCTGCATGAAGGCATGAAAAGAGTGCGTGAGCTTATCGGTTCGACAATCAGGCAGATGGCGAACCTGGAGTGTCTCGTTAAGACAGCCTGATTGAATTGATACTGATAGTTGTTCTTCCGTGGTTACAAGCGATCTATGCCGATGACAACACCAAATATTGGATGATCGAGATAGTGAACGGTATTGCTTTTCATGCGCCTGAACTCGGTTAGACGAAAAGTGCGCAGGCTTTGTACCGGTACACCGTCAGGGTTGGGTAGAAGGATATTGTTATGGAAGAGCAGGTCTGTGTCAACATTGAGGTATTTACTTAACGAAATTTTAATTCGCCCGTCAATTTCATACAGTATGCTGTCAATGGCTTGTTGTCGAATAATGGGTTGAGCGTGTGTGCCTTGGGTCAGGGACGTGACCGTTGTCGGCAAGGGGTGACGATGGCCCGCCTGAATGCGTAGGGGCGGGGCCGCTGTTTGAGACAGTCCAGGCAGTTTCCAAGCCGTAGCATGGATGATGCGATAACGATTCGAGCCCTGCAGGCGGGATAGTGCGCCCTTCAGCATTTGCATCGGCAGCTGTTCAAAGCCTGTTATCCGGCTCGGCAGCTGTTCGGAGTCCGTGATACCGGTGGTAAGTGAAACCACGCCAGACATGTCTGGAAGCCCCGGCTCTGGTGGCCAGTATTCTTCCCGAAGCGCAGCGGAGTTGTTGTGTGCGAAAATAATAATTTCTACTTTGTACCAGTGCCCATCATAGGCAGCATCGGCCGATGCAGAGCAAAACAGGGATAATAGCAGAATAGTGACTATTCTATTCATGGCAGCACTGTGTCCGCTTACGCGGCCTTTCTCATGTCTAGTTGGGTTAGTAGCTGTGAAATTACATTAAAGCGGTCTTCTGCTTCTGGCATTTCTATATGTAATCTGAATTTGTTTTTACCATCAAAGCGATAAATATCCGGAGATTGTCGGATTAATTCAACCAGGTGATTGATATCTACGTTGGGTTGTTCATCAAATACAATACGCGCTCCCGTATTGTTGGCAGTAATCTTCAGGATACCGAGTCGCAGTGATTGTATCTTTAGCTCGGCCAGAGCAAACAGGTTGTTGGCAGCATCTGGCAACAGGCCAAATCTGTCAATCATTTCCACTCGCAAATCTTTTAGGGCGGCCTTGTCCTCAGCATTGGCAATGCGCTTATATTGAATCAGCCGGGTATGAACATCCGGCAGATATTCATTCGGTAGCAGGGCGGGTATGTGCAGATTAATTTCTGGCGCCTGATGCAGAGGCTGGTCCAGTTCCGGTATTTTCCCTGACTTGAGTGCACTGACTGCGCGTTTCAGCAGATCGGTGTACATGGCATAACCGATTTCGGTTATTTGACCGCTCTGTTCCTCTCCTAGCAGTTCCCCCGAGCCGCGAATCTCCAGATCATGGCTTGCCAGTGAAAATCCGGCACCAAGATCTTCCAGTGATTCTACCGCTTCTATACGCTTGATGGCATCAGCCGTCATGGTTTTGCGGGGTGGAATAATGAGGTAGGCATATGCCTGATGATGCGAGCGTCCGACACGTCCGCGCAATTGATGAAGCTGCGCTAGGCCGAACTTGTCGGCATGATTCATCAGGATGGTATTGGCCGTTGGTACGTCAATGCCACTTTCAATAATGGTTGTACAGACCAGCACATTATATTTGCGATGGTAAAAATCAAGCATAATCTGTTCCAGTTTCCGCTCGCGCATTTGACCATGAGCAATCTCGACTCGCGCCTCGGGAATCAGTTCGCGGATTTTGCCGGCCGTTTTTTCAATCGTGCTAATGTCGTTATGCAGGAGATAGACTTGGCCGCCACGTTTGATTTCACGCAGACATGCCTCTTGGATCAGCTGGTCACGCCATTCGTTAACGAATGTTTTTACTGATAGTCGCTGCATTGGTGGAGTGGCAATAATAGACAGGTCTCGTAGTCCGGATAGTGACATATTCAGTGTTCTGGGAATGGGCGTTGCTGTGAGTGTCAGTATATCAACCTGGCTGCGCAGTTTCTTTATCTTTTCTTTCTGATGGACCCCAAAGCGATGTTCTTCATCAATAATTAATAGGCCGAGGTCTTTGAATTGCATACTTTTTTGCAAAAGTTTATGGGTCCCGATGATAATATCAATCTCGCCGTTTTTTAGCTGTTTAATAATGGTGCTGGCTTCCTTTGTGCTGCGAAAGCGGGATAATGCCTCGACTTTGATCGGCCAGTCTGCAAAACGGTCACGAAAGTTTTGAAGGTGTTGCTGGGTCAGCAGTGTAGTTGGTACCAGAATTGCGACCTGCTTGCCGGACTGTGTTGCAACAAAGGCTGCTCGCATGGCGACCTCAGTCTTGCCGAAACCGACATCACCGCACACCACGCGATCCATAGGTCGGCCGGATTGCAGATCTTCAATGACGCTATTGATGGCATTGAGTTGATCTTCAGTTTCCTCAAAAGGAAAGCTCTCGGCAAAGGTATCATATTCTACATGGTCAAGGATATGACTGTATCCGGGCCGTGCCTCACGGCGAGCGTAGATGTCGAGCAGTTCTGTTGCAATGTCACGTATCCTCTGGGTAGCCTTGCGTTTAACTCTGGCCCATTGTTCGCCGCCCAAGTGATGTAACGGAGCGGTCTCTTCCGGACCACCACTGTAACGATTGATCAGGTGTAAAGACGCGACCGGGACATACAGCCTGTTGTTGCCGGCATATTCTAGGGCAAGAAATTCTTCGTCATAACCATTGACATGCAGTGTCTGTAGGCCGAGGTAGCGTCCGATTCCGTGTCCCTCATGGACGACAGGCGAACCGATATGCAGCTCTACCAAATCTGTAAATACCTGACCGGCATCTCGGCGGCGGCGACGACCAGATAGCTGGTGTGTACGTTGGCTCAGTATCTGTTGATCCGATATAATCGCGATCTGCCTGCCTTTCAGTATCATGCCGGTGCTGATGTCTGATACTGTCAGACAAAGCGGCGCCGGATTGGTAATAAAGTCATGCCACGACTCTCTCAGTGCCGGTCGTATATCACAACCGCGTAACAGGTCGAGCAGTATTTCGCGTTGACCACGGGTTTCACTGGTCAGTAGTACGCTGCCATGAAAGTCTCTGATGAACTGCCTGAGTGCCGATGCCGGATCTTCTGCGTGTGTGTTAATGTGCATATCCGGGATGGGCGCAGTATTGAAATTCCTGATGAATTTAGTTTCTTTTTCACAGGTGTAGTGTTGCAAATTCAGGCATGCATGGTTACGGATAGCTGTATCTAATTGGTCGGCATTCATGTAAAGCTGTTCCGGAGCAAGAACAGGGCGTGTGATATCGTGTTGGTAAGATTCGTAACGTGCCTCAATCTGCTGATGAAAGCCTTCGGTTCCGGCAATAGCTTCATCCAGGAGCGTAATGATGGTGTTTGGGGGTAAATAATCGAATAAAGTGGCTGTCTCTTCGAAAAACAGAGGTAAATAGTACTCTGCTCCTGCGCTGGCCAGACCGTCGCTGATATCGTTATAGATAGGGCAGCTCTTGGGATTGCCTTCAAATTTGCGGCGGAACTGCCGGCGGAACAACCGGATTCCATTTTCATCCAGAGGGAACTCTCTGGCCGGTAGCAGACTAATTTCTTCGACAGACTCAATAGTGCGCTGGCTTTCTGGATCGAAGATACGGATAGACTCAATTTCTTTGTCAAACAGATCAATTCGATAGGGGAACTCGAAGCCCATCGGATAAACATCTATCAGGGAACCGCGCACCGCAAATTCACCATGCTGGGTGGTCTGTGGTACGGCATAATATCCGGCATTACCGAGCCGTGTGCGGAATGTGTCAATATCCAGCATGTCACCATTTTTCAGTATCATGGCATGGGTCTGTATATACTCGACAGGTGCCAGCCGCTGCATCAGGGTGCTGGTTGTTGTAATCAGCAAGCCGCGTTTGAGGGAGGGTAGTTGTGATAATACCTCAAGGCGTGCGGATGTAATGTCTTGGTGGGGAGAAAACACATCATAGGGCAGGGTCTCCCAATCAGGGAAGTAGCGGACAGGCAGCGTGTCGTTGGTAAAAAAGTCAAGCTGTCCGAGTAACTCATCAGCTTCCTGACTGCCGGAGACCACAATCAGCAGTGGCGCATCAACCGTTATGGCGGTCTGTCGTAGCAGTAATCCGTAGCTTGGACCATATAATTGGCCCCACTGATATTGGTGGTCAGGCTTGTTGAGAATTTCGGGTACGATGAACAACGACATGATGTGACTTAAGCAGAATCATTCAGGAGTTGGTATTGTCCCATATGTGTTGATCATCTTTAACCGCTCGGTGGCCCGTGGATTGCCTCGGGTTTGTCGCAGGTTTTCTTAGACAGAAACAATCGCGATTTTTTGTGCATAAACGGCTAACATAAAATTTTTCAGGAATTAAGGGAAACTTCGAATAGAGCAAGGTTTCTTGGAGTGGGGAGTAGTGGATGACCCGAAAGTAATCGTCGCATTGGATTTTTCAGACATGGCATCGGCTGTCGCGTTGGTGAATCGGCTTGATCCTTCAATATGCCGGCTGAAGGTAGGCAAGGAGTTATTTGTTCGGGAGGGAGCGCGGGTTGTCGAGTCAATACAATCCAGGGGTTTTCAGGTTTTTCTGGACCTGAAATTTCATGATATTCCGAATACGGTAGCGGCGGCTTGTCGCGTGGCTGCAGAGTTGGGTGTATGGATGGTAAATGTCCATGCTTTGGGCGGTTTACAGATGATGGAGGCAGCTGCGGAGGCAGTTGCCGGTTACAAAAAACGTCCGCTCTGTCTGGCGGTAACCATTCTGACCAGCCTGGACACTTCCGATTTACAGGGCATAGGTCTGGTAGGTGGTCCTGCCGAAAATGTTGATCGACTGGCGGCATTAGCGGCGCAGGCAGGTTTGGATGGTGTGGTGTGTTCTGCTCTTGAGGTGCAGCGCCTGCGACAGTCTCATGGTGCCGGTTTTGAGCTTGTGACGCCGGGTATCCGTCCTGAAGGAACAGATATGAACGATCAGAAACGTATTATGACGCCTGCTCGGGCTATTGCGGCTGGTGCCAGTTACTTGGTGATTGGTCGCCCGGTTAATCAGGCTGAAGAGCCAGTTCAGGTTCTAAATATGATCAATGCAGAGTTGGTCGAGTAGTAACGAATGGGTAAGCCGGCAGGTTTCAGGCAAGGTTTTACAGTGTTGCACAAAGCGGTGAGTTTGCTGGCCCGCCGGGAGCATTCCAGGCAGGAGTTAAGACACAAACTTGCTGCACGCGATTACAGCGATAAGGAAATTGAACAGGCCCTGCAGAGGTTGGTGGAAAAGGGCTTACAGAGTGACCGGCGCTTTGCCGAATCCTATGCGCAGTCACGGTTTGAGTGCGGGTATGGGCCGCTCAAGATTGCCATGCAATTAGAGCAGAGGGGTATTGATGTCATGCAGATTGAGGAGATATTAAGCTCGAGAGAGTTCGACTGGTGCGGGTTGGCTGCCAGAGTGTATCAGAAGAAATTTGCCGATAGGCTGCCTCTTGATTACAGTGAAAAGGCAAAGCGCTCAGGGTTTCTGAGACAGCGAGGATTTTCAGGTGAGCAGATTCGGTCTGTTTTTGGTGACGATGACACCTGATTTAAGTTGCAATGGCTGTTTGGTAATTCTAATTGTGTCAGAATCTGTTCTCATTTTTTTACCAGGTTATTGAAATTCTATTCATGCAACGTGATACGGCGTTAAAAATGTCCTCAAAATGCTCATTTACCGCATGTAACATGTAAAATGCTCTTTTGCAGTCATTTTTGTTTTGTCCCATGTTTGCATGGGCTGATTTCAATGGCCTGTTAGTGATATGGACTTACCAGTTTATGAAAAGCAGCGCAGAAATTCGTCAGATGTTTCTTAATTATTTCCGGGACAGAGGCCACGAAGTCGTTCCGAGTGCTACGCTGGTGCCGTCGAATGATTCGACATTGTTGTTTACCAATGCCGGAATGGTGCCCTTCAAGGATGTCTTTTTAGGGCACGAGCAACGTGGCTATCTCCGTGCAGCAAGTTCCCAGCGCTGTGTGCGTGCCGGTGGCAAGCACAATGATCTGGAGAATGTTGGTTATACTGCCCGTCACCATACCTTTTTTGAAATGTTGGGGAATTTCAGTTTTGGTGACTATTTCAAGAAAGATGCGATCAGATTGGCTTGGGATTTTCTGATCGAGGAGGCCGGCTTGCCTGAGCAGCGTCTGTGGGTAACAGTTTATGAAGAAGACGATGAATCAGCCGATATCTGGTTGCGGCAAATTGGTGTTGACCCTGAGCGTTTTTCTCGGATTGGCGATAAACCCGGCGGTAGGCGTTATGAAAGCGATAATTTCTGGTCTATGGGAGATACTGGCCCCTGCGGCCCTTGTACGGAGATTTTCTACGATCACGGCCCGCAATGTCAGGGAGGTCCTCCCGGTACCGAAGAAGGTGATGGTGACCGCTATATTGAGATCTGGAATCTTGTTTTCATACAGTTTAATCGCGATGAAACCGGCCAAATGTACCCTTTACCTAAACCTTCAGTTGATACCGGCATGGGGTTGGAGCGACTGGCTGCCGTGTTGCAAGGTGTTCATGAAAATTATGAAACGGATCTCTTTATTAACTTGATACAGGCGGCGGCTGGAGTTATTGGCGTTAAAAATCGTCAGCAAAAATCGTTGCGGGTTATTGCCGACCATATTCGCAGCTGTTCCTATCTGATAGTTGATGGTGTGCTGCCGTCCAACGATGGCCGGGGTTATGTGTTGCGCAGGATTATTCGCCGTGCAATCCGCCACGGCAAGCAGCTCGGCGCAAAAGGCCCGTTTTTCTACAAGCTGGTTGGTCCGCTCTGCCATGAGATGGGAGATGCCTATCCGGAGCTGAATGCGGCACGCATCCAGGTTGAACAGGTACTGCAACAGGAGGAAAGACGCTTTGCCGAAGCGCTGGAGCAGGGCATCAAAATCCTTGAGCAGGATATTCATGGTATGTCTTCCGGCGATATTCCGGGGGCAACAATTTTTCGGCTTTATGACACCTATGGTTTTCCCGTTGATCTGATGGCCGATATTGCTCGTGAACGCAATTTGGGTATGGATATGGAAGGTTTTGAGGCCTGTATGGACGAGCAGCGTCAGCGTGCCCGTGCCGCGGGCAGCTTCAAAGCAGACTATAATAAGGCAGTCAGTGCAGATATGAAGACCGACTTCACCGGTTACGATCACTTTGACGGTGCATCAGAGATTACCGTACTGATATACGAGGGGCAGGCCACAAGCCAACTGAAATGTGGACAGGAAGGCTCGGTGGTACTGAACGAAACGCCTTTTTACGCTGAGTCCGGTGGCCAAGTTGGTGACCGGGGTACGATAGCGACCGCCTCGGCCCTGTTTGAGGTATTGGATACCCGCAAGCAGGTGAATTCAATTGTACACATTGGCAAGCTGCAGCAAGGTGAGTTGCATGTCGGTGAACGGGTAAAGCTGGTCATTGACCGCAAACGTCGTCGCTCCATCACCTTGAATCATTCGGCAACTCACTTGCTGCATGCGGCGTTGCGCCAGGTATTGGGGGGCCATGTGACACAGAGAGGTTCTCTTGTCGCGCCTGATCATTTGCGCTTCGACTTCTCTCATCCGGAACCAGTCAGGCCGGATGAGCTCTGCACCGTTGAGCGTATGGTCAATCAGCAAATCCGATGCAATCACGAGGCACGGACCAGACTGATGATGCTTGATGATGCCATTGCCGAAGGTGCGATGGCGCTATTCGGCGAGAAGTATGATGATGAAGTTCGCGTACTAAGCCTAGGTGATTTCTCCTTGGAGCTGTGCGGCGGTACTCATGTAGCGCGAACCGGTGATATTGGTTTCTTCAAACTCACTCAGGAATCAGGGATTGCAGCAGGTGTGCGCCGTATTGAAGCCGTCACCGGAGATACCGCGCTTGATGTGATATACCGCACGGAAGCCGAGTTGGATAGAGTTTCATCCATTGTCAAAGGTCCGCGTCATGATATCGCAAACAGTGTGCGCTCCATGATGGAGCGCCTGCGTGTGGTGGACAAGGAGCTGGAACAGATCAAGTCGGTTCTGGCAAGTTCCCGGGGCAATGATATGGCTGACAGGGCAACCGAGACTGCCGGTATCAGGGTACTGGCTGAGACTCTGGACAATGCCGATATGAAAATGTTGCGAGAGACGGTTGATCAGCTGAAGGACCGGCTGGGTACTGCTGCTATTGTCCTGGCTGGTGTCGAAAAAGGTAAGGTCCGTTTGATTGCCGGTGTCAGCAAAGATGCCAGCAAGCGAATTCCTGCCGGTGAGTTGGTCAACATGGTGGCCGAACAGGTCGGTGGCCGTGGTGGTGGTCGTCCCGATATGGCGCAGGGGGGAGGTAGCGATGTCAATGCATTGCCGGAGGCCTTGCGGTCGGTAGCCGGCTGGGTTGAGCGGCGCCTGATCGGCGAACCGGTATTATAGAGAGTGTTTTGATGGAATCAGGGTTTTCAATTTCCCATTATTTATTGGCTTATGCTCTCGCTGTTTTTACAATATAGCCTTGATGCAAAAACCAGTTATAAGATATAAGAAAATTCGTTGGCATTAGTTGTTCAAAAATATGGCGGAACCTCGGTAGGAACAACAGAGCGCATCCGTGCGGTAGCCAGTAAAATTATCTGCTACAGGAAGAAAGGGCACGATTTGGTCATCGTGGTTTCCGCCATGAGTGGCGAAACCAATCGGCTTATTGGTCTGGCTAACGAGATCAGCAGGCAGCCTGTGGCACGCGAATATGATGTGCTGGTCTCTACCGGCGAGCAGGTTACTATCGCTCTGTTAAGCATGGCGCTCCAGGAATGCGGTCAGGCGGCACGCTCCTACACTGGTGGGCAGGTGCGTATCCTCACTGATGACGTTCATTCCAAGGCACGCATCCGTAATATTGATAGCTCCGCAATAAAGAGAGATCTGGCTGCCGGACGGGTGACTGTGATTGCCGGGTTCCAGGGAGTTGATGAAAATGGCAATGTCACCACACTGGGCCGCGGAGGCTCAGATACAACGGCAGTGGCACTGGCTGCTGCACTTGAAGCCGATGAATGCCAGATATTTACCGATGTTGATGGTGTGTACACAACCGATCCGCGGGTTGTTCCCGAAGCTCGCCGGTTATCCCGCATTACATTTGAAGAAATGTTAGAAATGGCCAGCCTCGGTTCTAGGATATTGCAGAGCCGTGCTGTTGAATTTGCGGGCAAGTATAATGTGCCATTAAGAGTGCTATCCTCATTTGAAGAGGGCGAGGGTACATTGATTAGCTATGAGGAAGCAGGAATGGAACAACCAAAAATTTCAGGTATCGCCTTTAATCGAGATGAAGCCAAGCTGACCATCGCCGGTGTGCCGGACCATCCGGGTGTGGCATATCGCATACTAGGACCGATTGCGAATGATAACCTAGAAGTTGACATGATCGTGCAGAATGTGGGGCAGGATGATATGACTGATTTTACGTTTACCGTCCATCGCAATAATTACGACAAGGCGCGGCAAGTTCTACGCCGTGTCGCTACAGATCTGGGAGCACGCGAAGTGACCGGTGACCCCAAAATTGTAAAAGTATCCATCGTTGGTGTTGGTATGCGTTCCCATGCCGGAATTGCCAGTGGCATGTTTGAATCGCTGGCCAATGAAGGTATTAACATACAGATGATATCAACATCCGAAATCAAAATTTCGGTCGTGATTGATGAAAAGTATCTGGAGTTGGCAGTGCGTGCCCTGCATGAAAAATTTGAACTTGAACAAGAGTAGGCATTTATAATTGGTCTTTGCTCGCCTGCTGAGTGATACTAATTGTTTGTAGTAAATCAAGAGTGGCTTGGTAAAAACTTGAAGCAGATAAGGTGGAAATATCATACCATAGGGGCGTTCCGGAGAGCAAGGAGAAGCGTAATGCTGATATTAACTAGGAGAGCAGGTGAGACGTTAATGATTGGGGATAATATTTCCGTAACAGTATTAAGAGTCAGGGGAAATCAGGTCCGGCTGGGCGTGAATGCGCCGAATGATGTAGCGATACACCGCAAGGAAATTCATGACCAAATCCTCAATCAGCCTCCCCTCGAGCGACATGAAAACAGGAAATAATCACCGTTGAAAAATCGGGAGAGATGGCCGAGTGGCTGAAGGCGCTCCCCTGCTAAGGGAGTATACGTTAACACGTATCGAGGGTTCGAATCCCTCTCTCTCCGCCATAGTCGTTTGGAATTTTTGGACTTTTTCTGTAGTTTTTTATACAGCAATAATCCAAGATATTACTGATTTATCGTTATCAATCAGTAAGTTATTAAAATTCAGCCGATCAGAGTTAGATTCCGGTTTTTCATCTCGTTGAAAAAAATAATGGCATGATCTGGAGTTGTGTGCTGTCTGGATTTTGCCATGGCTTCTTCAAAGGCTAATATTGAGATTGACTTACCGGAGTTCGGACATTCCTTTAGTTGGGCGACGTGTCGCAATCCGATGTGCAAAAACTTCGGCGTGCCTTACAACGGGGAGTTGCCGGTCGGAAATCAGAAGTCTGCGGCGGATAAAGATGATGATAATCATGAGCGTTACCGGCTTTCTGCTGAGGGTCGCTTTTGCTGCAAGCACTGTGACCAGTCCTTTGTCCTGAAATCGAACCGGGCACTGCGTCCGATTGCCCAGTACTACCTCTCGCTGAGCCTGCCGTTTGCGACCTGCCAGAATGTGAAGTGTGATGCTCATGGGTTCAACGTCTTTGAGCATCATCTGAACAAACGCGGTCCCTATTACAGCGCCGGGGCAGCGACTATCGGGTCGGCTGCGGGCTTGTCGCGGTAATGCTGCTGGGGACAAGCACCGATTCAGCTTGGGCGAATCCCGGCAAATGGGCAGTCTGTCGGTGTGGCAGAAAAGACGATTGCAGCACACTGTATCCGCGTGATGTCCTTCACGGCACCTCGGTCACCGATACACTGGAGATGCTTGTCGAATTGGCCACGGTGATCTTCTTGAGTATCTAGGAAAAGCCACTGAGGTCTTTCCCGATTTTAATCGTACGGGCTGCCTAGTGCGCCAAGTCCGTTATCGCTCTCTTGTTCGTCTGGCTTAAATTAATCCGGAAACTCCATCCTTAGGCTTTAAATGGGAATTATCCGCATAAATCTGCATTAGCATCGGTTATAAATCTCACGTGGAGTGCGAATAGTCCACCGGTTTTTCACTGGCACCGATCTTCTTGTTCATTGCCATTGCGGTTTTCCAAGCAGTCAGTTCGGCGTAAGTCAGGCGTTTACTGCACATCCCGACAAACAAGGCACGAATGCGGTCAATGGTATCGACCTCGCAGTTGCCTTCGTTCAACCGGAAAGCAAACTCGTTCACATACCGGTGACA
>JAPYNQ010000026.1 GCA_028289815.1 Gammaproteobacteria bacterium | reverse complement strand
ATTTAAGGGAGTTTATGACTACATACCCATCTCTGATCTGGTTGAAACATACAGACAAGAAGGAAAAAGCTGGAAGTACACGAGCGTTCTTATTTGTGAAGGAGATAAAGAATATATTGGTTCAACGGTTGATGGTGATGGCAATGAAATCAAAATTTACAGCAGAAAAAACCCAATAATCAAATCCATTAATCAGATCATCAAAGACGAAGGTATATCTGAAGAGCATGCTTATGATAAATATGCTGACAGAATTTTTCAAACGGCCATGCCTCAGAGTTCCATTCGTCCCCGTGTCGTGGAAAAAGCAGCTGAATTAAGAAGTAAAGAAGATTTACACTCTATAGAGTATGTGCCGAAATCAGGAAAGCATAAAGGCCAGCTATACGAGCAATTTTACAAGGGAGATAAATTCAGACTTTTTACATGGCTTCGGGATGTCACCGAAAAGAAAGGCGGCAAGCTATGCAAAAGAGAAACACAAGGCACCTACTGGAACTTTGTCAGCGAAACCAATAACCTGACAAAGGAAGGAAAAGTGCTTTTCCCTAATGGAAAAAAACCGGAGGCACTAATACACAGAATTATACATATGTCCACAGAACCCGGAGAGTTGATTTTAGACTCTTTCGCCGGTTCCGGCACCACCGGGGCGGTGGCGCACAAGATGGGACGGCGCTGGATTATGGTGGAGCTGGGCGAACACTGCCATACCCATATTATCCCCCGTCTGCAAAGGGTGATTGACGGCGAAGATACCGGCGGTATTAGCAAAGCCGTCAACTGGCGGGGCGGCGGCGGTTTTCGCTATTACCGGGTGGCACCCTCGTTACTGGAGCAGGATGCCTGGGGCCGCTGGGTGGTCAGCAAGGCATATAACCCGGAGATGCTGGCCGAGGCCATCTGCAAACTGGAGGGCTTTACCTATGCGCCCTCCGATGCTGTGTTCTGGCAACAAGGCTATTCCACCGAGACCGATTTTATCTATGTGACCACCCAGACCCTGTCGCTGGCACAGCTGCAAGTATTAGCCGATGAAGTCGGCAAAGGCCGCAGCCTGCTGATCTGCTGTGGCGCGTTTCGCTGCAAGGCAGACCGGTTTGCCAATCTGACCCTGAAAAAAATCCCCAAAATGGTACTGAACCGCTGTGAATGGGGACACGATGATTACAGCCTGAATGTGGCCAATCTGCCCATACAGAAAAAGCCTGCATTGCAGACCCGGGACGACCTGTTTGCCGATATGAACGGCAAGGGAGAAGACTGATGGATAACCGCATTCTTGATTCCATCAGCGGTCGCCTCAGCCTGCGTGCCCCTCAGGAACAATCGTTGCGTGCCCTGGCCACTGCGCTGGATGCCGCCCCTGCCATATTGCAGAAAGGGCGTGACCTGCCAGCAGTGCTCAGCACACTGACAGCCGAATTTCCGGCCCTGACCGATTTTGAGCGGAACTTTCCCTCGCTGTGTTTTGCCTTGGCCACCGGCGTGGGCAAGACCCGTTTGATGGGCGCCTTTATCAGCTATCTGCATCTGGCCCATGCGGTTCGCAACTTTTTTGTCCTGGCCCCCAACCTGACCATTTACGACAAGCTGATTAACGACTTTACCCCCAATACCCCCAAATATGTCTTCAAGGGCATTGCGACATTTGCCACCCATCCGCCGCAAATTGTCACCGGTGATAGTTACGAGAGTGCCGCCGCCACGGATATGCTCTCACCGGTTGCCATCAATATATTTAACATCTCCAAAATCAATGCCGAGGTACGCGGCAACAAGGCGCCGCGTATCAAACGGCTGCGGGAAACCATCGGCGACAGCTATTTTAATTATCTGGCCGGTCTGACCGATCTGGTGATGTTGATGGATGAATCGCATCGCTATCGGGCCAGCGCCGGGATTCGTGCCCTTAATGAGCTGGAGCCGCTGATAGGCCTGGAGTTGACAGCTACCCCCTTTACCGAAAGCAAAAGCGGCCCGCTGCCCTTCAAAAATGTGGTGATGGATTACCCGCTGGCCTGCGCCCTGGATGACGGCTTTGTCAAAGAACCGGCGGTGGTGACCCGGCGTAACTTCAATACCGGCCAGTATCGCCCGGAGCAGCTGGAGCGTATCAAGCTGGAAGACGGCATACACCTGCATGAGACCACCAGGGCGAAACTGTTAACCTATGCCAAGCAACAGGGGTTAAAACCGATCAAACCTTTTATGCTGGTGATCGCACGGGATACCACTCACGCCGCCGAATTGCTGGACCTGTTGGAAAACCGGTTGTTCGATGGCCGCTATCACGGCAAGGTAATCCAGGTCGATAGCAGCCGCAGCGGTGCGGCGGAAGAACAGATGATTGCCCGCCTGCTGGCGGTAGAAGACTTCAACGAACCCACGGAAATCGTGATTCACGTCAATATGCTTAAAGAGGGCTGGGATGTAACCAATCTCTACACCATTGTGCCGTTGCGGGCGGCCAATGCCAAAACCCTGGTGGAGCAGACCATCGGTCGGGGGCTGCGCCTGCCTTATGGCAAACGCACCGGCGTGGATGCCGTGGACCGGCTCAGCATCGTCGCCCATGACCGTTTTCAGGATATTGTCGATGAAGCCAATCGGGGTGACAGCCTGCTGCGGCGAATGCGTCTGGTCAAGGTGGATTTTGCGAGGCAGCCGGCTATGGAAAGTGTGATGGTGCCCTCTCGTCTTGATATGCTTTTTACCGGAGAGAAGAACGAAGATTCGCCGATGTATTTCAATGCCGGTGAAACAATGACATTTGGCAGTGACCCGGAACGGCAGGTGGCAGAAGTGGCCCGGGAGGCCATACAAAGCTATCAGTACAAGCCACAGCAGGCACCTACCTCAAAACAACTACTGGATGAAGCCGTTCAGGCAGACATCACCCAAACCGTACAGGCACAGCTGACCGGGGAGCAGCAATCCCGATTGACACAAGAAAAAACAGATGTGGCTACCGTGGTAGCGAAGGCCACCGAGCTGGTAGCAAAGTACACCATTGACATGCCTCGCATTGTGGTACAGCCGACAGGTGAGGTGCGTCACGGCTATGACCCCTTTGAACCGGATTTTTCAGGCCTGAATCTGCAACCTTCCAACCGGGAGCTGATTTCTCAAAGCCTGCAAACCAATCAGCAACTTTCCATTTCATCAGCACCCCGAAAACAATATGAGCGGCTGGAAGATTATATTGTTGAACATCTGGCAGACAAGGACGATATAGCCTACGACGATCATGCAGACTTGCTCTATGAGCTGGCAGGACAGGCCGTTCGGTATTTCAGTGATACGGAACAATATTCCGAAGACGAGCTGCACAATATCTTTTTCGGTTATGGCAAATTGCTGGCAGATCATATTTACGCACAGCTGGCCGAGCATCACCGGGAGGAAGCCGGTAATTATACAGTGAAGGTAAGTGCCGGATTCTCGGATCTGAAACAGGTAGCTTATACCGGGGTCAAAGGCCAGCCGAGCCATGACTATCGCGATACCGTCACGGCAGCCAGTGACATCAGGCAAATGTTGTTTGATGGTTTCGACAAATGCCTGCATCCCTGCCAGAAATTTGATTCCGATACCGAGCGGCGCTTTGCCGTGATTCTGGAGCGCGACGCCCTGAAATGGTTCAAGCCGGTAAATGGTCAGTTCTCAATTACCTATAAAGACGGTATGGAGTTTCGCCAGTACCGGCCGGACTTTATCGCCGAGCTGGATAATGAGGTGCTGATGGTGGAAACCAAAGCCCGTAAAGAGCTGAATGATCCCGTTGTGCGGGCCAAGGCGAAAGCTGCACAGGAATACTGTAGTCATGCCAGTAAATATTTACAAGCCAACGGCG
This sequence comes from Gammaproteobacteria bacterium, assembly GCA_028289815.1. Lineage (GTDB taxonomy): Bacteria > Pseudomonadota > Gammaproteobacteria > JAJDYQ01 > JAJDYQ01 > JAJDYQ01. Next base: position 11,525 of record JAPYNQ010000026.1, on the reverse strand, counting down.
GCAAACCCTGGCGCTATGTGTTGGTGCCCCATGACGAGGTATCGGAAGATCGCCTGGCAACAGATTTTCGATGATCCTGAAACGATGAAACAACGAGCCCCAAAGAACAGAACGCTGACATGTTCAGATGAAGAACTGCAACAGCTTTCACAAAAAATTGCAAAGATTACCATGCCGGTCTCGGCACAGGAACTTCATCTGCAGGTCATATGTGCAGACATTTTCAAAGCAGCAAAAAACCTGCCTGAATGTTTCGTTGATCTTCTGGTCCTTGATCCGCCATACAATCTCTCCAAGAACTTTAACGGGCATCTTTTCAAGCGAAAGGATGCCATTAACTATCAGGATTGGTTTCAGATCGCCCTGGATGTCTTAACACCCACTCTCAAAAAAAATGCGTCCATATACGTATGTTCCGACTGGAAAACCTCAATGTTGATCGCTCCGATACTGGAGCAAAATTTTTATGTAAGAAACCGGATTACATGGGAGAGAGAAAAAGGTCGAGGCGCTAAAGCCAACTGGAAAAATAATACAGAAGATATCTGGTTTTGCACCAACGGCGAAGAGTATTACTTTAATATCGAGTCAGTAAAGTTAAAGAGAAAAGTGCTTGCACCTTATAGGGAAAATGGTATGCCGAAGGATTGGCAGCAAGAAAGTGCCGGAAATTTTCGACTGACACATCCCTCCAACATCTGGACAGATATGACAGTCCCCTTTTGGTCCATGCCCGAAAACACCGATCATCCCACGCAAAAGCCTGAAAAGCTGATGGCAAAGTTGATCCTGGCAAGCTCGAAACCCGGTGATTTTGTACTGGATCCGTTCCTTGGCAGCGGCACAACAGCGGTTGTTGCAGAAAAATTAAACCGCCGGTGGGCCGGTTTTGAATTAAATTCAGAGTATTGTTGCTGGGCATTAAAAAGAATTGAAAAGGCATGCCGGGATTCTAAAATCCAGGGATACAAAGACGGCGTGTTTTGGGAAAGAAATTCCCTGGCGGAGCAGAACAAGCCAACCCGCAAATCTGAAATACAAGAGGATCTATTGGTATGAAATCCAAATTCTATTACGGGGGATCGTACAAAAGCGTTGCTCAAAAGATCTGTGACCACATCAATTCTTCTCCGCAACTCCTGTCCCCGCAAACAGCACACAGTCCGAGGGCAGCAGGCGATGCGATTGAATCTGTCGTGGCCGATAAATTCGGCTCATTCCTGGGAAGTTGGTGCACTGACTACTCCAGTAACTCTGCACGCCGAGCTATGGCGGATATTGAATTCACAGATCGCGATGGCTTCCATTCCTTGGTGGACGTAAAAACACATCGTGAAGACACGGAGTTTAATATGCCAAATCTCACGTCAGTAGAGAGGCTTTCGCGTCTCTACAAATCTGACAACAAAGTATTTTCATTAATTATAGTGAAATATGCGGTGAGTGATACAGCTGTTCGTGCGACCAAAGTCACCTTCTGCCCAATTGAGTTCCTGGATTGGGACTGCCTGACAATTGGTGCCCTTGGCTGGGGACAAATTCAAATTGCAAATTCCAACAATATCAAACTGCGGGAGCCATACTCCAGAAAAGACTGGATGCTTAAGTTATGCGAAGCCATGCTTCAATTCTATCCGAACGAAATCTCGAAAATTAATGAACGAATAAATCACTTTGAACAAATAAAGTCCGACTGAGAAGCACGTGAGGATATGTGGAATTAACATGAAGAGTAGCGCAAAAACCAGCAGAATTATACGGTTAAAAATCTATATCATGGAATAATGACAGGTTGTAATGACCATAAATTTGCCGGCCTGAAAAAACGACACAGCAGAAACTCAATCAATCATGAATCTGCTGTACCAGCTCTTCCATCATAACCCTGGCGTCGCCGAACAGCATGCGCGTGTTTTCCTTGAAGAACAACGGGTTATCAACGCCCGCATAGCCGGTTGCCATGCCACGCTTCATAACGATGCAGTGCTTTGAGTTCCAGACCTCCAGTACCGGCATACCCGCGATCGGGCTGTCTGAACCCTCCAGTGCCGAGGGGTTTACCGTATCGTTGGCACCGATAACAATCGCAACATCGACATCGGGAAAGTCGCTGTTGATTTCATCCATTTCAAACACGATGTCATAAGGCACCTTTGCCTCGGCGAGCAGTACATTCATGTGCCCGGGCATACGACCGGCAACCGGATGAATACCAAAGCGCACGTTAATGCCATGCTGCTGCAACAGACGAGTCAACTGCGAGACGGCATGCTGCGCCTGTGCCGTCGCCATGCCGTAACCGGGAACGATCATGACCTCGCCGGCCTCTCTCAGTAACTGCACCGCTTCAACGCTGTCAATCGGATTCACCTCGCCCTGTTCGGCGCCACCACCGGATGAAGATGCCACCGTCATTCCAAAACCACCGGATATTACACTGAGAAATTTACGATTCATCGCCCGGCACATGATGTAACTCAAAATAGCGCCGGAACTGCCGACCAGCGCACCGGTAATAATCAGCAGGTCATTAGACAGCATGAAGCCGGTTGCCGCCGCCGCCCAGCCGGAATAACTGTTCAACATGGAAATCACCACCGGCATGTCGGCGCCACCAATGGCAACCACCATATGGATACCGAAGATAAAGGCGATAGCGGTCATGACATACAACGGCAGATATGCGGAATGATGCGACTCTGCCTGGACAAACAGCACGCCCAGCACGATAGTGGCGAGCAACATCATCAGATTTAAAGAGTGCCGCGCCGGCAGCAGCAACGGCTTGCCGCCAAGCAGGCCGCTCAATTTGCCATAGGCAATCACCGACCCGGAAAACGTCACCATGCCGATAAAAATCCCCAGGTAAACCTCGACCTCGTGAATCACCTTTTCCACGCCGGATGCCGGTGCAGCAGGGTCCATAAAGCTGGTATAACCGACCAGTACCGCAGCCATACCCACCATACTGTGGAGAATGGCCACCAGTTCCGGCATTTGCGTCATCTGAACCCGACGCGCCAGAATAAAGCCTGCTATACCGCCAATGGCCATCATGCTCACCAGCAGCCCGATATTAGCCTGCACATGCGCCACGATGGTGGCTGTAATCGCGAGCGCCATACCAGACATGCCGTACATATTGCCACGGCGTGCGGTATCGTTACTGCTGAGCCCTCCCAAAGCCAGAATAAACAGCGCGGCTGCTCCCAGGTAAGCCACCGTCAACATACTTTCGGAAATCATCGTCAACTACCCCTTAAACATCTTCAGCATACGCCGGGTTACTGCAAAACCACCGATGATATTCATACTGGTAATGAGTGCCGCAATAGCGGCCAGTATCACTATAGCCCTGTTATCCGAATCGATCTGTATCAGGGCACCGACAATAATGATGGAGCTGATAGCATTGGTTACACTCATCAGCGGCGTATGCAGCGACGGGGTAACATTCCAGATCACCATGTATCCCACGAAACAGGACAGCACAAACACAGTGAAATGCGCCATAAAAGCGGGAGGTGCCACCATTCCCAAGCCAAGCAGGCCCGCAGCGGCCAGCAACATCGCCACCATTCTGCCGATGGCCGAAGACTGTTTTTTTTCTTCAACCACAGGCGCGACCGGGGCCGGAGCAGGCTTCGCCGGGGCGGCACTGACCGAAACAGGCGGTGGTGGCCAGGTAATTTCGCCCTGATTGACAACGGTGGCACCACGAATGACATCATCATCCATATTAACCAGCAGCTCACCATCCCTCGCCGGACTCAGCTCGGCCAGCAGATGATAGATGTTGGTTGCATACAGCTGGCTCGATTGTGCGGGCAGACGCCCCGGTAAATCCGTATATCCGATAATAGTCACGCCATGCTCGCGGACCACTTCGTGCGGTGTCGTCAATTCACAGTTGCCGCCCTGCTCAGCAGCCAGGTCAACAATAACACTACCCTTACGCATGGACCGGACCATTTCGGCAGTAATCAGCCTAGGCGCAGGCTTACCTGGAATCAGTGCCGTTGTAATAATGATATCGACCTGTCTGGCCTGCTCGGCGAACAATGCCATTTCCGCCTCAATAAATGCCTTGCTCATAACCTTGGCATAACCACCGGAACCGGAGGCATCTTCTTCAAAATCCAGCTCCAGAAACTCGGCATCCATACTCTGAATCTGCTCTTTCACTTCCGGACGAGTATCAAAGGCACGCACTATCGCACCAAGCGACTTTGCTGCGCCAATGGCGGCAAGGCCCGCCACGCCGGCGCCGATAACCATGACCCTGGCCGGAGCCACTTTGCCGGCAGCAGTAATCTGACCCGGAAAGAAACGACCAAAGTGGCTGGCTGCCTCAACAACAGCCCGGTACCCGCCGATATTCGCCATTGAACTTAAGGCATCAAGCTTCTGCGCACGTGAGATACGCGGGATGCTGTCCATAGCAAAGGCTGTAGCTTTCCTTTCGGCCAACCATTTGAGGAGCTCCTCGTTTTGCGATGGCCAGATAAAGCTGATCAGAAATGTGCCCACCCGCATCATGCCAGGCTCATCGCCCTCAGGCGCATGGATTTTCACAATCAGGCCGGTATTCTCCCAAACCGTTGCAGCATCGGCGACAACCTCGGCCCCGGCCTCCTGAAAATCCGCATCCACATAATCCGCCTGCACCCCGGCACCGGCCTCAATAATGACCGAAAAGCCCAATTTGCCGAGGCTGCCGACGATCTCGGGAGTAAGCGCAACACGGCGCTCTCCCGAGTGAATTTCCTTCAAGACCCCGATTTTCATAAAGCCACATCCAACCTGATATTCAAAAGGGCACAAATGCTACAGAATTCCACCATAAAGTTCAGCAATACAATACCAAACCGGTTTTCGCACAGGAGAGGTACATGGAGCAGACAAACAGACCACAGGGCCACAGACTTGATAATACAGAACCGCCGCAAAACCTCAGCACTGCTCCCACGGAAGCCCGTGGAACCGCCATCCCCCCACTGTGCTGCGCTGATGGTGATCATCCAGCTCGCCCTCAAATCCCTCATTGATATGGTAAACATGCGACATCCCGGCCTCGACAAGATGTTTACCTGCTTCTTTTGAGCGCTTGCCGCTGCGACATATCAATATAACAGGGGCACAGCCTTCCTCTGCATCACAAACCGCGCCACCGAGCATAAGTTTGCGAATTTCCGCAACAAATCCCGGATTCACCTCCCAATCAGGCTCATCGATCCAGGGAACATGTACAGCACCGACAGGATGACCGACAAACAGAAATTCCATACTGGAACGAATATCAACCAGCACAGCACGGTGATCATTCTGAATCAGCTCCCAAGCAGCCCCGGGAGAAAGCTCATGCAGCTGAGTTTGAACCATTAACTTCCTCCATCAAACAGATTCACACGTGCATATTCTTTCATAATCGTGTTAAATACGCCAAAGGAGCGCGAAACAGACTGCCGAACACCTCTTGGACCCACACTAATAATCCCTGATTCCAGGGGCGTGGCAGTCACATGAAGCACCGCCAGGCAATTCGCTACCCAAGAAAAGCGTGAATCCGCTCACAGAACAAGCAAAAAATATGATTTTTTTATTGAAAATGAATAACTTAGTGTTATGATTTAATAGAAAAATTAGATTACTTTCTTAAACTACTAATAAAGATACAAAGTTACACAATTAACTTACTACCATGAATCTGCAACTCAAGAAACACTGCGGCGTGTTTATAGCCAGGCTTAACACCTGCTATCAGGTGATTTACCCCAACCGGCGCGAATGGGTCATTGACTCCCCGGAAAACAGCCTGACCCAGGCCCACCTGAAGGCAGAACGCTGTATTGAAGCCTTACGCTTCAATGCAAAATGCCGAGACTCAAAAGTCGCCGTTTACACACTGAACATTGCCGACAACCTGACCGCCCCCCTGCTCAACGGGCTACACTCGGGCAAAGGCACATGGCAAAACCACTTTGACCGGATCTCCACCGTGCTGGACAAATATCAACATGTGCTGATAACCACACTAAGCAGTGCGACAAACAGTGAGCAGCCCTATTTATCCGTAATCGAATTTAATCCCCACACCAGCGAACAGACAACCCATACATTTATATTAAACACCCGCCAACCCAGACTACAGATTCAGGCAAGACAAGACATTAATCAAGATCGGGCCGTCATGCGGATTGAGAACAAAGTACATCCCGCGCACCGTCAGACCCGTTATCAGAACTATTTTTCACTCTTGACCCACGACCAGAACAGCTCTGAACAAAATCAACCCGGAAGCACTGATTTCAGCGATACGTCTCCCGGCCACTGATTCCTTTCAGCTCCTTAAAACGCCGGATATCTTCCTGAAAAGTTTGCATGCTCTTTTCCTGGTCGGCACGGGCCTTAAGCAAATCATCGCTACTGGACTTATACTCACGCCGGGCACTGCGCAGGTTTGCCTTCATACTTTCATTGGGGGACTGACCATCGCGCTCCAGCTTGACCGCCTCCTCAAATAACCGGTCATACTCCTGTTTGCTCTTCATCCTTTCCGCCTCCAGAGTTTCAATCAAGTATTTCAGATATGCCAGCTTGGCATCTCTTTTGGCCTCTATGTCTTCAATAGTTTGATACGACATGAGCAGGCTCTGGTCTCGACGCTTTATCTGCGCCTCCAGCTTTTTTTGCGCCTCCTCCTTCGCGGTGCGCTCGGCCTCAGCCCTTTTTTCCTCCTCAGGAATAAAACCCCGAATAATCCCTTTTCTCTGCCCTTGCAGGTTCAGCACTTCCCGGTCATGCGCCGCCGACTCAGGTGGCGGGGTTTTGGTGTAATGGGTCACACCGCTATCATCCACCCATTTATACAGATCGGCCTGCACAGGCATGCAAAAAAACAATAGCGAGGATATACAAAATCTGACGTACATTATCCTGATAAGATGATCTGCCGATAACATAACATAGCAGCTTTTCATTGCTACACAAGATGTTTCCGGTCATCGGGCATGGATATTTTTGAACAAATCATACTTTTTATCGTGTCCCTGACAGCCAACCTGTTTTCGGCTTTTGCCGGTGGTGGTGCCGGTCTGCTACAGCTACCGGCCCTGATTTTTCTGGGTCTGCCCTTTGCGGTTGCCTTGGCAACCCACAAACTGGCCAGCGTAGCCCTGGGTATAGGAGCAACCATTCGCCACCTCAAGACAGGCATTCCAGATAAAAAATTCGCTGCCTACATCCTCATGACAGGCCTGCCGGGCGTCATCATCGGAGCAAACGTTATTCTGTGGATTCCCGGCAGAAACGCCGAGGTCGCGCTGGGAATACTGACGCTTGGATTAGGCATCTATTCCGGGCTGCAAAAAAGCCTAGGGCAGCAGCATGTCGAAAAAAATCGGGATTCAAAAACACTTTTTTCGGGCGGCCTGGTTCTGTTCCTGATCGGCACCCTGAATGGCTCTCTTGCCTCCGGCACCGGGCTGTTCGTCACCATCTGGCTGATACGCTGGTTTGGTCTGGACTACAAACAGGCTGTTGCCTACACCCTGATTCTGGTCGGAATGTTCTGGAACGGTATCGGTGCCCTGACCCTGGCAATATCAGGCGAAATTCGATGGGACTGGATACCGATGCTTATTATCGGCTCCCTGCTGGGAGGCTATCTTGGGGCGCACATGGCCATCATGTATGGAAACAAATGGATCAAGCGGATGTTTGAAGCGGTGTCGATACTGGTTGGGAGCAAGCTCATTATTGGCTGACAAACTCACAAGGAAGCTCTGATTGATTACAACCTCCTCTTGTATTTATTTGCTATTTGTACTACGAAAAACAATATGCCCCCTGCTATTGCCATATACACACACAACCAATGCAGCTCAGAAACACCCGTTAAACCCAACAATTCATTCTCCGGGGACAGCGGATAAAGGGGTTGCAGATCGGCGTACAGGATGGCATCAAGCACAACATGAGAGTAAGTTCCGATAAAGGCGCTTGCTACAGCTACAAACCACGATATGTTAACCGGATTTTCCCTTTTTGAAATACCGATTATCAAAAGACCGTACTCGGCGAGATACTTACCGGTTATTGCAGATACCAATCCCAATAAAAACGCGCCGATATACGTATGAGAAAAACCGTGAAGATGCCCCTCTCCCGTAATAAGAACGACCAGCGGCTGCATATCCATCACTATCTGCGCCCAACCAAACACCATAAGGCTGAAACTGCCTCGCAAAATGGCCTTAACCAGTATTCCGGGCCCCATATGAAATGGCGTGAATGGCATATTCTTATCACCTGACACACAACACTCGACACAGCAGGCAGCATGCCGGTTCACCAAAACAATCAGTTAAAAAATCGGGTTCGATAGCTTCAATATCGGTATTCTCGCATAATTTATCCTGAAAACTACTATGATAGAATTAGAATTCCGCCCGCAAACGAAGATAGTCTGCACCATGCCATTACCTGTATCGGATACCGTGCGAGGCAAGTGAAGAAAAATGATCATGCGCTTATCAGCTTCATGCCTGCACACTGCTCTGCTATTCCTGTTTCTGACCAGTGCCCATGCAGTAAACATAGAAGTTCGCGGACAACACCAGCGGGCTGACGGATTCACGCATAAATTTGATGTACTTGATGGTGATGCCCTGCATCCGGGCAACAGATTTCAGGTCATTCTTTCTGCGGATACACAAACATATTACTCAATAGTGTATGTCTCCAGAAACGGCGAAGTAGCACAGATATTCCCGCCGGGAGAACAACCGGGGAAAATCGCTGCCGGCCTGAAGCAATACATACCGGGCAACCATAATTACTTTGAGCTCGACAACAACAGCGGGCGAGAGCTGATGTACATCATTACGCATGATCGGAATCCGGAAAATCTGCCTGTAATCCTCCGACAAGCACAACAGTTCGGCAATGCACCCGCAGAACTGCAACGCTTCCTGGAAGAACATTTCAAGCATGTCCATAAAATGGAAATTACCAACACAGGCAAAGATATTGGCGGCTTGCGTGACAATGTCACCAAGGGACTGGTTCAGGATATAGTACAATCCTACTCGGTTAATCCCTGGTCTGAACTCCAGACCAGACAGGAAGAACAGGACGCACTCCGCCGTTCCGCCGATAACTCCATTCCGGAAGAAGTCAGGCGCCGCGCCCGCGAAGTGCGCTCACTATTACACAGCCCATCACAAACGACGCAAAGCTCATCACTTCGCCTAGTGGCTGCCCCACCATCAAAAGACAACGACCAACAAGCTTCAGACAAAACCGAAGCGACCCCTGGTGATACACAAACAGATACCGACATTGCTCTGGGTCTGAACACCGAAACAAAGCAAAGCACAATACCAGATACCGATACCGTCACAAACGCGCAGTTACTGGCAGCTGAACGCGAAGAACTTGAACGTCAGGAAAGACTGCTTGCCGCCAGACTGGCAAACGAACAGGCAGAAGCCGAAGCCAGAAAATTAAGGGAAGAAGCCGCACAAAGGCTCAGGGAACAACGCCTGGCCGAGGCACAAGCCGCCGAACAGGCAGCCGCCGAGGCACGCCGACTGGAAGCACAAAGAATCGCCGCGCTGGAAGCCGAAAAAGAGGCCCGGCGCTTGGCAGAGGCACGCGAAGCCGCGCAAGCAGCAAGGCTGGAAGCAGAACGTCAACAGCGCGAGGCCCAACGTATCGCAGAACTGGAGGCCGCCCGCGCAAAAGCCGAATATGCGGCCGCCGAAGAAGCTCGCCGCAAGCAAGCCGAACGCATTGCCGCCGAAACACGCCGACTGGAAGCACAAAGAATCGCCGCATTGGAAGCCGAAAAAGAGGCCCGACGCCTGGCAGAGGCACGCGAAACCGCGCAAGCAGCAAGGCTGGAAGCACAACGTCAACAACGTGAGGCCCAACGTATCGCAGAATTAGAAACGGCCCGCGCAGCCGCCGAACAGGCCCGTCGCAAACAAGCCGAACACATTGCCGCCGAAGCACGCCGACTGGAGGCACAAAGAATCGCCGCATTGGAAGCCGAAAAAGAGACCCGGCGCCTAGCAGAAGCACGCGAAGCCGCGCAAGCAGCAAGGCTGGAAGCACAACGTCAACAGCGTGAGGCCCAACGTATCGCAGAATTAGAAACGGCCCGCGCAGCCGCCGAACAGGCCCGCCGCAAGCACGCCGAACGCATTGCCGCCGAAGCACGCCGTCTGGAAGAACAAAGAATCGCCGCACTGGAAGCCGAAAAAGAGGCCCGGCACCTGGCAGAAGTACGCGAAGCTGCACAAGCAGCAAGGCTGGCAGCAGAACGCCGACAACGCGAAGCTCAACGTACCGCAGAATTGAAGGTTACCGAAGAAGCGCGTCGTCTGGAAGAACAAAGACTTGCGGCAATAGCAGCAAAAGCAGAAGCCATCAGACTAGAGCGGGAGCGCGAGGAACTGGAGAAAAAATTAAGAGCGGAACAGATACAAACCGAAGCGGCAGACACACAAAATATTGCGATCAGTGCAAAGCCTCCGGCAGATCAACCGGCGACACAGCCACAGCCTGAAGATACGCAAGAAGCCATCTCCTCCGGGGCCGAGGCAACCGCTTTATCTGCCACAACCAGGCCGCGTGAGGCGGTCGTTGTGCTCCGCCCGGAAAATGAACCGGCGGCTAGGCCACTCACGGTACCGGTGCCTCAAAAGGAAACCATCATCAGCAACGAACCCCTCAGGACGCTATACGCCCGGGTTGCCTCGGCAATCGTTTCCATCAGAACAGACAATGACGAGCAGGCGGCAGGTTTTATACTAAATAAACAGGGAAACATACTGACCAGTTGGCATGTTATTGCGGATGTTAATGACATTGATGTTGAATTTATGGCGATATCCGGTACACCCCGCGGTTACAAAGCACGAGTAATCAAGCATGATAAATTCAGAGACTTGGCCTTACTTGAACTGATAAACCCACCGGTCGGTATCCGGCCGATTCAGATGGCGGCACTGACACTGCCGGAAGTTGGCACCAAAGTACGTGTATTCGGGCAAAAAGGCGGGCAGGTATGGACCACAGAAGATGCCACGATAACACGCGTTGCGGAAAACTTTACCTGGTTTTCTGCGAACAATGTTATCCATCGGGGAGAAATACTTCAGATAGATTTGCCGGCGGACGGAAAAAATATTGGTTCGCTGGTAACCAACATGGACTACCGGATGCTGGGCATAAAGAGCTTTTCCGGGCGTCAGACCGGTAAAACCTATGCCGTATCAACGCGCACCATCAATGATTTTCTGAATACCGAATAACCAGACTGCTCACCGCTGACCAATCATTCAGTCTGTAGCTGAACGACAAGAAATGCGCTTGGAGGTTTAATGCTCCCTGATGGCAGAGCACCTCGGCAAGCCATGCAAAAATAAGCCTCTGCCCCTTCAACTAAAAAACGGTTCCGGCGGGTTCCGGAACCGAACGGGTAACGGCCGGATGGGGGTCATCCGACCGGGGAAATA
>JAPYNQ010000025.1 GCA_028289815.1 Gammaproteobacteria bacterium | reverse complement strand
CAATGGCAATGAACAAGAAGATCGGTGCCAGTGAAAAACCGGTGGACTATTCGCACTCCACATGAGATTTATAACCGATGCTAATGCGGATAATTCCCTTATTTTTTATGGCACCAAGATATACCCATATTGCGTCAGCTACAGCTATCGCCGCCACTATCACATTTAACCATTGTTTTCTCCTTTCCACCGCAGCACTAAGACGATAGTACCACCATGTGAGGTAACTGATATCGTCTAACGACAAAGCTCACCAGCAACAATCAAGTGTAACAAAATTGCCGTCCGCGTCTGAGTATAGCGATTTGCTAGCCCTTACACAATCTATTCATGTGTTCTGTAAGAACTTCTATTTGACTATGAAGCTGTCTTAATTCATCTAAACCTGAGGCTGTTTTTTCAAATTCTGAGCCATCACTATAAGTAGCTTGGTACAAATAACTCTCTACTGGTGATGCCATATTAAAATTAGGTGATTTTAGAAAGTTGGTGACTTCTTCAACTGTCTTAAATGTGATAGGCATCGAATCATGCCTTAAAATCAATCGTATTTCTTGTGGCAATGCACTTAGTGTTGCTCTCACTCTATCAACATAAGATTTGATTGTTGCTCTACCAACCAGATCATGGAGAACTTGTTGAACTTCTATCTTCTTTTTGCTCGAAAACTCATTATCAAATTTTTCGACGATCTTTGCCTTTTCGTCTTCAGAGAGCCTGTCTGAATAGTCCATTACCAAGCCACAGATACCAAATGCATTTACAATTTTCTCTTTTGGAACATAGAGTAAATCTATTTCTCTACTTCTAACCAGATCTCTAGCTGGTTTAGTAAAATCGCCAGCAGATACTATCCCTAAAAACCGTGCCGTTGGGTAAGTATCACGCATTGGCACTAACTTTCCACTATCATCCCGCGCTTTATCTTTTGAGTGACGAGAACCTCGCCGCCAAAAACACTCTATAAAGGCAACAGGAATTCCCAATGTATCATTAGTCCCATTCAACTCTAATACGTAATCATAATCGACTGAATTTCCATCAGTATCATCCCATAGGATTTTTGACTCTCGTGCTCTTCTATCAATAAAGCGTGAATCGACAAATAGCTTAAGATTTTTTCCAACCTCTTGCAGCAAGGGGAACACAAAATATTCTTCATACCAATCGCCAATTAACTGTCCAAGCTTGTAGCCAGAAGATGCATTTTTATTTGCCATATCTTACCCTTCGATCCATAGTCGCCCTTCATGCAAGGGTATCCTGTGTTTTCTATTTTTCCATTTAATATTTCTATCTCGTAGTTTCTCGAAAGAATATGATTTAAAACCAGCGGATAATGCTAATTCGCCAAGCCATTTCTCAACAGCCAAATAAATTCCATAGGGTGCAGAATCACCAATAACAAAACAAACTCTACTGCCATCCTTACATAAAGGACGTAATGCATGAAATACATCTCCCAAGTCAATAAAATAAGCAGCAGCCATTGTGTGATATGTCTTTTTACCCTCTTTGGTAAGCCTAACCTCTTCTAATGCTCTACAGGCGTTTGACAGCTCTTTTTTGATTGGTGCTAATACCTTGGCTTCCAGCAAATCATCCAGTTGCAGTTTGTCTTTTGCAGAATGCTGAAAACAAGATCTTAATAAATACTGCCTCACGGTCGAGTGTAGATCACTCCAACTCCTGACATCTCCCCAAAATGTCATTTCCAGGCGAGTAGCGTCAGCGTAATCATAATTATTAGGGTAAGGAGGTGAGGTGATTACCAAGTCAATGCTATCACTTCTGTCAAATTCTGGACCACGGGCGTCAGTATTTATAACTTCTGAGTTACACGACCAAGCAACCTGATGAGCAAAGTTAATATCTTCAATTATTTGATTCATTTTCAGGGAAAATGCCTCAAAAGGATCAAGAACTTTCGATTTTTTCTTATTTGGCAGAACATATTGCCATTGGGCCGTACCTGCCGTGCTACACGCACGAATTATGCTCGTTATGCATAGCCAAACAATCTCACTTTCTTTGCTGTTATTATCAATTCCTGACAAGAATTCATTTTTTAATGCATCGAGCTTGCTTAAAGAATCATTGGTGAAGCACTTACCCAATAGGGGTATATCTAGCCGATGTGTGGTTTCCAGATTTTTGGAAGCATTTTTGACAAGTTTGGCAGACAAATCCCATAGTATGCTAACATCCAAATTCCATCCTAACTTTGCTTTTGCGACTCGAAACATAAATGGATGCGGTTCGAATCCTACCGCACTAGCTTGAACAAAAGCAGCAGCTAGAAGCGCTGTACCTGATCCTGCAAATGGATCCAGTACATTTATTTTTACATTACCATTGTCGATATATCTCAAGATTTCTTGCTCTACCCATTCAGCAGAAAACCCAGCAGAATAGCGAAACCACCTATGAATAGGTAGTTTCATATTATCGGTAAAAGTACCTGATCGCGAGTGTCTTTTTGTTACCAAAGACTTACTAGCTTTCAGTTCTGGAAAGAGTGTCTGTTGCTTATAGTGCTGTAGCATTTAGATAAAGTGTTTTCATTTTTTAGGGGCTAACGCCGAGCATAACCCGCTGCGTATTGGCTTGCAGGAGCGCAGCGAACACCTTGAGCGAGCGGCCCATTCAATGCTTTTAATCAAGCTCAAAGTCGAACTACAATCTGCTGCGGTACTCGGACCGGCAGGCCATACACATCCGCGGCCGATGCGGCTTCGTGTTGAGAAACTCTTTTTGTGCGGTTCATCGCCTGATGGCCTTCTTCAGCCTCTGCTGCATGAAGGTGCACCTTGATATGACTGGTATCTATCATCAACCATTCGTAATCCGGTTCCTCAATAAGCTGCTCAAGCAATCCTTCCCAAGTCCCGTTATCGCGCCAACGGCAAAAGCGCCGGTAGGTATTTTTCCAATCCCCATAGTCGGGCGGCAAGCCTCGCCACGGTGCACCCGTGCGCAAAATCCACAATACCGCATTAGATAAAGCGCTGGTTATCGTGTGCAATTTCGCAAATAACATCCTTCGGTCGATAGGTTCAGAGCATCAATACTATATTGGGTAAGTAACTCGAGGGAATAGCGAAGCTGATTGGGAGTCTGCGAATTACCCATTGTCACATCTAACGCTGAGGTGTGGAACATCCCACACGAGTTATTTGCTGTGTACTGACTGATTAGTAGCCGCCACCCATGTTTTGGATGTAGCTACCTCTACCGGTGTCATAGTAATTACCACCGCCCATATCCTAGATATAGCTTCCGCTCCCGGTATCGTAGTAATCGTCCGCAGTCAATACAGCTGTCATTAAGAAAAAAGCCGCTAATGTAAGTAATACTTGTATGTGTTTCATGGTGGATCCCTCCATTGATGTTACCTAGTATGATTTGAAGCTCGTAGTTACTAGTAATTTAACTGCCCTCCCAAGTTACTATGGAATGCAGAAAAATATAAATTTTTTTGCTGAGATGATTCATGTTTTTCTGGCATTAAGAAATATTCTTATCCATTTATTATGGATTTAGTTCTGCTTTTTGTTTCTAAGTCGCATCTTATCTTACCTGAATTATGCAAAACAAAAGAGGACTATCTTGAATAACTCGCCCATATTGTACCTAAACCCGTAGTTTTAGCCGCTTTATCTGGCGTTTTGGATCAAGCGTGTTGAAACACCATTCAAAAAGCGCATTATAGCCGCCCGGCCAACGGTCTGCAAGACGATGCTGTCAGAAGTCACCCATACTCAATGGACGGTACGAGCGTGCCACCTGTGGCATCACCATGCTCTCGGCTTCAGTCTCCTTGGCCCATTATCTGACTCAACGGTGAAAATACAGCACCGATTAATGAGGATGAACTCCTACAAGGCAAATAGCCGTTCGCGCTGCTGTTTCGGCTATGCAATGTTCGATCAAACGTCCTCATTTCACTTGACTGATACGGTTCTCCCTCATCACCCCAATGATACCCCTTAATCAGGTTATCTAGGACAGCTCCCAATGACTTATACTGCCAGCCTCACTTATCTGGATACACAACCTGCAAAAAGCGATACTATCTTCAATATGCTGACAAAGAATCGTTCAACTTATAACCGGTGCAGATGGATAACGGGAGCACTGGCTTTGCTGCTGATTATATCCATATCGGCTACGAATGCCAGGCAAAAAGCTACGCCGCTGGTCGTTGCCGATGTAGTAAAAACTGCGGCCATCGTCGAACAAATACCATTGTCCGGTACCGTTGCCTCTCCGCAGCTTGCCAATATTTCCGGCGAGGTCAGCGGCTTGGTAGAGCAGGTGCTGGTTGATGTTGGTAGCAGAGTTAGTAGTGGCGACATCCTGGCAACTCTGCACACTGACCTCAGAGAGCTTGATCTCAAGGCCGCTCGGGCAGCCACGACACGCGCCAGAGAAGAACTTGCGGATGCAAAACGTCGGCTGACCGATGCCAGACGACTGGCAAAGAAACAAACTATTACTGAAAACGAGCTGCAATCACTGGAAGCCGAAGTCAAAATTGCCGATGCCTCAGTACAGCGATATGGTGCCGAGCAGGCGCTACAGGAAGCGCGTCTGCAACGCCACAATATCAAGGCCCCATTTGCAGGCCTGATCAGCAAGAAATATGTCACCAGCGGCGAATGGGTTCAACCCGGCACCCGCATCATGCAGCTGGTCGCTACCGATGACCTGCATATTGATTTGCAGGTGCCACAACATGTTTATCCACGCATTAATAAATCGTCGCAAATACGTGTTCATCTTGATGCTTTTCCCAGCCAGGAATGGGAGGCCAATATCGAAGCGGTTGTGCCATTCAGCGACGACAGCGCACGAACGATGCTGGTCCGAGCCACACTGAACGACAGCAGCGTGATCATAGCACCGGGTATGTCAGCCAGCGCCACATTGCACCTCACCAAAAATACGACTGGTACCGTGGTACCACGCGATGCCATACTGAGATACCCAGATGGCCGCATAACGGCCTGGGTCGTGAACGGTGCTCAGGATAAAACCATCGTCACCGAGCGTCACATCAAAACCGGGCTAAGCTTCAATGGACAGGTGGAAATCCTTGATGGCCTGCAGCCCGGTGAACGGATTGTCGTCAAAGGCAATGAGTCCCTGAAAGACAACCAGTCAGTACGCATCTCCACAAACCGGTAGCCCTATTCGACCATGCTGGAAACTATTATCAGGCAGGGCACCCTGACGGCAGTAGTCACGCTGATACTGTGCGTTCTGGGCATCGTTGCCACAACCAAGATACCGGTGCAGATGATCCCTGACCTTGAGGTAAGAACCATATCCATACGAACCAGCTGGCCCGGGGCGACACCACAGGACATTGAGAAGGAAATCGTCGTTGAGCAGGAAGAATACCTTCGCAATGTTCCATCCCTGGCAAGAATGGTATCCACCACATCTTTTGGCTCCGCCCGGATACAGCTTGAATTTCCGTTTGGCGTTGACATCAACGATGTGCTGATTGATGTCGCAAACGCACTAAGCCGCGTGCCTGCGTATCCTGCCAATGTCAGAGAACCCAGAATATTTACCACGTCATTTTCAGATAATGCCTTTATGTTTTTCAGGGTCATGCCACTACCGGGCAATCCCCGTAACATTAACATCGTCCCGTTACAAAAGTATGTCAATGACAATGTGGCATCCAGACTCGAAACCATACCCGGTGTATCCGAAGTTCGGGTTTATGGCGGCGCCGAACGCCAGATCCAAATTCTGATAAATCCACAGCACTTGGCAGAGCGGCAACTTACCGTCGCCCAGGTACGTTCTGCGATACGTGAGCGTAATCGGGATATTTCCGGCGGAGAAATTGAGTCCGGGAAACGCCGTTATCTGCTGCGAACAATCGGACGCTTTCAGGATGTTGCAGACCTGAGGCAGCTTATTCTGCAAAGACAGGGAGATTCCATCACCCGGCTTGGCGATGTAGCCGATATCCACATAGGTCACTTCAGAAAAAACCGACTGTCGTACACTGACGGCCAAGCCGTTATTGGCATGTCCGTCAGGCGTGAAGCCGGCTCCAATGTCATAGAGATCAAAGAAAAAATGCTGTCCCGAATGTCAGACATTAACCAAAATCTGCTTAATCCTGCGGGCATGACCATGCGGCTCATAGCCGACGATGTCGGTTACGTACAGGCCTCAATATTTAACGTCTGGAAAAATCTGGCCATTGGTGCGGTGCTGGCCAGCATCATCATGTTCCTGTTCTTACGCTCAGGCCGGGCGACCCTTATTGGCATCATGGGCATACCCATCTGCACAATTGCTGCTTTTTTAGGACTGATGCTTGCCGGGCGCACCATCAACGTCATATCTCTGGCTGGCATTGCCTTTGCCATAGGCATGACTCTGGACAACAGCATTGTTGTCCTGGAAAGTATTGAACTGGCAAGACGCAGAGGAATCAACCGCATACATGCAGCCATTGACGGTGTCATTAAGGTCTGGCCGGCCATACTGGCATCAACCCTGACCACTATCCTAGTATTTTTCCCGATCATCTTTATCGCGCAAAAAGCCGGCCAGCTGTATTCTGATATCGCTATCGCGATTGCGGCATCCATTATTGCCTCCATGCTGGTAGCCATTACCATACTGCCGGCAGCGACAACACGTCTGACATTCACCGCGGACAAAGACAATACCAGCTCCAGACCAAATTGGCAGAACAGGGTCGTCAGTGCGGTCGAATGGATAATCAGCAGCAAGGCCCGGCAACTCGGCGTTATCTCAATCGTCATTACAATCAGCGGTGCTACCTTCCTCTTTCTCACTCCTCCCGCAGAATATTTGCCGGAAGGCGAAGAACCAAAGGCTTTTGCAAGTCTGAATTCACCACCCGGATATAACCTCAGAACCATGACTGAAATTGGCCTGGAACTGCAAAAATATTTTGCATCCTACCTTGATGATGACCCCGAAAGGTTTGAACAAGGAAAAACCAAAGTGCCCGCCATAGCCTATTTCAACCTCAGTATTGACGCATCAAGAATCCGTATTATCACCCAGCCCAAGGACCCCCGGCATATCAAGCCACTGATGGATGCCATCAGAAAACAATATGGGAATTATCCGGCCATGCGCAGCTTTGTATCACGCGGTTCAATTATTACCAGTAACAGTGGCGGCACACGCAGTATCAACTTGGACATTTCGGGTTCATCACTGGAAAAGATATTCGATGTTGCCCAGGCCCTGGACAGTCAGGCAAAAGAGATTTTTGATAATCCCAGAATTCGGGCACGCCCCTCCACTCTCACCCTGACACAGCCCATGGTTGAAATACATCCACAGTGGCACCGGGTAGCAGAAACCGGAATGTCCGGTAATGATCTCGGTTTCACGGTCTCGGCGATGACGGACGGAGCATTCGTGGATGAATTTTTTCTGGATGATGAGAAGGTCGATATCTATCTGTACAACGATAATCAAAATCGCGCCGACATCGATCATCTCAAACAGCTATCGGTATATACACCCACCGGTTCGATAATACCGCTGTCCTCAATCGCCCGAATTGAGGAAAAGGTTGACACCAACAGTATCCGCAGAGTTGACGGCAGAAGAACTGTAACGCTTAATATCATCCCCCCGGACAATATCGCGCTGGAAACAGGAGTGAAGACTGTCAGGGAACAGATTGTCAACTACCTCAAAGACATCGGCACCATCCCCCGCGACATTGATATTAAAATCTCCGGTGCCGGCAATGAGCTTGATGAAACCCGTAAGGCACTGTCTGCCAATTACATTGTCGCGCTGATTATTATCTACCTGCTGCTGGTCGCTATCTTTACCCACTGGGTTTATCCATTGCTCATTATGACCACCATCCCGCTTGGAGTAGCCGGCGGCATCGTCGGACTGTGGCTGTTTAATCTGATCGGCAATAGCGTCAATATCAGCCAGGCCTTTGATATGATTACCATGCTGGGTTTTTTAGTTCTTATGGGTACAGTCGTAAATAACCCCATCCTTATCGTTCATCAATCCATGGTTAATCTCCGCTCAGGATTACTCCCAAGACTTGCGGTACGCAATGCAGTTGAAACCCGGCTAAGGCCCATTGCCATGTCAACGCTGACAACCATATTTGGCCTGGCCCCACTCGTTTTTCTCCCTGGCGAGGGTACTGAACTGTATCGGGGCGTAGGCATTGTTGTAATGGCCGGACTACTAGGCACCGCAATCGTCAGCCTCACCTACCTCCCTGCCCTGACACTGTTTTTTCTGGGCAAGGCAAATACAAAAAACACAGAATCCGAAAAAAACCGGAACATGAGCAGCCTAACCAACGCACCACAAACTTCCCGTTCATAGCAAACATAAAATAAGGTGTTCTCCTCTTTCTGCCGAAACTTCATCCTATGAAGCTCGACAATCTCTCCCAACTGGATGACTATGTCCGGCTGTTCCTGAACGATATATCTATGCTGGATGTGCGTGCACCAGTGGAATTTAAACAGGGTGCTTTTCCCCATGCCGAGAATATACCGCTAGTGGATGATGAGGACCGACATGCAATCGGTATTAAATACAGCCGGCAGGGACAGGATGCGGCGATTGCACTTGGTCATGAGCGCATCAGCGGCGCAGCGAAGGAAGCCCGCATAAATGACTGGATCGATTTTATGTCTAGGCACCCGGATGGCGTTCTGTACTGCTTTCGTGGCGGCCTGCGTTCGAAAATTTCACAGCAGTGGATTTATGAGAAAACGGGAACAGCCTATCCCCGTGTCAAGGGCGGCTATAAGGCATTGCGTCGCTTTCTGATTAATCAACTCGAAGAAGCGGTCAACCAGATACGTCCGGTTATTCTCGGCGGTCGTACCGGTACGGGCAAAACAATCCTGTTGCAAAAAATCAAACATATGATTGACCTTGAGGCTATATATAACCACCGTGGTTCAGTATTTGGTATTCATACTACACCTCAACCGAACCAGATTGACGCGGAAAATCGTCTTTCCATCGATCTCCTGAAGCTGCGCCACCAAGGTGTGAAAAATATCGTATTTGAAGATGAGTCAGCCCATATCGGTTCCCGCCGTATCCCACCAAACCTGTATAGCCTGATGCAGCAATCACCTGTTGTGCTACTGGATGCCACGCAGCAGGAACGAGTCAATATAACCTTCAATGAATACGTTACCAACGCACTCAATGAATACCGGCAATTGTATGGAAAGACAAAAGGCTTTGACCACTGGGCCGATTATTTAATGGCATCAATCAATGGAATTCGGCGCCGTCTTGGCGGTACGCGCCACAAGGATCTGCAACAGCTGATGGCAGCAGCCATCAGGCAACACCGTGAACATCATGACTTATCTGCCCACAGACAATGGATTCACAAGCTGCTGACCGAGTACTACGATCCCATGTATGACTATCAGCTCAGCAAAAAACAGGACCGCATTTTATTTAAGGGCAATAGCGATCAGGTACTGACATATCTCCGGGACAGTATATAAACCCATGAGTATATTACAGTCCGAGAGGGCTAAATAATGAGCGCAACATCAATCATTATTCCGTGAAATCCGATGCGCCAAACAGGACACCGGCCTCGCTACCCGCGCTGATGCCTCAAAGCAAGCCCAAGCGATACCGGTGCATATCGGTCAAAAGCCATCCCGGAGCTATCGCCGCAATAAAAAGCGCAGTTTGTGTTGGATTTATACAACTTTCTTGACTTTCATATTATGAGAGTATATACTCATAATATGGAGAAAATAGACTTCTCTTTTCCCTTGATCAGAGGCGATAAAACCGAGGCGAAAATACCGGGTTCGCAAAGCGTATACCGGGCAATCGCTGCGCTGCGCTGTGTTGCGCGACACAACCGGACAGGCATCACCGCCAAAAGTCTGGCCAGTGAAACCAAGCTGATTCCGGCGACGGCCCATCGCCTGCTCAAGGTATTAGTGAGCGAGGGGATGCTAACTGTGGACCCGTATTCCAAGACCTATCATCTGGGACTTGAGCTGTTCCAGATGGGCAGCGTTGCCCATGACTTCTCGGTCACCCGCTATCTTGAGGCACCCCTGCTGGAACTGATGGAAGTCACGGGTGAAACGGTTTTCCTTTTCATCCGGTCAGGAACCGATTCTCTATGCCTGCGACGCATTGACGGTCATTATCCGATCCGGGTATTGACCCTGACCGAGGGTTCACGCCGCCCGCTCGGAGTCGGAGCCGGCGGGATGGCACTCCTCGCCGGGCAGACCGATGAACTGTGCGACCGGATACTTGCCAGCAATATGGCAAGATATGCCGATTATTTCAACACCACACTTGACGAAATGAAACACCAGATTGCCGCAACGCGGGCCGACGGATTTTCGTTCAACGACGGTCGCCTGCACGATGGAGTGCGGGCGGTCGGTATGTCGGTCGGGCCTGAGGGCTGCGAACCGGTCGCAGCCATCTCGGTAGTGACATCACAACAACGCATGGCACCTGCCAAAAGACAGTTCCTGCAGGAAAGTCTTCGCACCGGGCTCAACGGCTTGGACTGGACATTGCTCAAACCCGACCAAAACATCATGAGGAGAAAAACATGAAACGATTGACACTTTCACTGGCAGCCGCCGCCTGCCTGCTTACAGGTTCTGTACAGGCCGGACCCGAAAATAATTCTCTCAACATCACCTGGGGCGGAGAGCTTGCAACGCTGGACCGTTACTACAACGTGCTGAGAGAAGGCATTATCGTCGGGAGACTGGTCTGGGATTCGCTGCTGTTTAAGGACCCGGAAACCCTTGAATTCAAGCCCTTGCTGGCCAAGTCATACTCATTTGTGGATAACACGACGATTGATTTCGAGCTGCGCGAGGGCATCACGTTCCATAACGGCGAACTATTTGATGCGGATGATGTGGTTTTCACGCTGTCGCGGATGTCTGACCCCGAAAACGGCGTTCTGACGCAGCGCAATGTAAATTGGATCGACAGTGTCGAGAAACTCGGCCCGTATAAAGTGCGCCTGAATATGAAGAAGCCAACGCCCATTGCGCTTGAGTTTCTGGCCGGTCCGCTGCTGATCTATCCCAACGAATACTACGCCAGAGTCGGCCCCGAGGGTATGGGCATGGCACCCGTGGGCACCGGGCCTTACATCGTGACTGAATTCAAGCCCGGTGTCGAAATCAAGTTCAAGCGTAATGATGACTATTTCAAAGGCTCTCCGAAGGGGAAACCGCAGATCGCAACCATTCACCAGCGCACCATCCCGGACATCAATACCCAGATTGCGGAATTACTGGCCGGCACGGTTGACTGGATCTGGAAGGTACCGACCGATCAGGCTGAACGGATGCAGAACCGTTCCGGGCTGTCAGTTGTCAATGCACAAACAATGCGCCTGGGTTATCTGAGCTTCGACAGCTCGAATCGCACCGGTAACGGTTCGCCGGTCAACAACGTGCTGGTACGCCGTGCTATCTCACATGCGATTGACCGCGACGCCATGGTTCAATCGCTTGTCGGCGGCAGCTCGAGAGTCGCGCACTCCGCATGCCACCCGGTACAATTCGGGTGTGAGCAAGATGTGGTTGTCTATGAATATGATCCGCGAAAAGCCAAGGCACTTCTGGCGGAGGCCGGCTATGCCGACGGCTTTACGATTGACTTTCACGCTTATCGCAATCGCCCATATGCCGAGGCAATCATGGGGTACCTGGATGCCGTCGGCATCAAGCCCAACCTCGTTTACTTAAAGTATGCTGCCCTGCGGGATAAGGTCTATGCAGGCGAGATCGATTTCAATTTTATGACGTGGGGCAGTTATTCGTTCCATGATGTATCTGCGATCACCAGCCACTTCTTCAAAGCGACAAAGGACGATTATGCGCGGAATGAGCAGCTGATTGCCGATCTGACGCTAGGCGACTCCTCGGTAGATCGCGAGGAACGCAAACAGGCGTATTCAAGGGCACTGAAAACCATTGCCGAGAATGCCTACTGGCTGCCGCTGTTCACATATAACGTAAACTACGCCTTCAGTGATCGGCTGAATTTTGTGCCTAACGCCGACGAGGTACCACGGTTTTACTCCGCCAGTTGGAAATAAGTACTAGACATGCAGTTATTTATTCTGAAGAGAATTGGCCTTGCCTTTCTGGTAGCACTGTTCGTCTCTTTCCTGAGCTTCATTTTACTGCGTGCAGGCGGCGACCCGGCCATTGCAATGGCCGGGGAGGGTGCCTCGGAAGCCGATATTGAGTTCATCCGGGTTCAGTTCGGGTTCGACCGGCCCGTGATGGTACAATACTACGACTGGCTGTCGGGTGCCGTGCGCGGAGACTTCGGTCAAAGCACATACTTTTCATCCACCGTCGCCGAGCTGATAGCGGAGCGACTGCCCGTCACGCTAAAGCTCGGTGTCGCCGCCCTGATCTTTGCCATCCTGCTGGCAGTCCCCTTAGGCATGATTGCCGCTGTCTATCCGAATTCGATAATAGACAGGACGGCACTCGGGCTATCGGTGCTTGGCCAAGCACTGCCCAATTTCTGGTTCGCCCTGCTGTTGATCGTCGTGTTTTCGGTGTGGTGGCCATTGCTGCCGCCATCGGGGAATACGACTTGGCAACATTTCATCATGCCGACTATCGTCCTCGGTTACTACGCCACGCCCGCGCTTATGCGGTTGACCCGCTCCGGGATGCTCGAAGTACTGCGTTCTGACTACATTCGAACGGCCCGCGCCAAAGGGCTGGGCCCGCTGCAGGTGATCGGAAAACATGCCATGCGAAATGCCATTCTGCCGGCTGTCAGCCTCTCCACAGTCCAGTTCGGCTACATGCTCGGCGGGTCGGTCATCATTGAAAGTATCTTCGCCCTACATGGGATCGGACAGCTGGCCTGGGAAAGTATCCTGCGCGCCGATTTGGCAACTGTGCAGGCTATCGTTTTGATATTGTCACTGATCTATGTCGGCCTGAACCTCACTGGCGATCTCCTGAATGCGTTGCTGGACCCGCGTATCCGGGTGACGTAAAATGCAACCGGCGACCGGACTTGAAAATGATCTGCCCGAACCGGCCCTGCTATCGCCCGGACAAGTTCTCTGGCAGAGGGCACGGCATCATTCCGGTTTTCTTCTGGGGGGGACCGGGTTAGCACTGATCATTATCTTGGCTATCGCGGCTCCGCTTATCGCTCCATATGGGCCATCTGAACAGGATCTGCTTCAGCGCCTGAAGCCACCGATGTGGGCGGACGGTGGCAGTGCTATTCATATTCTGGGAACCGATCAGCTGGGCCGGGACTACTTCAGCCGTCTGCTTTATGGCGCCAGGCTTTCGCTGATCATCGGACTCTCGGCCATGCTGATATCGGGCATAATCGGCTCGACGCTTGGTATTGTTGCCGGGTATTTCGGTGGCAGGATCGATCTGGCGATCACATTCCTGATCACCTCGCGTCTGTCGATGCCTGTCGTCTTGATTGCGCTTGCGGTAGCAGCGGTCTTTGGTTCATCTCTCGAGACGGTAATCCTGATACTCGGTTTTCTTTTATGGGACGGGTTTGCGGTCGTTGCCCGATCTTCCACAATCCAGATCCGGGATACCGAGTATTTACTGGCTGCAAGGGCCCTCGGAATGCCTCTATGGCGCCTGATCCTGACCGAACTTCTGCCCAATATCAAAGATGCACTGATTGTCGTTGCGACACTGGAAATGGCGCATGCCATTTTACTGGAATCGGCGCTGTCCTTTCTCGGACTGGGGGTTCAACCCCCATTACCATCCTGGGGTCTGATGATCGCCGAAGGCAAGGATTATCTGCTTTTTGAGCCCTGGCTCATTATGATTCCGGGCACAGCTCTGTTCATGCTGGTGATGTCCATCAATCTTCTGGGAGACGGGTTACGCGATATCTCTGCGCCCGAGGGCCGTTCGTGATGATGCTGAATGTACAGGGCTTAAGTATTGAGTTCAAAACCGAGAACGGTATTTTGAACGCGGTATGCGGCGTCGATCTTGCCGTTGAACATGGCGAGGCGCTCGGAATTGTCGGCGAAAGCGGCTGCGGTAAGTCGGTTACCATGATGGGGTTCCTCAGCCTGCTGCCCAAAACGGCAAGACGCAAGGCAGACCGGATCGAGTTTGATGGCAAAGACCTCATCGGCATTTCGCCTCGCGGGATGCGCCCATTGCTGGGAAATGACATCGGCGTGATCTTTCAGGATCCGATGACGGCTCTGAATCCCACCTACACAATCGGTAACCAACTGACAGAGGTTTACCTGAAGCACCGGTCCGCCAGCCGCAAAGAGGCAAAAGAAAGGGCCATCCATCTATTGGACCGCGTAGGTATCACCGCAGCAAAGAGCCGATTGACACAATATCCACATCAATTATCGGGTGGCCTGAGACAGCGGATCATGATTGCACAGGCTTTGATGTGCGAACCACAACTAATCATTGCGGATGAACCCACGACCGCGCTTGATGTGACGGTCCAGGCACAAATTCTGTGGCTGTTGAAGGACATACAGTCCGAAATCCGGGCCAGTGTGATCCTGATTACCCACGACCTTGGTGTGGTCGCACAAATGACCGACCGTGTATCGGTGATGTATGCGGGGCAGATAGTCGAATCCGGTCAGACAACAGATGTTTTCTCTGCGCCAAAACACCCTTATACCAGAGGTCTTTTATCCTGTATTCCCGGTGCGCGGCACCAAGGGCGGCTGGGACAGATACATGGGATTGTTCCATCATTGATCGGGGCTACACCGCGAGGCTGCGTATTCCGAACCCGCTGTCCGGTCGCAACCGAAGCCTGTCGTACGGATATACCTCACAGAAAATCCGGTAATGATCATAGCTGGCGGTGCACACTGTCCTCTGCCGAAGGAGTATGGCAATGAGCAATGCTGTCCTTTCACTTGACCAAGTGTCAAAAGCATATCGGGTCCGGCAGGGACTGTTCGGCAGGAAATTGCCCCTGCATGCGCTCCAGGATATTGCCTTTTCACTGCAAAAGGGTGAAGTGGTCGGCTTGGTCGGTGAAAGTGGGTGCGGGAAATCAACTCTGGCCAAGATTTTGCTGGGCCTGCTCAACCCCTCAAAGGGCACAGTGTCCATGTACGGTCAACCCATTGCCGATATGCCGCTTCGCGAGCGGGCAAGCCGGGTACAGCCAATCTTTCAAGACCCTTATTCCTCTCTCAATCCCCGCAAAACAGTCGCACAGATTGTAGGGCTGCCGCTGAACTTGCTGGGCATAAAGAGCGCTGATCGCAACCGACAGGTGACGGATATGCTCGATCTCGTGGGTTTGCCGCAACGGGCAGCCGGCTCATTCCCAAGCCAGTTGTCGGGAGGACAGCGTCAGCGGGTTGCCATCGCCCGCGCATTGATTGCCCGGCCGGAGATTCTTATTTGTGACGAACCGACATCGGCACTGGATGTTTCGGTTCAGTCGCAGATACTGAATCTTCTTCAGGACCTGCGAGACGAGCTGAATCTTACTCTTCTGCTGATCAGCCATAATCTTGCGGTCGTCCGGCATATGTCTGATCGTGTGGTTGTGATGTATCTGGGACGAATTGTGGAAGAAGCCGAGACTCAGGCGCTGTTCGACAGTCCGCAACATCCATATACGCACGCACTTTTGGATACGGTATTGCGGCCGGTTCCGGGGCAGGGCCTTCCCTATCTGGACATTCAGGGAGAATTTCCCAACCCGATCAGGCCGCCATCCGGCTGCGCCTTTCATCCGAGATGCAAACTGGCCATGGACCGGTGTAAATCCGAACGACCTGTTCTGAGCGCTTCCGACGGCCATCGTTCCGCCTGTTTTCTGCACGACGTGAATTAAATGAACAGATTCAACAATGCTCTTTTGCAAGCGCCGCGCGGTGTTTCTGCTGCTAAGGGTGTCGTGGTCTCGCAGCACTATTCTGCCTCACAGGCCGGCGCAGAGATACTGCAGGCCGGTGGTACAGCTGTCGATGCCGCGGTTACGACCGCCTTCGCACTCGGGGTTGTTGAGCCTTGGATGAGCGGACCGGGCGGTGTCGGCTATCTTCTGATCGGCCGGCCGGGCGAACACCCTGTCGCGGTAGATTTTTCAACATTCGCTCCCGCTGGCCTGCGGGTTGATTCATATCCGGTGGTTGATGGCGATAGCCGCGATCTGTTTCCATGGCCAAGGGTCATAGAAGACCGCAATACGCTCGGTATGCTGTCGATCTGCCCACCAACATTCGCCCCCGGACTTGAACTTGCCTGGTCCCGCTATGGCCAAATGCCGTGGCAGGATTTACTGGCCCCGGCATGTAACATGGCAAAGGAAGGATTGCTGATAGATTGGCCTACCCAGCTGATGATCGGCTCGGCTGCCGCCGACTTGCAAAGCGACGCAGATTCAGCTGCCCTGTTTCTTGATACAAATGGAGCAGGCATTGCGACAGACTGGACGGCACAATCCGATATCCATCTGCCCTTGACGACACTTGCGAATACCTTGGAAACCGTTGCACGTGACGGAGCCGGTACCTTGGTCACAGGCGACTTGGCACAAGTATTGATATCCGACATCCGGGACAAAGGCGGTGTCCTCACACAAGCGGACCTTGAGGCCGCACCACCGCAATTTGTAGCACCCACAGAGATAACCTTGCCCGGCGGCAAGAGACTCTGGTCAGCTCCCGACCTTTCAGGTGGCCCCGCTGTCATAGCGATGCTAAAGCAATGGTCCAATGCCGGAGCGAAACTCTCGGATGGAGACCTACTCGCCTGGCGTGCGCACAAGGCGATTGATGTGTTACAGGAGCGTCTCTCCGCTGTCGGTGATGGCGCAGAACACCCCCGCCATCCGAGCTGCACAACGGGTTTCTGCGTTGTTGATCAAAACGGTCTTAGCGTAGCGGCAACCCTGACCCTGGTGTCGATCTTTGGATCGAAGTTACTGTCTCCGGGCACGGGTATTTTGCTGAACAATGCAATCTCCTGGTTTGATCCGACACTTGGAAAGCCCAATTCCATTGGCCCAGGCAAGCGCCCGTTGTCGAACATGGCACCAACCCTGATTGACAACGGAAGAGGAAGGCTGACGGCACTTTCCGCGGCAGGAGGGCAGCGCATCGGTCCCGCGATCGCGCAAGTTGCCGCCGGGATTACCCTGGACGGCATGGATACAGGTTCAGCTTTGGGGGAACCGCGCCTTAACATACGTGCAGATGGCAAGATCGTCGCGGACACCCGAATTTCTCCTGAAATCCTTGAGAAGATTGGTAAGATTGGAGAATTATCAATGGTTCATCCGACGGTGTTTCCTTATTACTTTGCGATTCTGAGTGCCGCGGAGTTTGATGGTCCCGGCAACATTACCGGCTTTTATGAACCATTTTGTCCGAATGCCGATGTCGCCACACAAAACTAAGCAAGGAGCTGTTATACTATCTGTTCAAGATAACTATCTTACGATATGTCGAAGATGATCTGATCAACGGGTAGCATGGAGCTGAGGACAGCTGCCCGATCAAGCCCGATGCTAACAGCAGCATCCGGCAGAAAGCACTACAGACGATGCGCAGGTAGCTCGGTAGCCCGCAAGCGTTGTCTTCGGCAGGTGAACAATGATAGCCTCCAGTTGCGGTACTTATGGTGAGACGATCTTTGGTATTTTCAAGCGGAACAACTTAGCCTGCGGGATTGTACCGACCCGAATTGATTAGGGTCAATGCTACGAGAAATTACTCGGAGTGAAGCCAATTCGCGACCATTATTAATTCCGGCAAATGATGTGGCTAAAATGGTATCTCTGGGCAATTATATAGTTTACTCCGAATTATTTTCCGTTAATCAAAGTCCGCAAACTGGAAGCGAGGCGATCCAAGCAAAACCAGTTTGAATCTCCTGACATGAAAACAGTCGGTGCTCTGGGAATTGCCCCGTTTTCTTCCGCAATAACAACTGGCAAGCAAACCCGCCAGTCATCATACGTGTTGCGTCTTAGTTCGTCATCCGTTTTCACGCCATAGTACGATTTCAGCCAGTCAATAGACTTGTCGTTCTCAATTAAGGGCAACCCTCTATCCAGAGATTTACCGCGAAAAATCGCATTGGAAACATTACACAACAACACGTCAAAATCTCCTACCAGATAGCGGTCGTTAGTCGTTGCAATCTTTTTCATATTGCTTCTGGATTTGTGGCATTTCACCTTGAAATGAGGCGATGGATTGATTTTGGTGTGCATTTTGAAGCCTCCCCGTACAGCGTTTTTCATTTCCGCCTTTAATCGTTTTCCGGTTCTTCGGTAGGTAATGCTGATGTCTTCATCGTATTTTCCCGGTTGCGCATTTAAGTTCAGCTTGTCCACGGACCAATCTCTGGGGTCCAGTGCTTGACGCAATACTGCCGCACCAATATATTCCGTCGCCTTGCCCCGAATCATCGGAAGCACTTTTTGGTCTTCCAGTATGTCCAAAAGATTTTCCTCTGGAATGTTGTAAGTTTCGCAATACTCTTGAATGCTCTGATATACCCGTAAAGCCTCTTGATGATCAGACATAGTAATTACGGATAAACAACTCCCGCCCCTTGTTACGCGCACCCCTGAAACCGTCCTTCAGTTTTGCTCCATTTCTCTGATCATCTGTCCGGTTAATCGTGTAATTCCATGTGCGGCCGCTCAAGTCATGAACCCATGAATACATTTCCCTTACTTCGTCATGGTCATCATATGTCAACAAAAACCGAATACGGTTCCGGTTACGACGTAAACAATCACGCAATCGAACATGATCTTCCAACTCAAATGAGCAATTATAAAATTTCTGTTGATCTGCATCATAGTAAGGTGGGTCAACAAACGCAAAAGAACCATCCGGCAAGCCGTCAATGCTTTGCTCAAAATCGATAGAAGTAAGCATCACATTCTGCAATTTGTCTGACACTGTGCGAAGGTGTGGTGGCCAGTTTTCCGGGCGCATGGAGTATTTTTTTCCATATCCCCAATAGCAATTTTCCGGCTTCATGATTCCACTATATGATGTTCGGTTCAGGTAGTACCACCGGAATGCGCGTTCCAAGTCATTGGATGGTTGGTATTTGTTTTTATAATACGCATGAAGTTTTCGAGTTGCAGGCACCCCATCCAGCAATGCAATCAATTCCTCTACATTATCCCGAATTTGAAGCAAAGTGTTGATTACGTTATCGTCCAGATCATTCAACACAGAGTGTTTGCTTTTGCGCTTGGCAAAAAACACGCTGGCTCCTCCAGCAAAAGGTTCGCCGTATTGATCATGTTCCGGCAGTTCTTCCAAAATCAACCGGCGGGCATAGAATTTTCCTCCCGGATAACGAAAAGGCGAGTTGGATCGGTTGGATCGCGGTAACGGAACTTGCTGTTTAATTCCCTTCCCGTAATCAAATATCTTTTGTAATCCGCTTTCCAGTTCTCCCAGTTCGAGGGTGCTCACGCCGTCACCTGCTGGCAGGTAATCCGTGCCGTGAAAGCCTTGGCAAGCATGGCATCGATACGGGCGTTGCTATGTACAGAGCAATTGCCTTCATTCAACCGGAATGTTGCTTCGTTCAAATAGCGGTACAGATGCTTCTGGCTGGCATGATTCCAGACCCCGTATAATCCCCGCTTGAGGATCGCCCATACACTTTCAATCGAATTGGTATGAATGTCATTGGTTCCTGCATATTCCCCGGCACTATGGCGAACAGTGCCGTGTTTATAGCCCTGCAAATTGCAATAGGCAAGAGCTTCGTCGGCATGGACTTGTGACCCGGGTTCCACATGCTCCCGGATCCTGGCTTTCAGAATTTTCCCGGTCGTGTCCTCTACCGGCATGGCGACGGTATGGCCCGTATCGCGTTCCCGCATTCCCGGTACCGCCTGCTTGCTGTACCTCGGCCCGCATGTCGCTTTTTCCGCTCATGCTTGCTGGCTTCCCGCCCCTCGACATAAGCTTCATCTACTTCCACAATGCCTCTGAGGAAGTCTCCGCTACCATTACCGCAGGCTTCGCGAATGCGCTGCTGCATAAACCATGCCGTAGGTTGTGTGACCCCAATCTGTTTGGATAATTGCGGGCTGGATATCCCCTTGCGAGAGGTCACGGTCAGATACATGGCGTAAATCCATTTATGCAGTTTGACATGGGACCGCTCGAAAATGGTCCCCCGTGCGAACCGTAAACTCCTGTCCGCAATCATTGCACCAGTAATAACCGATGCGCTTTCCCTTGCGGGCCTGTATGCGCTCATGGGTTCAAGTGCAATGAGGGCAAACCACATCACCATGCCAGCGTTGCTCTTCCAGATAAATCCTTGCGGATTCTGCATCCGGGAACCGCTCGATCAACTCGAAAGTTGATATGGATAAGATTGTCGTTCATTCGGTTTCCTCCTGTCTGGTAATGTTGCGATTATATCATACCTTTTTCGGAGTAAACTATATAATTCCCTATTTTTGCACAGGTATATTCTTGGTGACGGTTAGCAGTCAGGTATCTATCCGGCTCGCTTTGCATTCTCCTGTCGACATGGGAGAATGACCAGTCATGCCCTTTTCAACAATACAGGATACATATTATGAATGGTCTCAATAAAGTCAGTCTGCGTATAACGCAGCCCAAATCCCAGGGTGCCTCCCAAGCTATGTTGTACGGTACGGGCCTGACGCACGAGGATATGAACAAGGCGCAGGTAGGTATTTCGAGTGTCTGGTACGATGGTAATACCTGCAATATGCATTTGATGGATCTGGCAACCCGGGCCAGAGAAGGTGTGGTTGCAGCCGGTCTTGTAGGTATGCGCTTTAACACCGTCGGCGTATCCGATGGCATCTCTATGGGTACCG
The DNA here is from genome assembly GCA_028289815.1 of Gammaproteobacteria bacterium. Taxonomy (GTDB): domain Bacteria; phylum Pseudomonadota; class Gammaproteobacteria; order JAJDYQ01; family JAJDYQ01; genus JAJDYQ01. Next base: position 7,500 of record JAPYNQ010000025.1, on the reverse strand, counting down.
ACGGGATGAGTTACTCGTTGCAGTCACGCGATATTATCGCAGACTCCATTGAAACGGTTATGAGTGCGCAGTGGTATGATGCCAATATTTCCCTGCCCGGCTGCGACAAAAATATGCCCGGTGCCTTGATCGCCATGGGTCGCCTGAATCGGCCTGCCCTGATGGTTTACGGCGGCACTATCCGCGCAGGGCACTCTCAGGGCAAAGCCCTGGATATCGCATCGGCCTTTCAAAGTTACGGCGAGTTTATTGCAGGTAAAATTTCCGATGACGAGCGCCAGCGTATTATTTCGCATGCCTGTCCGGGTGCCGGTGCCTGTGGCGGGATGTACACCGCCAATACCATGGCTTCTGCTATTGAGGCGATGGGTATGTCACTGCCGTATTCGTCTTCTACTCCAGCTGGGGATCCGAAAAAACTGGAAGAGTGTTTTAACGCCGGTGCAGCTATCCGTAATCTGCTGGAAATGGATTTGCGCCCACATGACATCATGTCACGAGAGGCATTTGAAAACGCCTTGGTTGTGATTATGGCACTGGGTGGCTCCACCAATGCGGTACTACATATGATTGCTATGGCTCGCGCCGTTGATGTCAAAGTCACGATTGATGATTTCCAGGCTATCTCAGACCGCATCCCGTTTATTGCCGACCTCAAACCAAGCGGCAGGTATGTGATGGAGGATTTACATAATGTCGGTGGTACACCGGCCGTTATGAAGTATCTGCTGGAACATGGATTGATTTGCGGTGATTGCCTGACCGTTACCGGTAAGACTATTGCCGAAAATCTGGCAGACTTACCGGGCCTGAGCGAGGGACAGGACATCATCCTGCCATTGAACCAGCCGATCAAGAAGTCGGGACACATCCATATCCTCAGGGGTAATCTCGCGCCCGGCGGTTCAGTCGCCAAAATTACAGGCAAGGAAGGTCTGACGTTTAGCGGCCCCGCACGCGTATTTGATTCAGAGGAGGACATGCTTCAGGCACTTGAGGACGGCAAAATTTATAAAGGCGATGTTGTTGTGATCCGTTATGAGGGCCCGAAAGGCGGGCCGGGTATGCCGGAAATGTTGACTCCGACTTCAGCAATCATGGGGGCCGGTTTGGGCAATGATGTCGCCCTTCTCACCGACGGGCGTTTTTCCGGCGCTTCGCACGGATTTATTATTGGTCATATCGTACCGGAGGCACAAGAAGGCGGGCCGATTGCCCTAATCAGGGACGGCGATGTCATTACCATTAATACCGAGCGTAATACGCTGAATGTTGACATTGAAGAGGATGAAATGCGAAGACGCAGGGAGAACTGGGCCATGCCTGCATACAAGGCGACACGCGGCACATTGTATAAATATATCAAAGCCGTAAAGAATGCTTCTGAGGGTTGTGTCACAGATGAGTAACCCTTCCAATCGGGGTAGCGGGCGACAGATCAGGCACTGATAGTATCGCCTTTACTGTATCTCCCGCAGGTCAGCCATGACTGAATCCAGATCGGCTTTCCAGCGAGCAAACTGTATTTTCAATTCTTCTTGGATAAAAAACCGACCATAAGCTTCGGGATTAAAACTTACTGCCAGCATTTGGTCGTCTTCAGCAAAGACAGCCAGCTTCAAAGGCAGATAAGGGATGAGTTCCGGATATGTTTTACTCAAATAGCGAACTTCATCCGGCTTACCGAAAAAAATGACTCGATAATAGTCTGTCTGGTAACCGGAATGCACTAGTCCACTGTCACAGCGTTGTTCATGTGCAATCGTGTATCCATGACTTTCCAGGCTGGCCTTGGCCGCCTGCAAAACCACATCATAACTCTGGTAGGAGCGGGTCATCAGGATATTTTCCGCATGAGCGAAAAGACTCGTCATCAGCATCAACAGACTAATAACAAGGTAGCGCATCAGAAAGTCACCTCTTCCAGGATCTGCCTCTGAATATTATCCAGATCAACGGCGTAATCCCTTAGCTGATCGTTATTGAACAGCCGGGCAATCACGGTCATGTTCATGGCAATAAGTTGTACCTGACCATCATCGCGCTCGACAACCGTAATGCGACAGGGCAATCCGACTCCCAAACGTGGGTCGATCTTAAGCATGTCGTATAGATCATTAAAATTACAGTATCGAATCGTCATCTGTTTTTTGTTTGCTTCCCACTCGGGAAACAGCCCCTTTTCCAGCAGACGATCAGGAAACACCCTGAAGTTGTAACCCGATAAGGCCTGCTTCAAATTTTCCAGAGTTGTGTCAAAATTCTCCGGTGAATCCACTATTATGCTTGCATCAGACATCATCTTTTCTTCCTGCGGTGGCGATAATTGCATTTGTAAGCTGCGAAGATAAGCTACCAGATCATTAACGTTCTGTTCATTCAGACCGATTTTGCCAAATGCCGCCATCAGCGTTCCCCGGCGACCGTTCGTAATCACGTCCTTGAGCATGGCATCTGAAGCCGATCTCAGAAAGCCTGTATTACCTACGGCAGGGGGAACAACCTTGAAGTCGCGCTCTCTTGAGTAGCTCTGTCCCGTTCCCTTATCCAGTCCCATGCCCGCCGGACCGTGACAGTTGACGCAATAACCGGCAAACAACTTTTGACCATTTGCAACGTCACCGCTAATAACAGTTTCAGCGCCGTTAAACGACTCGGTCCCGGACCAGGTACGCAGATAATCCACGATGGCATACACCTGTGCATCGCTCAGCCTGTCGAAAGCTGGCATAATACGCCCGGGACGACCATTACGTATGGTCTTGTACAAGTAATCATCCGAGAGACGGACAAATTTCTTTTCTGTCAGTGGTAAACCAATGCCACCTTGTCCATCTTGCCGATGGCAAGCCACGCATGCTGATTCAAACAGAGCTTTCCCATCAGGCGCAGCAACAGCCACAGGTGCTTGCAAACCTGCTGCCAATAACACTGCATGTAAAGTTACCTTACCGATCATAGTGCTACACATCTACCTGAACCTATATTAATAATTTAGCATATTCTTACATAAAGATGCCCATTAGAGATAGCTCTTTTCAATAAGTTCATAGGTTCCATATTACGCAGCCCCTAACTCTTGTCATGACCGACTGCGATTTTTTTATCAACCCAAGCCCTGGGGTAAGCTCGGTCGGCATAACCACGAAAAACAATTTAACTTTATTAAGAAAACCAGGGAGAGTATTGCAGTACACCATGAAACCAGGATGACTGATAACAAAAAACCCTGGATTTAGTCTAGAGCCTCTTTTTTCCTTTATAGCTAACACCTCGAATCATGGCACAATAATCATATGAAAAAGACAGACATAGATAACCGTTTCTTACAATGGTTTCATGAGGCATCTCCTTATATTCAGACGCATCGTGGCAAAATCTTTGTAGTCCGCACGCCTGGTGAGGCAATTAATAATCCCGACATTTGCGAACAACTCCTGCGCAACATTGCTGGTATATCGCATCTAGGCATACGGATTGTCCTTGTCTATGGTATCCGTCCACAAGTCGATGCGTGTCTTGGCGAGCACAAATATAAATACCACAAAGGGCTTCCAGTAACTGATGATCATGTCATGGCCTGTGCGGAGCAACAAACCGGCATAGTGCGTCTGAAGATTGAGTCTCAACTCTCAAATGCACTGGTCAATCTGCCATTGACCGGTGTATCTGCAAGAGTCTGCTCCGGCAATTTTATAACTGCCCGCCCTTACGGCATACATGACGGTACTGACTATGGCCATACCGGCGTCGTCAGAAAGGTGGACGCCACCGCTGTACGACATCAGCTTGATATGGGCTCAATAGTCCTGATATCTCCCCTTGGTTATTCTGCATCGGGTGAAACATTTAAACTGTCTTCCGGGGATGTCGCCGAAGCCTGCGCAACGGCACTGTCTGCAGATAAGCTCATTATCCTTACCGACAGGGTTTCAATATGTGATAGCCACCGTAAACTATTACGCCAACTCACTGAACATGAGGCGCACAAATTACTGCATGGACAACGCAAACTGGACGATAAAACCAGGTGGCTGCTGAGGATATCGTTGCAGGCTATCGACATGGGGGTGCACCGAGTACATATTCTGCGCTGGGACATACCCGGAGTAATTTTGCAAGAATTGTTTACCCGCGATGGAGTTGGTACCCTGATTAGCTCAGAGCCTTATGACACGATTCGCACGGCGCACATCGACGATATTGCCGGCATTTTACAGATCATTGAGCCACTGGAAAACTCCGGCATGCTGGTTAAACGCCAGCGACGCCAGCTCGAAATAGAAATTAATCATTTTCTGGTCGCCATCCGCGATGATGCAGTTATCGGCTGTGCAGCAGTCTATCCCTATGGGACAACCGACATGGCTGAACTCGCCTGCTTGGCTATAGCTAGGACATATCAAGGTTCCGGTGGCGGCAACCGGCTACTCGATGCCGCGCAGAGACACGCTGCCAATACAGGTATTAAGCGAATATTTGTGTTGACAACCCAGACAGCTCACTGGTTTAAAGAGCGAGGGTTTACAGCGGCCAAAATTGATGACTTGCCCATCACGAAGCGCAAGCTATATAACTATCAGCGAAAGTCCCGTATTTTTGTGAAAGAGCTTTAACTGGTGGGAAGAGTAAGCAAGCTCTTTAGCATTTTATTTCGAGCAATATACAGGGCGCGGCTACCAGTTCCTCAATAATAGGAGTAAAAATCAAGCGTGAAAATCAATTACTGTTCGCAGTGTGGTGCAAATGATGTCAAATTTCGTGTGCCTGACGGAGATAGCCGGCCACGCTTTATTTGCACAAACTGTCATTTCATTCATTATCAAAATCCCAATATCGTAGCAGGCTGTCTTGTCACCCATGACGACAAAATTCTTATCTGCAAAAGAGCCATAGAGCCTCGCAAAGGTATGTGGACGTTGCCCGCCGGTTTTATGGAAAATCACGAAACCGTCGAGCAAGCCGCCGCCAGAGAAACATGGGAAGAAGCTAGAGCAGAAATAAAAATTCATGGGCTTTTTACCCTGTTAAATCTACCGCACATTAATCAGGTTTATATGATTTACCATGGTAATTTAGCTGGTAATGATTTCGGGCCAGGACCGGAATCATCAGAGGTCAAGTTGATTGATGCCCGGGATACACCTTGGGAGGAATTGGCCTTCCCGACCATCAGAGAAACGCTGAAACTTTATATTGAGGATTTGGAACACGGACAATTACGTTTCCACTGCGGTGATATTATCCGCCCACTGGTTCTATCGGATTCGCGCAACGCTTGGCTGGCAAACCGGAAGACAAGATAGACCCTACTTCTCAACAACCACCTTGCGTCGCTCAAGTCGCCATGCCTGATAATTTGGTTCCTCCCGATAGCCAGGTTTATTGATATACCCGAAGACACCCAACAACCGATAGAGCTGGATTACAGCATCCACACGTAGAATCTCCTTGCCATCTTCATCCAAGAACACCATGGCAGGTGCGTAAAAAAGCCGAGTTCTTTCGCTCACTCCCCGAGGTCTCTCTCGGTTTTAATCGTCTTGGCGGCCTTATGGACCAGAGATACTATCTCTATGGACCAGAGATACTATCTCTTGCCTGTTCATGCTGCCTATCTCCTCTGAAAGGCTAAGGTTAATAATAAGCAGTTACACAAAATCCTGTACAGACTCTAACCAACGCATGGGCTAAAAGCTGAAGGAATAATCGGCAGGGAGTTTTCCTTTTTCGTCCTTTATTTTCGGGTCTGCGCCCGCTTTCAGTAATGCTTCCATGCTTTCAGGACTCGAGTTGTACTTTGCTGCGAAACGCAGGGCTTTATATCCGCCTTTAGCCCGTGCGTTCACCTATGCCCAAGATTGTACCAGTACGCTGATGATGTCAGGTTTTCATTGTGCGCTGCCGCCTCATGCAAGGCTGTATTTCCGAAAAAATCTCGTGCGTTCACATCTGTCCCGGCTTGTAGCAGTGCCCTGATTTCTTCGGGCGTACCATTTTCAGCGGCTTGGTGCAGGGTGTTTGCATTTACCTGCTCGCTGGTTGGTATTGGTATTGTTTTGTTTTTCACGCTGTGTCCGGTGCAAGAGGTTGTCTTATGTCAGTATAAATCAGACTAGGCGGGCGTGTGCGCGGGCGTCATGGTGACCGGATCCAGTAATTGTGTCGGTGGCCACATAAGTTACCTTATTCAGACTTATAGCGAGCGACACTTGGGGTATTTCTTCCTTCAATAGATCAGCTATCCAACCTATACATCCATACCTATTTGGCACATCATTATCAAAGCAAAGCCAGTGCTTCACCATCCACTCCGGTTCGGTGGATACGTTCTTATCCTGATCCGCCGGGTTCAGTTTTTCCATGAGCGAGCCCATCACTTCGGCCATGATATCACTACTGAAACGATCGCTGTCAGAGAGCAGCATCTCGCGCATGATGGTGATAAAGTCAGAAGTCGATAGCGGTAATACCCGAACCTTGCTGTCCTTCCCAATCTCGTTCTCCTCTAGAAACTGCTGATACACCGACTGCAAGGTGGCATCACCACCAATATCGCTGCCGTTAATCACGAGCACATAATAGACTCTTCCATTCTGGTCATCATCGCCGTCCTGCTCCCGTATTTTCTGAGCGTGTTCATACTCCTGCTTTAGCTGCTTGAGGAATGACTGTTGGGTTGGACGACGCAGGATACTGACTTCGGCGATCATCCGTACTGCCGCACAGTCCTCGCCGTAGGACGCCGAGATATCCGGTTGCCCGGCAGGCGCAAAGTCACTCGGCGAACTGTCGGCCGGATTGTCGGAATAGCCATAGCGCATGACACGGCTGGCATCCTCATAAGCAATGCGGGCGCGCGCAATGGCATTAACGGTCTGGATCGCGCCCTGGAACTGCCCGCTGGCTCTGCCCCTCAGTGCCATGCGCTTGCGTCCAGTATAATCCACCGTATCGGGCTGATGGCTGCGCATCTGCGTCCAGTTCAACCGGCTGAACGTCGTATTGCTGCCGTCATGATCTTTAGTCAGACGGGTCAACTCAACCTCATACTGACCTTCTGGCACATCCCGGTACCAGGACTGCCGGAAGGTATCGCGGGAGCTGCCCCCCAGGGTGATGCTCGCGGCGGTCACATCCCGGTAGCGTGCCGGCGAGGTATACGTGCCGAAAGGAATATAGCGCCATTGGGTTGGGAGTTGTCTGAGCACTTGCGCAGCGATTCCACTGCCGAGGTGACTAAAGGCGCCCCCGCCGTCCTGACCCTCTTGATAGGCTCGCGGGTTTGTCGGCCCGGTCTCCACCTGCTGCCAGACCCCCTTGGTATAAAACCCACGCGACCAGTAATGGGTATGCGTGGAGCGATAGAGCACAAAAAACTCCGACCAGACCGCGCTGCCTACCGCTCGATAACGCCCCCGGATGTTCACCTCAACCCGAAAATTACGCCCCTTCTTATCGATGCCAAACAACTGCCCGGAGAAATCCACCCCAATCCGC
>JAPYNQ010000024.1 GCA_028289815.1 Gammaproteobacteria bacterium | reverse complement strand
ATATTTATACCACGTTAAATTCCATACCTAGTGTTTTATTAATTGCGGCTGCAGTTTTGATGATGCTGGTTTATATGGAAACTCACCCTGATTTATTTAGTACTGGTGTAGAACGGGCAGATTTTCGCTTGCTGTTCTTGTGCATGATATTGGGTATTACCAGCTGGACAGGATTGTGTCGCCTATTACGTGCAGAGACCCTGAAACTCAGTGAGCTGGAATATGTACAGGCAGCAGAAGCCTTAGGAATAGGGCGCCTGCAAATTATCAGACGCCATATTCTGCCGAACGTGATGCACATTATCCTGATTGCTGTTGTGATGGACTTCAGTGGGTTGGTGCTGGCTGAGGCTGTTTTGTCTTACCTGAATATCGGTGTTGATCCTACAATGTATAGCTGGGGCAATATGATTAACATCTCTCGTCTTGAACTGGCACGAGAACCGATTGTCTGGTGGTCTTTTCTTGCAGCATTCATTTTTATGTTCCTGCTGGTTCTCAGTGCCAATCTATTTGCGGACTCGGTTAGAGATGCTTTCGATCCCGGGCTTAGAGAAAAGCACGCATGAGCGAGACCATTCTGAGTGTTCGTGATCTCAAGACCTGGTTTGGTTCCGGGGATGATCCTGTTCGTGCAGTTGATGGTGTAAGTTTTGATATCAGGCGTGGTGAGACCTTGGCTGTGCTGGGTGAATCCGGATGCGGCAAATCGGTTACTGCTCTGTCTCTGATGCGGCTATTACCGCAACCTGCTGGCAGGGTTGTTTCCGGTACAATTAGTTTTAAGGGGGAGGAGTTGCTCGCCAAGCCTGAAATTAAAATGCGCGATATACGCGGTTCCAGCATTGCCATGATCTTCCAGGAACCAGCAACCTCTCTGAACCCGGTGTTGACTATTGGAGCCCAGATTGGTGAATCACTTGCACTGCACTTGGGCTTGAAGGGTGAGACGCAAAGGCAGCGTACTATTGATTTGCTTGGGCAGGTCGGTATCCCCGACCCGCAGCGCTGTATCAGCGAGTATCCGCACCAGTTATCCGGCGGTATGAGGCAGCGGATCATGATTGCTATCGCGCTGGCCTGCAAACCGGAACTGCTGATTGCAGATGAACCGACGACCGCATTGGACGTTACCATACAGGCACAGATACTGGAATTGTTGAAGTTGCTGCAACATCAGCGAAATATGAGTATCCTGTTGATTACCCATGATCTGGGCGTAGTCGCCAATATGGCTGACCATATAGTCGTGATGTATGCCGGGCAGGTGGTTGAGCAGGCTAGCCGGCAGACGTTTTTTGAGCGGCCTCTGCACCCCTATAGCCGCAAGCTATTTGAGTCATTACCTTCCCTAGAGAAGCGCGGCAAAGCCTTATCTGTGATTCAGGGAACTGTGCCTAGTTTGAGGCAGAAGTTTACCGGTTGTCGTTTTGCGCCACGTTGCGACTATGCTAATGATGATTGCCTGAACACCTTCCCTGAGTGGCGGCAGCTGCAAGATGCCTGTGGAATCCGTTGTCTTCGATATCAGGATGTTCTGAATAAACCGATGGGTCATGCCTCGTCAGTGACTATCAGCGGGCCGATACGTCAGCAATCGCCATTATTGAATGTTAGAAATCTCAAGATTTATTTCCCCATTCAGAAAGGCATCTTTAAACGCACCATGGGTCATGTCAAGGCCGTTGATGGTATTGACTTGGAAATTCAGCCTAGCAGGACATTGGCACTGGTTGGCGAATCAGGCTGTGGCAAGACTACCATCGGTAAAGGTATTCTGCAGCTGATTAAGCCGACCTTGGGTTCAGTTATGCTTGAAGGTGTAGAGCTAACTTTGCTGGACTGGCGCAGCCTGCGTGAAAAACGTCGTGATATGCAGATTGTTTTCCAAGATCCCTTTTCATCTATGAATCCCCGTATGCTGGTATCGGATATTGTAGCTGAAGGATTGCCTCAGGAAATGAGCGGAGATGAACGTGATAGCAGGGTAAACGAATTACTGCGATATGTTGGGTTGAATACCGATATGCGAGACCGTTATCCACATGAATTCTCCGGTGGGCAGCGACAACGTATTGCGATTGCTCGTGCCTTGGCGGTTGGACCCAGACTGATTGTCTGTGATGAGCCGACCAGTGCGCTTGATGTTTCCGTTCAGGCGCAGATTTTGAATTTATTGAAACAGCTGCAAGCTGAACTTAGTATTGGTTATCTTTTTGTTACACATAATATTTCAGTTGTGGCCTATTTGGCTGATGAAATTGCCGTGATGTATCTGGGCCGGATTGTTGAACAGGGAGCCGCCAATGATGTGCTTAGTCATCCGCAGCACCCATATACCCGAGCACTGCTATCGTCGGTGCCACATATTGATAAAACCGATCATGAAGCATTATATCTTAAAGGTGACATGCCATCTCCGGCCGATCCACCCCAAGGTTGTCATTTTCATCCCAGATGCCAGTATGCTATGCCGGAATGTCGCAAAAGCTATCCCGCGTGGACTACTGTCCATGATGGGCATAGAGCACGCTGCTATCGTTTAAATGACACAAAGGCAGACATTTCTGATTGACGAGCAGATTTGTCTCCGGATGGATGCAAAAAAACCGGCTGAATATATTCTGACTCGTTACAGGGAGGCCAATAAACAGGTGTAGGGACAAGTAAACGAAAATACAATAATATAAAATTACTGGTACGTATCAGTTTTGTGATACATGCTGCGATGAACATAACAAAATCGGCAAAAGCCCAGCCGGCTTCCTGTCGGTGCATAGGCGTGGCTAAGCCAGCTTAGCTTTTAATCCATGGGTTGCGCTATGGATAAAACTCTCATCCAGTGTTGGCCATAGTGCGCGATTTTCCATATACCACTGCTTCGTCTTGTGCAAGCCTTCCGATAACGAGACCTGAGGGCTGTAGCCTAAAGCCATGGCTTTGTCAATGGCAGGACAGCGTCTATCTGTCTCGCCGGAGGGTGTTTTCGATGGCATTACAACTCCTCGGCGACCAAAAAGAGACATGATCTTTAAGGCCAGTTCTTTTACTGAAACCACATCGGTCGTTCCCACATGATATATCGAGTAATCCGTCCCTTTCATAAATGCAAGGTAGCATCCTTCAATAAAATCATCAATAAACACAAAAGAACGTGTCTGCGAACCATCACCGCGTATCGCAAAGGATAGTGGTTGCGACTGTTCAGCTGACTCATCCAAAAGTGTCGCACGCATCAGTAACTGAGGGATTACATGTTCAAAACCCATGTCTGCTCCATACACATTATGGGGCCGCACGATCACAACACTATCGAAAAACGCACGCCCATAATTGATCGCCAGTAACTCGGTGATAATCTTGCCGCCACCATAGCTATAGCGAGGATTCATCACATCTGGTACCACCAAGCAAACTTCCTCGGGAGTCGGGACTGCTGATGCGCGTTGATATACTTCTGAAGAGCTCATCGTCCAGTAGTGTTTGATTCCCCGGGAGACAGCAGCTTCCAGGGTGTTTAATGCTCCCTTAACGCCAACTTCCAAAACCATCTGTGGTTTTTGATAAAAAAGCTCAGTGCCGTTGACATAGGCCAAATGTACCATGACATCAACATCCTTGGTCGCCCGATAGACAGTTTCATAGTTGCGCACATCGCCTTCAATCAATTCTATGTCGTCGGCAATATCGACCAAGCGCCGGGGGCGTCCTCGCGAATAGTCATCCAACACGCGCACACCCCATCCTTCGGCGATCATCTTTTTCACCAAAGCGCTGCCCAAGAAGCCTGAGCCGCCTGTTACCAAAGCAAGTCCCGGAGACATCAGGCCAGCTTTTCTTTGGCAGCTGAATTGCCTATAGATAAAACTGTATAATTTTGTGCGTCATGTCTGACGGATACGGGCAGAACCGACCAAACATCAAAAATCATCCTTGGCGTAACCATTCGTTTCGTAAGTAAGTCTATATCCAGCCATTGATAGCGTTTATTGTTGGTTGCAATAATTACCAGCGATGCTTCCTCAAAACCTTCCTCTACCGAGACCGCTTCCAAGCCGGTTTTACGTATCGCCTGATCATTAATCACAAAATCATGACCACACAAATGGGCATCAGGATAAATCTTGTTCAAAATTGCTACTAAATCCAGCGAAGGGGATGCACGTAAATCACTGGTCTCGGGATGTCCTTTAAACGCCAGCCCCATCACCGTTATCTTGTGGCCTGTGCCAGAACCAAGTTCAATTCGGCTCCTGATTTTTTGGCAAACATAATTCGGGAGTGATTTATTGATCTGTCGACCATAGGAAATTAGATGCGGAGCATAGTCATAGCGCTGCATTGACTCGATTAAAATGTGCGGATCCTTGTGCAAACAGGGTCCACCGACAAAGCCGGGAAAAGGAATATTGGTGCGGTCATAGCCTTTATTCGCGGCATTGACCACTTCCTGTCCATCTAAACCCGCGGCCTCACAAAGGAGGGCGATTTCATTACCAATCGCAAAGCTCACATCACGAAAGCTATTGTCCAGCAGCTTAATTATCTCTGCTGCCTCCAAGGAGGAAACATGTATGGTCGTCGCGGTCATATGTTGAAATATTGAAGATGCGCGCCACAGCGAAGCTTCATCAATAGCACCAATGATCTGAGGCAGATGAGATAGTTCTTCAATTGCATTACCCTCTATCGTCCGCTCCGGACAATATGCCAGCATAAAAGATTTGCCGCTTCTCCTGAGAAGTGGTAAAACAACCTCGCGAGTTGTTCCTAAACGCACCGTTGAACGCAGAATCACAAGCCCATCATCTGACATGTGATGACAGGTCTCGCCTGCAATCTTCTTAATCATATCTATGCGAGATGCACCTGAAGCAGACAAAGGGGTACCTACTGTAATGATGTAAACCGATAATGAGTTTCCAATCTCGGAGAGGGATTCTACGAAGCGTAGAGAGCCTTTGGCCAGAGCTTGACGAAGACGGGATGCAAAACCTTTCTCATGGAAATGAGGCTCGCCACATTGCAGCTTAGAGAGTGTTTCCAGATGATTTTCGATTCCCCAAATAGTGAAGCCTCGATCTGCTAAGGCAACCGAAAGGGTCAAGCCCACGTACCCCATACCTACGATACCAATTACCGAGTCGCTTTTACGGAAAGAAAGGGAGGGCTGGAGAATCTTCTTGCGCGGCATAGCGGCATAACTAGCTGATTTGAGAAAAAAGGCATCGTAACATAAAAAAGCAATAGGCTTCAAACAGAGGCATAGCCGCTATATTAACCCATTTGGTAGAGTGATCCGTCCGGGTTCAGTGCCTATGAGATAAACGCTCGGAATTCTTCTGCACTAACTATAAACTGCGATTGCATCGGTTCTGTGTTTCGGATCTGCTCGCTAAAATTTTTTGATCTTTCCTAGTAAATTCCCCAGAGCAAGATATGGCACAACGAAGACACGGTAAAGTTCGTAGATCTGCCTGGATGCGCAGACATTTTGAAGATCCATATGTCAAAAGAGCCAATACAGAAGGTTGGCGCTCGCGTGCGATTTATAAGCTCAAAGAAATTGACGAAAAAGACAAACTGATTAAGCCCGGCATGCGGGTCGTCGATCTTGGAGCTGCTCCAGGCGGCTGGTCTCAATATGTTACTCGAAAGCTCAATGGCAGAGGTCGAGTAGTCGCATTGGATGTGTTGCCAATTGACAGCTTGCCTGGCGTTGAATTTATCCAAGGTGATTTTACGGAACAGATAGTCTGTCGGCGATTAAAGGACGTCCTAGGGGGCGAGAGGTGCGATCTTGTAATTAGTGATATGATCCCTAATATGAGTGGTATGAAGGCGGTGGATCAGCCAAAGTCCATATATCTGGTCGAACTGGCGCTGGAATTGGCGCTGGAGATTTTACATGTGGAAGGCGTTTTTCTGGCCAAAGCGTTGCAGGGTGAAGGGTTTGATGGGCTTATGGCGAGTTTGAGGAAACAATTCAGGTCAGTCTGCTGCCGTAAGCCTAGGGCATCACGTTCGCAAAGCCGTGAACTTTTTTTGATCGGCAAGGGTATAAGGTAATTAAGACAACGATATAGTGGTAAGTTGGATTGTTTGTAAGTAAGCTCTGAATGGTCAAGAGTTTCCTGTAGTACCAAGGATGTGTTGCCAAAGTCAGTGGTTGAGTCAATAGAGTCCCACCACTTATTTCGGAGAGGAAAACAAAAAGCGCATTTTTGTTTTCCGTGCTCTGGTCAGCTTGGAATAGGCCTGCTTCAGAGCTTTCTTAAATTTAAGCGCGGAAGGTGCTTTTATGAGTGATACGGTAAAAAACATCATACTTTGGGTCATCATTGCGATTATCCTGATTTCGGTTTTCAATAGTTTTAGCCAGAATACGGCCGGAAATAATGAATTGACATACTCTGATTTTGTAACCCAGGTGAAGCGGGGTCAGGTCAGTGATGTTTCCATTCAGGGCCGGACAATTACCGGTACGACATCGGGCGGGCAGATATTCAAGACATACAGCCCAGAAACCGATAATACGCCGCTTATTACGACTTTGTTTGACAACGATGTTCAGATTAGAGGTGAACCGCCGGAGCAACAGCCATTGCTGATAACTCTCTTGATCCACTGGTTTCCGCTGCTATTGATTATCGGTCTCTATTTGTTCTTTATGCGCCAGATGCAAGGCGGTGCCGGCGGGCGTGGTGCTTTGTCGTTTGGCAAATCTAAACATAAGATGTTTGGTGATGATCAGGTTAAAATTACATTTAATGATGTTGCCGGCGTTGAGGAGGCCAAGGAAGAAGTTTTTGAGTTGGTTGAGTTCTTGCGTGATCCCTCCAAGTTCCAGAAATTGGGCGGTACCATACCCCGTGGTGTTTTAATGGTAGGGTCTCCTGGTACCGGGAAGACTTTGCTTGCCAAGGCTATTGCCGGTGAAGCCAAAGTGCCTTTCTTCAGTATCTCCGGGTCGGATTTTGTGGAAATGTTTGTCGGTGTCGGCGCGTCGCGTGTTCGTGACATGTTTGATCAGGCTAAAAAGCACTCCCCCTGCATTGTTTTTATTGATGAGATTGATGCTGTTGGGCGCCATCGTGGTGCCGGCCTCGGTGGTGGGCATGATGAACGAGAGCAGACGCTTAATCAGCTGCTGGTAGAAATGGATGGCTTTGAAGGCGGTGAAGGCGTGATTGTTATTGCGGCGACTAACCGTCCGGATGTGCTTGATCCGGCATTGCTGCGTCCCGGTCGTTTTGATCGCCAAGTGGTTGTACCTCTTCCCGATGTACGTGGTCGCGAGCAAATTCTCAAAGTTCATGCCCGCAAGGTAAATTTGCAAGAGAAGACGCCCTTGGAGCTGATTGCTCGTGGTACACCGGGCTTTTCAGGCGCTGACTTGGCTAACTTGGTCAATGAGGCGGCCCTGTTTGCGGCCAAGGCCAACAAAAAGCATGTTGACATGGAAGATTTTGAGAAGGCCAAAGATAAAATCATGATGGGTGCTGAACGCCGTTCCATGGTGATGTCTGAAGATGAAAAGAAGCTGACGGCTTACCATGAGGCTGGACATGCCATTGTTGGGCGTAAGGTCCCTGAGCATGACCCCGTGTATAAAGTGACTATTATTCCACGCGGTCGTGCCCTTGGTGTTACCATGTTTTTGCCGGAAGAGGACCGCTACAGTCATTCTAAGCAACGCCTGCTGTCATCCATATGCAGTCTTTTTGGCGGACGAATCGCCGAAGAGATTATTTTTGGCAAGAATGCCGTTACCACAGGAGCTTCCAATGATATCGAACGTGCGACCGATATTGCACGTAACATGGTGACAAAGTGGGGTCTGTCTGAGAAAATGGGGCCGCTGGCCTATGGCGAGGATGATGGCGAGGTTTTCTTGGGCCGCTCGGTAACACAGCATAAAAACATGTCGGATGACACGGCGCACCATATTGATAACGAGATCCGCCGTATTATTGACGAAACCTATGCGATGGCAGAAACAATCCTTCGAGAAAATGAAGACAAGCTGCATCTCATGGCTGAGGCATTGCTTAAATATGAGACTATTGACGCCGGGCAGATTGATGAAATTATGGAGGGTAAGCGGCCTGGGCCTCCGAAAGACTGGGTTGATAATGCGCAGCCTCCTGAGTCCGGCAGCGGTGATGATCCACAAGTGGAATCCGGTATAAAACCCAAAGATTCCAGCAAGCCGATTGGCGGGCCTGCTGAGCAGCATTGACAGGTTGTTAAGTCATATTGCGGAAGGCACTGAATCTGGCAGTGCCTTTTCAGCCCTTGGATAATAATGTTTGATTTATCACAGCCCTGTGCTATGGGTATTGTGAATGTCACGCCGGACTCTTTCTCTGATGGTGGCTGCTTTATTCACCCTGACAGGGCCGTCGAACGGGCACTGGATATGGTCGAGCAGGGTGCGTCCATTGTTGATGTGGGTGGCGAATCCACCCGTCCTGGTGCACAGGCTATATCTGTTCAACAAGAAGTTGATCGTGTATTGCCTGTAATAGAGGTACTGACCGGTGAAATTAATGTTCCGGTTTCTATTGATACTTCAAAGGCTGAAGTCATGCGTATGGCAGTCAGCGCAGGGGCGGAGATGATCAATGATGTCAGGGCACTTCGAGAAGATGGGGCCCTACAAGCCTGTGCTGACCTCAATGTGCCGGTTTGCCTGGTACATATGCAAGGTTTGCCACGTACCATGCAGCAGTTTCCTGATTATCCGGATGGTGTAATTAGTGAGCTTAATATTTTCTTTACTAAGCATATTGAGCGGGCGGTAGAAGCTGGAGTATCACGCGATAATGTCTTTATAGATCCTGGTTTTGGTTTTGGTAAAACACTCCAGCATAACTATCAGCTGCTCCGGGGGCTGGAAGATTTTTCCATACATGAAGTGCCTGTACTGGTTGGTATATCACGTAAATCCATGATAGGCAATTTACTGGACCTGCCAGTTGAAGAAAGGTTGCCGGGCAGTCTTTCTGCTGTGGTTATTGCTGCAATGAAAGGTGCAAATATTTTTCGCGTACATGATGTAAAAGCCACCGTAGAGGCATTGAAGGTTGTAGATGCGATGCACCATGCAGATGAGCTGGAGAATTGGGGGGCGGGATAAGCATAGATGAGCAGCAAGCAATATTTTGGGACGGATGGCATTCGTGGTCGCGTTGGTGATCATTTGATTAATCCGCAGTTTGTTATGAATCTGGGTTGGGCAGCAGGCAGGGTAATGTCATCGCAAGACTGTTCACAAGTGGTGATTGGTAGGGATACGAGAGTATCGGGTTATATGCTTGAATCTGCACTTAAAGCGGGTTTTTCTGCAGCTGGTGTTGACGTTTTGCTGAGTGGTTCAGTGCCTACATCTGCGGTGGCTTATCTGGTACGCACTTTACATGCTTGTGCGGGCATTGTGATTAGTGCCTCTCATAACCATTATTGTGACAATGGCATTAAGTTTTTTGATGCTTATGGGCATAAGCTATCCGACCAGACTGAACTGGCGATAGAGGCCATGCTTGGTCAGCCTATGCTGACAGAAGAGTCTGAAAATCTGGGTGAAGCGCATTGGCTTGATGACGCGGACACCCGTTATATCGCATTCTGCAAGTCGTCCGTACCGACCGAATTGAGCTTGAAGGGGCTCAAGATGGTTATTGATTGTGCTAATGGTGCTGCACACCAGATTGCGCCAAAGATATTCAATGAACTTGGAGCAGAGGTACTGACCATGGGAGCTGATCCTGATGGACTGAATATAAACCTGAATTGCGGGGCTACCAACTTGGAAGCATTACAAAAAGAGGTTGTTGTCCGGTCGGCTGACCTTGGTATTGCGCTTGATGGAGATGCTGATCGTGTCATGATGATCGACAATGACGGCAGTGTTCTGAATGGTGACCAGATCATCTACATCATTGCGCGTGACCGGGTTAGGTCCGGTTCTATGTCTGGTCCGGTTGTTGGTACGTTGATGAGTAACCTTGGCTTGGAAAAAGCGATCAACTCCCTTGGTCTGGATTTTATTCGTGAAGGTGTTGGTGATCGTTTCGTCATGCATCGGCTGCGTCAGGATAATGGAATACTTGGTGGTGAGCCATCAGGTCATGTGATTTGCCTAGATAAAACAACAACAGGCGATGGAATTATTGCTGCTCTTCAGGTGTTGAAAGTCATGGTTGAAGAAAACCTTGCATTGTCCGAGCTGGTCCGTGACATGACGGTTTATCCCCAAGTGATGATGAATATTGAAGTGCAGAAAATCATGAAACCCGAGGATTTATCCGCCTTCGGGGGGTACGTAAAGCAGGCAAAAAAAGCACTGGATGGGAATGCAAGAGTATTGTTACGCCCATCAGGTACGGAACCACTCATCCGGGTTATGGTTGAGGGTGATAACCTTGAACTGATGCAGGTCGTTGCTCAAAAACTCACTGATCAGGTTGTGGCTTCTTTGTAGTTTCAGACTGTTGACTATCCGATTGATTTATTGAAACTCTGAACCTAATCGGAGTTTCTTGTTCGCAGGTGAGTTTGCTTTTATTGCCGGTTACCGCTACCATATGCGCCTTTTTCACGAATATTCAGGGACTTGGTTCATGCGGCGGCCTTTAACAGTGGGCAACTGGAAAATGAATGGTTCCCATGACAGTATCAATGAATTGCTGGATGGGATCCTGGCTGGGCTTGGAGCGGTAACAAAAGCCGAAGTCGTGGTATGCGTACCTTATGTTTATTTGCAGCAGGTTTCTGAAAAACTCAAAGGGACTGTTTTAGCTTGGGGTGCGCAAAATGTTAACGATAACGATGCGGGCGCTTATACCGGCGAAATTTCCGGATCAATGCTGAAAGACTTTAATTGCAGGTACGTTATCGTAGGTCATTCTGAACGCCGCACTATGTACGGGGAATCTGATGGAGATGTTGCGGCGCGCTTCAAGGTGGCCCAAGCATATGGGTTTGTACCAATTCTGTGCGTAGGTGAGCTTTTGGAGGATCATGAAAGAGGTATGACAAATGAAGTCGTAGCTCGCCAGTTAGACGCAATTATCGGTGATGCGGGTATTAACGCTATTGGTGATTGTGTCATCGCCTATGAACCTGTATGGGCGATTGGTACAGGCAGGGTGGCGACACCCGAACAGGCGCAGGAGGTACATGCTATGATCCGCTCCAGGTTGGCTCATTTGAATCCAGATGTCGCCACACAGGTTCGCATACTGTATGGTGGTAGTATGAAGCCTGATAACGCCGGAGATCTGATTCGTATGAACGATATTGATGGTGGTCTGATTGGTGGAGCATCGCTTAAGGCTGAGGATTTTCTTGGAATCTGTATGGCAGCAAATTAAAATCGGGAAAGCTCCGGATCAAATTTGGAATTTCCTGTGATGCTAGAAATGCAGTACCAAAACCAATATCGTTTTTCGTGCCGTGATAAATCCGGGATGTATTTATTGAGATTGCTTTAATTTAATATGGGTTTTCTATGTACACTGCGCTGGTAATTGTTGATGTGCTTCTTGCAATAGCCTTGATTGCCCTTGTCTTGTTGCAGCACGGTAAAGGAGCTGATGCAGGTGCCGCGTTTGGTAGTGGTTCTGCCGGTACAGTATTTGGCGCAGCCGGTAGTGTGTCATTGTTGCAAAAAATTACCACATGGACCGCTGTCGGTTTTTTTGTTGTGACTTTGGGTTTGTCCGTGCTCGCAAAAGAACGCGTGAGTGAGGCGAACAGAAGCACAGTGCGTACCAGCGTGGTTGAGGGTATTCAGCCGGCAAGGCAGCCTCAGCAGTCATCGTCACCCGCAGCGGACTCAATTTCAGAAGTAGAATTTAAGCCGCCAGGCGTAGATGCTATACCGCTTGAAGAAGGTGCCTCCCAGCTTACGGTGCCTGATATTCCGACTGTAGGAGAAAACGACCCGGGCCGCCCTGCTGCGGATAATCCGATACCGCTGAGTAATTAAAGTAAGCATTCAGCTGCCGATGTGGTGGAATTGGTAGACACGCTATCTTGAGGGGGTAGTGGCGCAAGCCGTGCCGGTTCGAGTCCGGCCATCGGCACCATTACTGATAGGAATTTCGGCAGT
Source organism: Gammaproteobacteria bacterium (assembly GCA_028289815.1). Classification (GTDB taxonomy): domain Bacteria; phylum Pseudomonadota; class Gammaproteobacteria; order JAJDYQ01; family JAJDYQ01; genus JAJDYQ01. Next base: position 21,732 of record JAPYNQ010000024.1, on the reverse strand, counting down.
AAACTGATTCGGACTGATGGATAAAAAAATCGGGCATTCCATGTGTGTTTATTCAAGATACAGGAGATTATCAGATGCGGTTCAGAGTCCCGAGGGTGGAACCATACAAGAGTTGGCCAGTAAGTGATAGAACCAGCGATATAGTCATTCATTGCCTAAAGATATTGGCTGTTTGAGTGAGATGTAGTGTCGTTGGTGGTGGTTTTACCGACGTCAGAGTATGTCGGTAGCTGGAAAAGCGTTCAAGCCGTCTCCAGCGCGTATGCTGATCGCAGTAGGCCCGATAAGCACGAGCGTCAGATATTGACCCTATGCTGGTGTCATTCTTGTTGGGTAAGCACAAGCTGTGTAGGGTACTGAACCGTGACCATACCTTGTCTTGAGCATCAGCACGGTTTGGATATATTGTCAGGAAGCTGCTCGGGCTTATTCGCCCTGCTTCACTTTATACGGCTCGGACCTGGTTCAGGAAAGCACATGCTAAGCGCTGGAAGTACAAGGCAAAGATTAGGTGCCCCGGAGCGTTAGCGCAGATAGACACACATGAGTGTGTCCTTTCTTAAAGGTATCACTCTCAAGGGGTTTCGAGGCCATCTGCTTCGTCATGGGCATGACCACCGGGCCGTATATGCAGCCATGCTGTCTGCCGCAATGCCAAGGATTTTTACCTGCCTCATCAAATATTTGCCGTTTGACCTGCTTTCAATCCGGGTTGATGATAGCAGTGAATTCAGAGGTGAGCCTGAAACCGTCTGCCAGAACCTTAATATCCTATTGTATGTGTTACCTCTCAAAAGCCCAAAACTTAAGGCTGTATGGAGTACGCCGATGTGCCAGCCGATAGGAGTTTTATCTGTTCTATCGGGAGGCGCTGACAGTAAAAGCAATTAATAGGAAAATGGCGCAATACCGACATCGGTATAGCCACTATCGGACCCATGATGGAGTTGGTTCGGATGCCTAATGAGTTATTATCAGTAACTCATGCAGGCCACTTGATTTAGTCTCATAGGTGCTGAGCTAGAATACAAATGGCACTTTTGGTTGTGGTTGGTAGTATATCGGGCGGAAGTTTGTAATCTTGGTCTTTTGTGTGGTCAAGTGCCTCTGTATTTAGTAGGTCAATCGACACGTTTTTCGTTAAACGACTCCAAGTCGGTAAGCGACGAGTCTTCACGGAAATTTACGAACTGCTCCCGGATGGATGGTGGAGTTAAAGCGCTTACAGGTTTTGATCTCTATCACATTTCCACTTCTCCATTTTCCATTTGTTTTTCAAACGCTTGTCGTATCAATCCCATAGGATATGGCAGATCTTCCGACTTGCTGAAGCCTAAGCGTACATCGTCGTTTCCCCAATGACCCAAGCCGGTGACATTTTCGGCCAGACCTCTCGGTTCACTAAGCTCATGAAACGGCAGATTGAGAAAAAGGCGGAGGAGATTTTTCTGGGGAACAATATCGACAAAGCTTTTCTCCGCCCTGTAGGCGACATGGTGCTTTAGAAATTCTTCCGAAACACACGGATCAAGGGCCAGTATGTCCTTTCGGATGCTCTCGAACAGGCTACGAGTCGGCGAACCATATTCAAGATGGAGATGGTCATCTATCGTGTAACGCTGCTTCACTTCTTCTCTACGAGGATGGTACTTACTCAAGCGCTTCGGCTGCCAGTGAAGGTGCAGCCCAAACGTCGGCTGCTTCCTTGGCAAGGCGTGCAGCGCGTTTCGTAATTGCCAATTCATCCCACTTGCTAAGGTTACCAAGGTCCTTGTTAACGTTCAGAGGGCTTTTCCTGAACCCTCCTTCCATGTCACGCTTTTCTAGGGAGGGACGGTCGCTGTATTCCGAGTTGTAACCAGTTAACGTGAGATTGCCGAGCGTGTGTAGCCAGTTTTCTTGAATGCGTTGCCACTCGGGACCGAGTTCTTCACGCCACTTTGTGGAAAGGTTCTCGTTTTGCGGAAGAATGTGCTCAATGGTGTACTCGTCCACCGGAACACGTTCCTTGCGACTGTGGTTTTCGAGTCGACGCAGCCAATAGCTTCTGCGGGCAAAGTTGTAGAGATCACACATGACAATCTCGCGCTTGAACTCTTCGTCACTCGGAAACCGGCGATAGGACGGGAGCATCAGCAGATGAGCTTGGACGCTCTCAAGGTACCTGTCTTTTCGGAGCGTACGCCCGAAAGTGGCAAAGGTCTTGATCAGAGAGTTTGTAGGAATTGCACACACTGCACGGCGGAATACGTACGCCTCAATTAACCGGACGATAGTTTCGAAGTCGGTACTTTCAAGTCTTCCGTTGGAAAAATCGTCGTAAAGCTCAAGCAAGAACGGGTAAGCGGCGTCAACTGTCAACTCTCTCAGATTACGGAAAGCCTCAGCGAGTTTCCTGTCTTTTTCTTTGTCCAGTGCCATTGCGCAGTAATAACCCGCAAAGATATGAATATTGGCAACTAGTGCATCCACGCCAGCATCATCTATATTGAGCGTTCGAGCATGAGACTTAAATACTTCGTATACCGCTCCAACCTTTGGTATCTCCCCGGTCTTGAAGGTGAGATAGTGCCGCATAAAACTATCGAAATGTAAGTCGTATCCTTATCTGACCAAAACTCGTTTCCATTGGCCGCCAATGATCTTCGTATAGTCAAGCCTGATGAGTGGGATCCAGCCTCATCAGGATGAAATTGCGGATCAGGTCGGCTTGACTCAGTGCACGTCCGGTCGAGTTCATGCTCTCAAAGATGGTCTGAGGATTGTCCTGGTCTCGACTGAGTGCGACGTCGACCAAGACTAGCTTTGCAAGACCGTTGCACAGCGCGGAGAAGTTGGTATCAAGATTCTTCACTTGCTTTTGGAAGAAATTGAAATTCTCGGTAATGCGCATGGATGGTTCGGCAGGTAGTGACTTCTGTTGAGTCAAGGCCAACAGGCTTGTCTTGTCGGTCTGTGTGAGCAATAACTTGAATCTGCGTTCTCCATCTTCCAGCGGATTCAGCAAGTAATAACTGCGAAGTTTCTTGGCTGAAAAGCCAGGAACGGGCTCATTGTCCCTCAATTGGCGTGCTAGAGCTTCAAGAATCAACGTGATCGTAGTTAATCTCTGCTGACCATCAATCACGAGTAGCGGTGATTGGCTGGAAACTTGGTATAGGCTCTCCTCAATGTAAACGATGGAACCGACAAAGTGAGCTGATATGTCAAGGTCGCTGCCGGTGCGGATGATGTCATCCCAAAGTTGGCGGCATTCACGCTTGGTCCATGAGTATGTACGCTGGTAGATCGGGATGACAAATTGTGGCGACTTTTGGAGGAAGTCCAGAAACTTGGCTTCGGTGGCTCTCATGGTATCAGCCTTGTAGTATGGATGGGTATTGGTTCCTGCTCGGGTTCACTTAAAAAATTTAATATTTTTTGTATAAAAAAGCCAATTCTGCTTGGTTTTTAGTGCCTATCTGGCTTTGGTCAGATTGACAGCCAGACCGGCATCACCTATTGTCTGCCTTTCTCAGGCGATGTTGGCAGCCGATTGGTTATCATAACGACATATATGGGTGATACATGCTGGAAAATTATTTGCCGATTTTGTTATTTCTGGTGATGGCGCTGCTGTTCGGTGTCGGTTCAATGGCTGCTGGCTTCATACTTGGGCCTCGGCGTCCGAACGATCAGAAAAATTCCCCCTTCGAATGTGGTTTTGAGGCATTCGAGGATACCCGGATGAGATTCGATGTTCGTTATTATCTTGTGGCGATCCTCTTTATTATTTTCGATCTGGAAATTGCCTTTTTATTTCCTTGGGCGGTGGTGCTTGAAGATTTAGGGGCACAACAATTATTTGCCATGATTGCGATGGGTATATTTCTTTTGATTCTGGTCGTGGGCTTTATCTACGAATGGAAGAAAGGTGCCCTTGAATGGGATTAGAATCAGTCCATGAGTATTGAAGGTATTTTACAAGAGGGTTTTGTAACCACATCAGCTGATAAACTGATTAACTGGGCGCGAACCGGTTCTTTGTGGCCAATGACCTTTGGTCTTGCCTGCTGTGCGGTGGAAATGATGCATGCCGGTGCCTCGCGCTATGATCTGGATCGCTTTGGTATTGTGTTTCGCCCCAGCCCACGTCAGTCGGATGTCATGATTGTGGCGGGCACGTTATGTAATAAAATGGCCCCGGCATTGCGCAAGGTGTACGATCAGATGGCTGAGCCTCGTTGGGTTATTTCCATGGGGTCATGTGCTAATGGCGGAGGTTATTATCATTATTCTTACTCCGTAGTACGTGGTTGTGATCGTATTGTTCCTGTTGATATCTACGTGCCGGGCTGTCCGCCGACTGCTGAAGCCCTGTTATACGGTATTGTTCAGCTGCAGGAAAAAATCAGGCGAACCGACACGATTGCGCGTTGAACCTGGTGGTATGAGACAGATGCTTGTACAGCTTAAAGATGCACTTGAATCAAGATTGCCCGATAGAATTATTGCATCAACAATTGCATTAGATGAACTCGCCATAGAAATTAAGGCGGTTGATGTAGTAGATGTGTGTACCCTATTGCGTGATGATTTTTCATTTGATCAGCTGATTGATGCCTGTGGCGTTGACTATTCGCACTATGGTCTTGATGAGTGGCAAACCAGCTCTGCAACAGCTACGGGTTTCTCTCGCGGTTTTAACTCAGGAACCCATGGACGTGGTCGAGGCATAAAGCAGATCAAGGCTGATCTCAAACATCCGGCCCGCTATGCGGTTGCGTACAATCTGCTGTCTATTACGAATAACCAGCGTATGAGAGTAAAGGCCTGGTGTCCTGAAGACGATCTGCCTGTCATTAAAAGTGTTGTCAATGTGTGGCCGTCAGCCAACTGGTTCGAGCGCGAGGCCTTTGATTTGTTCGGGATCGTTTTTGAGGGGCATCCGGACTTGCGCCGCATTCTGACCGATTATGGCTTTATTGGTCATCCTTTCCGCAAGGATTTTCCTCTCAGTGGCAATGTTGAGATGCGTTATGACGCTGAAAAAGGCCGTGTGGTTTATGAGCCGGTCAGTATTGAGCCCAGGGTTCTTGTTCCCAGGGTTGTCAGAAGGGAACATGGTCGCAAGGGGGCGGTTAATGCCTGAGATCAAAAATTTTACGATGAACTTCGGGCCACAACATCCAGCGGCGCATGGCGTGTTGCGCTTGGTTCTTGAAATGGATGGCGAAACCATTACTCGCGCCGACCCGCACATCGGGTTACTGCATCGTGCGACTGAAAAGTTGGCCGAATCCAAGCCCTTTAATCAGAGTATCGGTTATATGGATCGTCTGGATTACGTATCAATGATGTGTAACGAACATGCGTATGTCATGACAATTGAAAAGCTGCTTGGTATCCGGGTGCCTGAACGCGCACAGTATATCCGGGTTATGTTTGATGAGATTACTCGTATTCTTAATCATTTGTTGTGGTTGGGTGCTCATGGCCTTGATGTGGGTGCCATGACCATGTTTCTTTACTGTTTTCGTGAACGTGAAGATTTGATGGATGCTTATGAGGCAGTATCCGGTGCGCGTTTGCATGCAACCTATTATCGTCCTGGTGGGGTGTACCGTGATTTGCCTGATCATATGCCTCAGTACAAGAAATCACGCTGGCATTCGCAGAAAGAGGTCGATCATATGAACGAGAATCGTCAGGGTTCCCTGCTGGATTTTATTGATGATTTTTGCGCGAGCTTTCCTGATCGTATTGATGAATACGAAACTTTGCTCACGGATAATCGTATCTGGAAACAACGTCTTGTGGACATCGGTATTGTTACCTCTGAACGAGCCATAGCTTTGGGTTTTACCGGTCCCATGCTGCGAGGTTCCGGCTTGGCTTGGGATCTACGAAAAAAACAACCCTATGAAGTCTATGACCGGATGGATTTTGATATTCCTGTTGGTACAAATGGTGATTCTTATGATCGCTATCTGGTCCGGGTTCATGAAATGCGCGAATCCAATAAAATTATCAGGCAGTGCGTTGACTGGTTGCGTAGTAATCCGGGAATTGTCATTGCCGATGACCATAAGGTTACGCCACCTTCACGCCAGGATATGAAGGATGACATGGAAGGTTTGATTCATCATTTTAAGTTGTTTACCGAAGGCTATATTGTGCCTGAAGGTGAGGCCTACTGTGCTGTAGAGCATCCTAAAGGCGAGTTCGGCACCTACATTATTTCCGATGGTGCAAACAAGCCATACCGCTTAAAAGTGCGTGCACCGGGTTTTGTACACCTCTCCGGTTTTGACGAAATGGTGCGTGGTCATATGTTGTCTGATGTGGTAGCGGTTATCGGTACTCAGGATATAGTTTTTGGTGAGGTGGACCGGTGAGCGAAATATATCAGCTTAGCGATCCTCTTAAGGCCAGGATTGATCGCTGGGCTATGAAATATCCGCCGGGGCGTAAGCAATCTGCCGTTATCTATGCGCTGAGCATAGCACAGCAAGAAGAGGGCGGTTGGTTGCGTACAGAAGTAATGGATGCGGTAGCTGATTACCTTGAGATGCCCAGAATTACAGTTTATGAGGTGGCTTCATTCTATTCTATGCTGGAGACTGAACCGGTCGGGTGCCATATGGTGGCTTTTTGTGCCAATATCTCCTGTATGTTACGGGGTGCTGATGAACTGATTGCTTATACCGAAAAAAAACTTGGTTGTAAACGTGGTGAGACTACATCCGATGGTCGTATTACCTTGAAAATGGAGGAAGAATGTATTGCAGCCTGCACAGGTGGTCCGGCAATGACTATTAACGGTCATTACCATGAAAACCTGACTGCTGAAAAAGTCAATGAATTACTGGACCGGCTTTCATAGTAAATGAGTGAACATCCACAGGTTTGTTTTGCAACGTTGGGAATGGAAGAGCCATGGACGCTGAAAAGTTATAGAAAAGTCGGCGGCTATCAGGCTTGGGAGAAAATTCTCAGAGAGGGAACATCACCGGCTGACATAATTGAAGAGGTAAAGGCTTCGGTGCTTCGTGGCCGTGGTGGTGCTGGGTTTTCTACCGGCTTGAAGTGGAGCTTTCTGCCTCGTAATGCTCCCGGGCAAAAATATGTCGTATGCAATTCAGACGAGTCTGAGCCGGGGACCTGTCATGACCGTGATATCCTGCGTTACAACCCGCATGCTTTGGTGGAAGGCATGGCAATTGCGTGCTATGCAATGGGGGCGACTGTAGGTTACAACTATATGCGCGGTGAATTCCACCACGAGCCATTTCATCGTTTTGAAAGCGCACTTATGGATGCGCGTGAGGCCGGTTATCTCGGTGAGAATATTTTGGATTCCGGTGTCGATGTGCAGATTCATGGGCATCTGGGCGCTGGGGCGTATATTTGTGGTGAGGAGACAGCCCTGCTCGAGTCACTCGAAGGTAAGAAAGGTCAGCCGCGCTTTAAGCCGCCATTTCCAGCGAACTATGGGCTTTATGGTTGCCCGACTACGATTAACAATACGGAAACCTTGGCATCTGTGCCGACCATTATGCGTAATGGGGGTCAATGGTTTTTATATCAGGGCAAGCCGGGCAGTGGTGGCGTGAAGATTTTTTCCGTGTCGGGGCATGTAAATAGTCCGGGTAACTTTGAGATCAGGATGGGCACTCCATTTGCCGAGTTACTGGAAATGGCCGGAGGTATCTTGAATGGCAACAAACTCAAGGGCGTTATTCCCGGTGGTTCTTCCATGCCGATTATTCCCGGTGATCTTATTATGGATTGCACTATGGACTATGATTCACTTGAGCAGGCGGGTTCTGGGCTGGGTTCCGGTGCTGTTATCGTTATGGATGAGACGACCGATATGGTGAAGGTGCTACAGCGCCTATCGCGCTTCTACTATGTAGAATCCTGTGGTCAGTGTACGCCATGCCGTGAAGGCGGGGCTTGGCTGTACAGGATTGTCAGCCGTATTGTGGAAGGTAAGGGGACTATGGGAGACATTGATACTCTGGAGCGCGCTGCAGGCATGATTGAAGGTCATACCATCTGTGCTTTTGGTGAAGCAACCGCATGGCCGGTGCAAGGTATGTTGAAACATTTCAGACATGAGTTTGAGTATTATGTTGAGCATGGTTGCCCAATGGTCAGCCAATGATTTAGATGAGTGTTGTGGGCGATAGAATCACCATTACTGTTGATGGTATTCCTCTGGAAGCCAGCCCGGGGCAGATGCTCATGGAGGTGGCTGACGATGCCGGGATTTATATCCCGCGTTTCTGTTATCACAGTAAGTTAAGTGTAGCAGCCAATTGCCGTATGTGCTTGGTCGAGGTTGCAAAATCACCAAAGCCATTACCTGCCTGCGCAACACCGGTTGTTGATGGCATGATAGTCAATACAACTTCGGAATATGCTAGGAATGCTCAGAAAAATGTTATGGAGTTGCTGCTTATTAATCATCCATTGGACTGTCCTATCTGCGACCAAGGTGGCGAATGTGAGCTACAGGATATTGCTATGGGCTATGGGCGTGATTCTTCCTCTTTTGTTGAGCGTAAGCGCGTAGTCAAGGACAAGGATATTGGCTCGTTAATTAGCACCGAACTGACACGCTGTATTCACTGTACTCGCTGTGTCCGCTTTGGGGAAGAAATCGCCGGACTACGTGAGCTTGGCATGACCGGGCGCGGCATGCATTCCCTGATTGGTACCTACATAGAAAAGACCGTTGACCATGAAATGTCCGGAAACGTGATAGATCTTTGTCCGGTAGGCGCACTGACTGCCAAGCCATCACGCTTTGGCGCCCGTGCTTGGGAGGTCAGACAAACCGAATCCGTCGCACCACATGATGCCGTGGGTTCCAATCTTTATGTGCATACAATCAGAGACAAAGTTCAACGTGTGGTACCACGTGATAATGAGGCGATTAACGAGGTCTGGATTTCTGATCGTGATCGTTTCAGCTATGAGGGTGTTACCCATGCAGATCGTATTGCTGCCCCAATGATTAAGAAAGATGGTGGATGGCAGGCGGTTGACTGGCAGGTCGCTCTGAATGTCGCTATCAGTGGCATGAAAACTGTTGTTGATAGTCGGGGAGGTGATGCATTGGGTGCCTGGGTGTCCCCGCAGGCAACTTTAGAGGAAATGTACCTCTTACAGGGAATCGTTCGTCATCTGGGCAGTAACAACATTGATCATCGTCTGATGCAATCTGATTTCAGAAGGCAGGGGTGTGAACCGATAATACCATCAATCGGTTTGCCGATAGCCGATATTGAAAAACAGGAAGCCATACTGATTATCGGCGCCAATATTCGCAAAGAGCAGCCCATTATCGGCCATCGTATTCGTAAGGCGGCATTGGCTGGTGCGCAGATTAGCAGCCTCAATCCAAGAGATTTCGATTTGCGATTTGAGCAGCTTGAAAAGCTGATTATCCACCCGGCAAGGATGGTGATGGATCTGGCGGCTGTAGCGGCTGCGGCAGGTGCCAGTGCTACATCTGTTCAGGATATCATCTCTGGTGCGGCACCGAGTGGTACCCACGAAGCCATAGCTGATTCACTAAAGAATACTGGCAACAGCATCATTGTCGCTGGTCAGATTGCGGCGCAGCATATAGATGCCGTTATTTTGTCCGAACTGGTCAGGTCAATTGCCTCTGCAACCAGCAGTAGCGTTGTTGAATTGCCGGCTGCGGCCAACGGTGTTGGTGCATGGCAGGCCGGCGTAATACCTCATCGTGGTGTTGGTGGTACCGCAGTTACTGCCGTGGGTAAAAATTTTAGCGAAATGCTCGACAATCCTGTTTCAGCGCTGATAATCCATAATGTGGAACCCGAACACGACTGTGCCGATCCGCAGAAAGCGCTTATGGCAGTCAAAGCCAGCGATTTTACTGTGGTTTTGTCTCCATATGTCAGTGGGCACATCAAAGATTATGCCGATGTCATATTGCCTATTGCCCCTTATACGGAGACGGGTGGCACGTATGTGAATATGGAAGGACTGGCGCAATCATTCAGTGCAGCGGTGCAAAGCCATGCTGAGTCTTCCCCTGCTTGGAAGGTTTACCGGATTATGGGCCAACAACTGGGCATTGATGGCTATGACTACGAGACCGTCACTGAAATATTGGCCGATGTACTGCAACCCGGTCGAAGTGATATTACTCTTGGCGAAGTAACAGGTAAGCTACAGCCGATCATGCGGCCTGATGGATTAAGCAGAACCGGGGAGGTTTGTATTTACGCTACAGACAGCTTGGTACGTCGTGCGGATTCACTGCAACAAACCGCAGATGGTAAGGCGAGGCGGGTAGTCCGTGTCAACGCGGTAACGGCGAATAAACTGGGTATATTTGATGCGCCTCAGGTCTTGGTGTTACAGGGAGAGCGGTTTGCTTCATTGCCATTGAGTATTGAAGAAGGTCTGGCGGATGATGCCGTCTGGTTACCATTGATACCGGAGCTGGGTGGATTCAATCAGCGAGTTCAGGTGAAGGCTGCGCAATCAGATGAATGATCTGCTTTTTGATCATCTTGGTTTTCTGCCTGATCCTGCGGCCTTGACGGTTGCGACTCTGATGAAAATTCTATTGATTATGATTCCCTTGATGCTGGGTGTGGCCTATGTGACCTATGCCGAGCGAAAAATTATTGGCTTCATGCAAATACGCAAAGGTCCCAATCGGGTTGGCTTCTTTGGCTTTAGTCTCTGGGGCTTGGGCCAACCGATAGCTGATGGCATGAAGCTGGCGTTCAAGGAAATTATTATCCCAACCAACGCCAATCTTTATCTATTCCTATTGGCGCCAATTCTGGCTATTGTGCCGGCACTGGCTGCTTGGGCAGTGATTCCGTTCAGTGACGTTATGGTTTTGGCTGATGTAAATGCGGGTCTGCTGTATGTCCTGGCAATGACATCCCTCGGAGTATATGGTGTGATCATAGCTGGCTGGGCTTCAAATTCCCGCTATGCGTTTCTGGGTTCGATGCGTTCTGCTGCACAGATTGTAGCCTATGAAATTGCAATGGGTTTTGCCTTGGTGGGTGTTCTCATGGTGGCCGGCAGCCTTAATTTAAGAGAAATTATACTCGCGCAACAAGTACCTTTGAATCTATTTGGTTTTAATATCATTACATCCGGCTGGTTTTACATTCCGTTGTTTCCACTTTTTCTGGTTTATTTTATATCGGGTATTGCCGAGACTAACCGTGCCCCGTTCGATGTGGCGGAAGGTGAATCAGAAATTGTCGCGGGCTTTCATGTTGAATATTCCGGCATGGCATTCGCATTATTTTTCCTCGCCGAATATGCCAATATCATCATGATAGCAACGCTGACTGCTATTATGTTTACGGGTGGTTGGCTATCTCCATTTGATGGCCTGCTGAATACTGAAATACTGTCTGTACCAGTCTTGGGAGCGTTGCTGGATTCTGGAATTCACTGGTTATTTTTAAAGATGGTATTCTTCATCTATCTGTTTTTATGGTTCAGAGCAACATTCCCCCGCTATCGTTATGACCAGATTATGCGTCTTGGATGGAAGGTATTTATTCCAGTGACCATCATCTGGTTGACTGTTGAGTGCGCGGGTATTCTATTGGAGATTGAACCATGGTTTGTTTAAGGAGCAGAACAATATGCAGGCAATAAAACATTTCTTTAAAAGCTTTTTCCTCTTGGAATTGCTGAAAGGCTTGATGGTAACTCAGCATCATTTTTTTAGGCGTAAAATTACAGTCCAGTATCCGGAAGAAAAGACACCGCAATCACATCGTTTTCGTGGATTACATGCCTTACGCCGTTATCCAAATGGTGAGGAGCGTTGTATCGCGTGTAAATTATGCGAGGCAGTTTGTCCGGCATTGGCAATTACCATTGATTCGGAAGAGCGAGATGATGGTACTCGTCGTACCACTCGCTATGACATTGATCTCTTTAAATGTATTTTTTGTGGATTTTGTGAAGAAGCCTGTCCGGTCGATTCAATTGTTGAGACTCGCCATTTTGAATATTGCTTTGAGGAGCGTGGTGAAAATATCATGACCAAGGCAAAGCTTCTGGCCATAGGCGACAAACTCGAAGAACAGATTGCCAAAGACCGCGCTGCAGATGCAGCTTATCGATAGAGTTCCGTTTCGAGAACCAAGATGACCTTTCAGTACGGTTTATTTATGTTTTTTGCTGCGCTTGTTGTTTACGGTGCAGTTTGTGTTATTACACTTCGCAATCCGGTTCATGCGGTATTACATTTGGTGTTGACGTTTTTTGCCAGCGCTGGTCTGTGGATGTTACTTGAAGCTGAATTTTTGGCAATTATCCTGGTTTTGGTTTATGTCGGTGCAGTTATGGTGTTGTTTCTGTTCGTTGTTATGATGCTCGATATAAACGTTTCAGAGACACGCGAAGGCTTTGTAAGTTATGTTCCTGTTGGTTTTCTTATTGGGCTTGTATTGTTGCTGCAGATAAGAATAGTAGTCGGTTCGGAGTTTTTTGGATTGGATCAGTATCCACTTCCGGTGCCGCGTCCGGCTGATTACAGCAATACAGCTGAACTCGGATATCTAATATATACTGTTTATGTTTACCCGTTTGAAATAGCAGCGGTAATTTTATTAGTTGCGATCATTGCGGCCATTTCATTAACCATGCGGCGTCGACCGGAATCCAGGAAACAGATGCCAGATAAACAGGTAAAAGTCAAGGCGGATGAACGTCTTAAATTGATAAAGATGGATGCTGTGGTATCGGTAGATAAAAAAGATCAAGGAGATGATGTCTGATGGTTGCCTTATCTGATTATTTGATACTTGGTGCTATCTTGTTTTGTCTAAGCATTGCCGGTATTTTTCTGAATCGTAAGAATATTATCGTTTTATTGATGTCACTGGAATTACTGCTGCTTTCGGCGAATATGAACTTCATAGCTTTCTCGCACTTTCTCGGCGATATTACAGGACAGATTTTTGTGTTTTTTATTCTGACCGTGGCAGCAGCAGAGGCAGCTATCGGCCTAGCTATTCTTGTTGTGCTTTTTCGCAACAAACGCACGATCAATGTTGAGCAGATAGATACCATGAGAGGATAATGGTGGAAAAAATTTATCTGGCTATTCCCTTATTACCGCTATTTGGTGCGATTGCAGCCGGACTCTTTGGCAGATATATTGGTAGATCTGGTGCTCACTGGATCACGATACTGAGTGTTCTCGGTTCGTTTGTTTTATCTACTATCGTTATCAAGCATATTATTTTTGATCACGCATCTGTTTATAACGAAGCTATTTATATCTGGATGATAAGTGACGGTATTCGATTTGAAATAGGTTTTCTTATCGACGAATTAACAGCTCTGATGATTGGTATCGTGACTTTTGTTTCTCTAATGGTTCATATATACACCATTGGTTATATGCGCGATGACCCGGGTTATCAGCGCTTTTTTAGCTATATCGCATTGTTCACATTTTCTATGCTGATGTTAGTAATGTCCAATAACTTTCTACAACTGTTTTTTGGCTGGGAAGCAGTTGGCTTGGCTTCTTATTTGTTGATCGGATTCTGGCATCAACGTGAAACTGCGATTTTGGCAAATCTGAAGGCTTTTTTGATTAATCGTGTTGGTGATTTTGGTTTCTTGTTAGGTATTGCTGTTATTTTTGCATATGCCAATAGCTTGGATTATGCCGAAGTATTTGCGAAGGCAGAAAATCTATCATTGCAGACCATCAATATTTTTGCCGGTAGCGAATGGAACGTAATCACCATGATCTGTATTCTGCTGTTTATTGGTGCTATGGGAAAATCAGCACAGTTTCCTTTACATGTCTGGTTGCCGGATTCGATGGAAGGTCCGACACCGATCTCAGCATTGATACATGCGGCGACTATGGTTACAGCCGGTATCTTTATGGTGGCGCGAATGTCACCATTATATGAGTTATCAGAAACTGCACTCAATTTTATTCTTATGATCGGTTCAATCACAGCTTTATTTATGGGCCTCTTGGGACTGATTCAGTATGATATTAAACGGGTAGTGGCATACTCAACTCTTTCACAGCTTGGATATATGACGGTTGCATTGGGAGCATCGGCTTATGGAGCCGCCATTTTTCATTTGATGACTCATGCATTTTTTAAGGCGCTTTTATTTCTTGCAGCAGGTTCCGTGATTATTGCCATGCACCATGAACAGGATATGCGCAAGATGGGCGGCCTGAAGAAATATATGCCAATTACGCATTGGACATCGTTAATCGGTTGTCTGGCATTGATCGGCTTTCCACTATTCTCCGGTTTCTTCTCCAAAGATTCCATTATTGGTGCAGTACAATATTCTGATTTGAGCGCCGCTAATACTGCTTATATGGCACTGTTGGCGGGTGTTTTTGTAACAGCACTTTACAGCTTCCGTATGTATTTTATGGTTTTTCATACGAGAGATCGTATGGATGAGCATACACGCGAGTATTTGACAGAAACTTCATGGGTGGTAACTATGCCTTTGGTATTATTGGCTATTCCATCAATCTTTAGCGGCTTTATATTTGAGCCTATTGTTTTTGGTGAATTTTTTAGCCGCTCGATCCATGTGGCGGACAGCCACAATGTTTTAAATGAACTGGGATCAACATTTGAAGGTATTCAGGGATTTGTCATGCACGCTTTTTCGGGACCGGTTACCTATCTTGCCTTTGCCGGTGTCGGTGTCGCCTATTGGATTTATGTAATCAAACCACAATTTGCAGTCGATATGCAGCATCGATTTAATCTTATTTATAAATTTATGGATAACAAATACTATATAGATCATCTCTATATTAACGTCTTTTCGGTTGCCGGTCGTGCAATTGGTAAAGTTTTATGGAAACTTGGTGATAATGTAGTTATTGATGGTTTTATTGTCAATGGATCAGCTAGAGCCATGGGCTGGCTATCCAATGTCTTGCGCCATCTGCAAACCGGTTATTTATACCATTATGCCTTTGCCATGATCGCGGGGATGATAGCTCTGATATCGATGTTTGTTATAGCTGTAAATATATGATCCCATGTTAGGTAGTTTGCCTCTATTAAGCCTTATTATTTGGTTACCGATTATCGGTGGTTTATTTACGTTGACCCTGAGTGACCATGATTCTACAGGCGTCAAGCGGACTGCTTTTGTATTTTCTTTGGCAACTTTTTTTCTGACAATTCCGCTGTACACAGATTTTAATAAATTGACTGCTGATATGCAGTTTGTAGAGCGCCTGTCATGGATTGAAGCCTTTAATATTTACTATCATCTTGGTATTGATGGTATTTCTATACTATTGATTGTACTGACGGCATTTATTACTCCGTTGATTATTATCGCAGGCTGGAAAGCTATTCAGATACGCTGCTCCCAATATATGGCAGCATTTCTGATTATGGAAGGGCTGATGATTGGTGTATTTAGTGCACTTGATTCCATATTGTTTTTTGTGTTCTGGGAAGCCATGCTGATCCCGATGTTTCTGATTATCGGTGTCTGGGGCGGACCTAATCGTATTTACGCTACTATCAAGTTTTTTCTGTACACTTTTCTGGGTTCGGTACTTATGTTGATTGCCTTAATCTATATGCGCTATCAATCTGATACTGACAGTTTTGCCATACTGGATTTCCATATGCTGAGGCTTAATCTGGTGGAACAGTCATTAATCTTCTTTGCTTTTCTGTTGGCATTTGCCGTCAAGGTTCCTATGTGGCCGGTGCATACTTGGTTGCCGGATGCTCATGTGGAGGCACCTACCGGTGGTTCGGTAATCTTAGCTGCAATTATGTTGAAAATCGGCGGTTACGGTTTTTTGCGTTTCAGCCTGCCAATTGCGCCTGATGCCAGTATGCGATTTGACTGGCTGATTATTGTCATGTCTCTGACTGCCGTTGTCTATATTGGTTTTGTCGCCATTGTCCAAGAAGATATGAAGAAGCTGATTGCCTACTCATCCATCGCACACATGGGATTTGTCACGCTGGGCTTTTTCTTGCCCTTTGGAATTCATACAACTCTGTCCGGTGAATTATCGGGATCTGCGATGGCCATAGAGGGAGGCATGATTCAAATGATTTCACATGGTTTTATTTCTGCAGCTCTGTTTCTCTGTATTGGTGTCATGTATGACCGTTTGCATAGTCGCCAGATCAAAGATTATGGTGGTGTTGTAGTATCCATGCCTGTATTTTCCAGTTTTATGGTGCTTTTTGCTATGGCAAATTCAGGGCTTCCTGGAACATCGGGTTTTGTTGGGGAATTTATGGTCATCCTGGCCAGTATGAAATCCAACTTCTGGATTGCTCTTTTGGCCTCAACAACGCTGATCTTGGGTGCAGCCTATAGTTTGTGGCTTGTCAAGCGTGTGATATTTGGTGAGATTCGTAATAGCGAAGTTGCGGAAATGAAAGATCTTGGTATACATGAATTCACTGCACTTGGTCTATTGGCTGCTGTGGTCCTGTTATTCGGTATCTGGCCCGATCCTCTGATCGAAGTTATGCATCCGACCATTGATAATCTGTTGCAGCATATTTTTATTTCTAAGTTATAGAGATGGATAAATGAATATGTCGGACTTTGCATTAATCGTCCCTGAGATATTTGTGCTAACCATGGCTAGTGTCATTCTGGTTATAGATGCCTTTCTACATTCTGATCGGCGTGAAATTTTCTATCTGCTGGCGCTGACTACACTTTTTGGTGCCATAATTTTGACTTGGGTAAATCATTTTGATGGTCGTGCCTTAGGCTTTAATGGGACATTTGTTGTTGATACTATGGCTGATGTTCTTAAGTTTGTTATTTATCTGGTTACAGCTGCAATCTTTGTTTATTCAAGGCAATACCTGAAGGCAAGAGATCTGTTCAAGAGTGAATTCTACATACTGGGCCTGTTTGCGGTATTAGGTATGATGATCCTGATTTCTGCGCACAGTATGTTGACGGTATACCTTGGTCTTGAGTTGATGTCTCTTTCCTTATATTCTATGGTTGCTTTTAATCGCAATAATGTCCTCTCATCGGAGGCTGCGATGAAGTATTTTGTACTTGGTGGTTTTGCATCTGGTGTACTCCTCTATGGCATGTCTCTTGTCTACGGGGTTTCCGGCACATTGGATCTGGCGGGAGTGTCAGAATATCTTGCGGCTCAACAGTCATTTAGCGCACCGATTTTACTCGGTATGGTATTTATAATTGTCGCACTTGCATTTAAGCTGGGAGCTGTGCCTTTTCATATGTGGGTCCCTGATATCTATCATGGATCTTCATCTGTAGTAACCGCATTTATCAGTACATCGGCCAAGCTGGCTGTCTTTGGTTTTTCCATGCGCTTACTTATAGAAGGTATGGGCATTATGCAGGATTCTTGGCGAGATATTCTGATTATTCTCAGTGTGCTGTCGTTGCTGATTGGAAATATTGTTGCCATTGCACAGACTAATATTAAACGTATGCTGGCATATTCAACTATTTCTCACGTCGGTTTTATTTTACTGGGCTTCATCGCAGCTAATCCGGAGGGTTATTCCGCTGCTATGTTCTATACCGTGACTTATGCTATTACTGGTGCAGCTGCTTTTGGTATTGTTATTCTGCTTAGCCGTGAGGGATTTGAGGCAGACAATATTGACGATTATAAAGGGTTGAATTACCGTAATTCTTGGTATGCTTTTCTGATGTTATTGGTTATGTTTTCGATGGCAGGTGTACCGCCAATGGTGGGCTTCTACGCCAAATTATTGGTACTTAAAGCAGTGATTGGCCAAGGCATGTACTGGTTGGCAATCGTTGCTGTGTTGCTGTCTGTTGTGGGTGCCTTCTATTATCTGAGAGTCATTAAAGTGATGTATTTTGATGGAGCAGAGGACCGGAATAAAATTATTGTCGGTAGTGGTGTGCATGCCGTTTTGAGTTCAAATGCGCTGTTGGCGTTGTTACTGGGCTTGTTTCCTGGTACGCTAATTTCACTTTGCTTGACCGCAATTTCCTGATGAATTGAAGCAGCCGGAAGACAGCCAGATACTGACTCGTGACGTATATGGGCAACTCGCTGGTGTTGTGGCGGTCGCCGAGCTTGTAGAGAGGCTGGGGTCATTCCTTGAGTTGCATGAATTGCATTATGGTCATGGTACAGACAACCCCCGGGACGAGGCCTACGCTTTGGTCTTTAGTGCTCTGAAACTTGATTTTGCAGACACGGACAATATCTGGGACAACCCGGTATCCCAAGCCGACCTCCGGCTTGTTATTGACCTCACTGTTCGGCGTATCAGCAAACGTATGCCGCTGCCTTATCTAACGGGTGAAGCTTGGTTTGCAGGACTTGGATTTCGTATAGATGAACGTGCCTTAGTGCCGCGCTCGCCTTTTGCTGAACTGATAAAACGGAGGTTTGCTCCATGGATAGATGTCCGTCGGGAACTGAAGATACTGGATATGTGTACCGGTAGTGGTTGTATCGGTATTGCTGCTTCGGTGTATCTTCCTCACGCTGCAGTTGATATTGTTGATATTTCCCGAGAAGC
Organism: Gammaproteobacteria bacterium; assembly: GCA_028289815.1. Taxonomy (GTDB): domain Bacteria; phylum Pseudomonadota; class Gammaproteobacteria; order JAJDYQ01; family JAJDYQ01; genus JAJDYQ01. Next base: position 3,172 of record JAPYNQ010000024.1, on the reverse strand, counting down.
CTTGGATCTAGCTCGACAAAATATTGATCTGCATAGAGTGGGTGACAGAGTGATGGCAATTCACTCCAATCTGTTTGAAAGCCTGGATGATAAACGCTATGACCTGATCATCAGTAACCCGCCTTATGTGTCAGCCGACAGTATGGCGAGTTTGCCGATAGAATACCGATATGAACCGAAAATTGCATTGCAGGCCGGTGATGGAGGTATGGCCGTTGTAGATATGTTATTGCAGCAATCAGCCGGGCATCTGAATGATAATGGAACCCTGATTGTTGAAGTAGGAGAGATAGAGCAGGCAGTGCATCGACGACATGCGCGTCTGCCGTTTATCTGGTTGGAATTTGAATGTGGAGGGGAAGGTGTATTTCTCCTGCACAAAGAAGATCTGCCAGAGTAGTATTACAGCGCAATAGTATATGGAAAGAGCTAAAACAGTAGAGCAATATGTTCGCCTTGTTGACGAGGCGCTGGATGAGCTGATTGATATTCGTATGTCAGCTGAATACGACATGGACAGCATGGGGCCTGCATTAAATTTTGTGTTTAATCTGGAACAGCAGGTTAGGGAATTACGGCAGTCAATGGCTGATGGTAGCTATGTATTTGGTGACGAACCTTTGCAATTCATGGAACTGGTCAAGAATACTGATGAGCGTCTTCTCCCCTTCAAGCATCTGTTTATGATGATAAATGCAACGCATATGCAGGGTCTGGATGTCGATGAGGATGAAGATTGATATTTTTTGCCCAAAATGGGAATATGGATTTTGACAGGCTGTTAGATGTCGCTGTCAATGGCATGGAGATTTTATGGCAGGTAACACCATAGGCAGACTTTTTACGGTCACTACCTTCGGAGAAAGTCATGGGCCAGCAGTTGGCTGTGTGATTGATGGCTGTCCACCGGGGATATTGCTGACCGAGCAGGATTTTGTAGCAGATATCAGTCGTCGTAAAACTGCTAGATCTCGTCATACCTCACAACGTAAAGAATCTGATGTAGTCCGGGTCCTGTCCGGTGTATTTGCAGGAAAGACTACCGGCACACCGATTGGACTACTGATAGAAAATACCAATCAGCGTCCCTCTGATTACTCTGCAATTATGGACAAATTTCGTCCCGGACATGCTGATTATACCTATGAGCATAAATACGGTATTCGTGACTATCGAGGCGGTGGTCGGTCCTCCGCACGTGAAACCGTAATGCGTGTCGCAGCCGGTGTAATTGCCAAAAAATGGCTTAATGAGACATATGGTATTGAGATCAGGGGCTATGTTTCCGAGATTGGAGTGCATCGCTTCGAAAATTTTGACTGGGACGCTGTAGAGACGAACCCCTTCTTTTTTCCGGATATGGAGATGATTCCGATACTCGAAAATTATCTGGATGTCATACGCAAATCCCGGGATTCGGTTGGTGCACGGGTAGAAGTGGTTGCCAGCAGTATTCCTGTGGGCTGGGGTGAACCGGTATATGATCGCCTTGATGCCGACATCGCTTTTGCCATGATGAGTATCAATGCTTCCAAGGGAGTGGAAATCGGTGCCGGTTTCAAGTCGGTTGCTCAGCGTGGTACCGAGCATCGTGATGAAATCACAACGAAGGGTTTTACTGGTAATAACGCCGGCGGCACGCTCGGCGGTATCACCTCCGGTCAGGATATTCTGGTGAGCACGGCATTCAAGCCGACATCAAGTATTACCACGCCTGGCAGGAGCGTAAATATGGTTGGCGAAGATATTGAGCTTATAACCAAAGGACGCCATGACCCTTGTGTTGGTATTCGCGCGGTTCCTGTTGTCGAAGCCATGCTGGCATTGGTGTTGATCGACCATGCGATGCGCCATAGGGCGCAATGTGCGGATGTTCACTCATCAGCGCCTCATATACCGGCATTTGCCGAAGAATGAGCACAACATCAGGGGCTGTCTATGGACGGCTTTCGGTCTTTTATTTTTTTTACTTTGCTGCCCTTGGAGTGTTGATTCCATTCTGGGGCCTGTATCTCCTGTCGCTTGATTTTAGTGCACGAGAAATTGGTGAGCTGCTTGCAGTTCTGGTAGGTACCAAGCTGGTGGCACCCTATATCTGGGGATTGATCGCAGACTACTCCGGACGTCGTGTTCGCGTCATTCAGATCGGTTCATTCATGGCCGCCGCCAGCTTTTTACTGGTATATTATGTTGAGTCTTACTGGTTCATGGCCGGTGTCATGGTGCTCTACAGCTTTTTTTGGAATGCTGTCATACCTCAATATGATGTAGTAACAATGAATCACCTTGGTAAAAGCCATCGTCGATATGGTTTGATCCGATCATGGGGATCAATCGGGTTCATCATCGCAGTAATACTGGCTGGAGCGTTGGTCGATCAATATCAAGGGCGAATCATCTTGCCAGTACTGACTTTTGTTTTTTTTGCTATATGGCTCTCTGCAATGTTGACCCCTGAAGATCGGTATTATGCTATCGGTAAAGGCGATTCGGCTGAAAAAATTGCTCAAATAATCAGGCGACCTGAAGTGATTGCGCTATTCCTAGTCTGTTTCCTGATGCAGTTCTCACACGGTGCCTATTACGCATTTTTTTCTATACATCTTGAACATTATGGCTACAGTAAAACAGTAATTGGGCAATATTGGGCACTTGGAGTATTGGCTGAAATCATTATATTTCTCATAATGGCGAAACTGTTGAATCGCTATGGCGCCAAAAAACTAGTCATTACCAGTCTGATCATTGCGTCTGTTCGCTGGATTTTGACAGCATACTTTGCCGATAGCTGGTGGATAATGGCAATATCGCAGACCATGCATGCTGCAACGTTCGGACTTTATCATGCTGTTGCCATTTATTATGTCTATCATTATTTCACCGGCAAGCTGCAAGGTAGAGGACAGGCGCTGTATAATAGTCTGGGTTTTGGAGCGGGCGGAGCACTCGGCAGCCTGATCAGCGGTTATGGCTGGGAAGCCATGGGAGCTACGGCCACATATTTGATTGCCTCTTCTAGCACTGCCGTTGCTGTAGTGATTTCCATAGCTTTAATGAAAGACATAAAACCTGCATATGACTAACTATAAACGTTCATTAGCCAATATAGTCCGCCATCTCTCTCGATGAGATCGCCTGCTGGACAGCACAAGTAGCTTGCTGTCATAAGTGG
>JAPYNQ010000023.1 GCA_028289815.1 Gammaproteobacteria bacterium | reverse complement strand
GCTTACAACATCGGCTGAACAAGGTTCCAGCTGACAAAAAAACTGAAAGCGTGCCACCTTTTTACACATTATTTTACGATTAAAATCAATAATTTATGTTAAATATGCCCGAAAATTAGCAACGGCTAGTGATCTTCTCTATACCCTCTACAGCCAAACTTGGTACTGCCAGATTTATTACCGACAATACTATGAGGGGATTTGCAAGCATAGTAATCAAACTTAATAGCATCTTTCCCTCAATTAGAGTCATACTCGTAGGATCCGAGAGTCCTGTGCTCGCTGTAAGGAGATATATTAGCCAGATAGCCGAAGTATCTATTATTTCTATTACAAGAACGCTTTTCACCTATATTGTCACAATACCAAACAGATATTTTGTAAGAACAGGTATTCTTAATTCGCTTTAAATCAATCGAAGTTGACACAATCTTTCGCATCTCTCATAGGTATGCGACCATATGGGCTTTGCGTATTGCTTTTGGCTACCGGTTGATTCGGTGTGCGGTTATAGTTGGGTGAGGGTATTTGCGGCGTGTCGTTATAGCTATAACCGGATGGGGCAGTATTGACGACGGGTTGACGCCTGCTTTGGCCGCTTCATAGCCTAGTAGGGCCGCACCCTCCAATAAAGCTGCATCAGCAATGGTTGATAGCAGGTCTGACTCCCCTGAAGAGCTATCTTCAGCGTACTCTTCTTCATCAGGTTTCGTCGCCAGACAGCCTCCGCAGACGGCAATAATCATAAAGGTTGATACTACGGCGCTCAATCTCATAGGGTGTTCCTTAACCATGACGGATAACTCTGACTTTGGTCGTAGTCTAGGCGCACCCGGCAACATGGTAAATCACCCAAATAGGTGATTTTTCACTGGGGTGTTCGAGCTTAAAATATCTTTCAGTATCAAATTTGCTTAACGTATTCTATAAGACAACATGCCGGGATAGTTGGCTTTGCCGCTGATTATCCCTGACACGAGACACAATGAAAAAGACTACGACACCGCTGGAGGAGCTGATCGAGCGTATCTATACCGCCGCCTTGGAGCCGGCGGAGTGGCAGCCGTTGCAGGAATCGCTCAGCGACCTTTTCGCTGCCGGGGTGGCCAACCTGCATTTGTTCAAGGACGGACAGATCATACATCGCAACCTTACAGGCGGCAGCGCCGAGCTCTGGGAGGAGTATTTTACTCACTATCACAGCGATAACCCGCGCTTTGACATGATGCTTCCGGCACTGCCTGCCGGTGAGGTGTTTCATGATCGTCGGTTTTTGTCGGTCAAGGCCATGAAGCACTATGCGCTGTATGATTTTCTCGGCAAAATGATATTGCCTGCGGCCTGATGGCCAAAATTGTTGATCGTGATGGGCAGATGAGTGCCATTGGTTTTCACGGTGGCAGAGAAATGCCTAGCTGAAAATATGCGCACCTTGCAGCAATTGCTGCCGCACCTGCAACGTGCCTTGCCTTCCGCTACAGGCTGAGCAATATGGCTGCACAGGTCAACGAGCAGTTTGCCGAATTTCTCGCTGACGGCGTGATATTCTTCAATATCTAGGGGCGCGCGTCATGTATGCCAACGGCAGCGCCGAAACGATGTTTCCTGCCCTGCGCGTGGATAAACATGACGGGCAGCTGATACTGCCGGATAAGGCGGCGCAGGACTGGCTGCAGGGTGCATTATCGGCAGCGCTCGGGTATACAACTCGCCACAAACGGGAAGTCCCTGTCATTATGCAGGTTCGGTCGATGGCAGGGCCAGTGCCCGCCGGTTGCTGAGTCTGATGCCGATAACCGGGCAGCCACGTTACCAGACCGGCTATGCGGCATTGCTGCTAATCCGGGCTCCGGGGTTTAAGGACAGCGAGATGGCCGCCATATTCAGCCGACATTATCATCTGACGCGTGCCGAAACCAAGCTCATGGGTACACTGATTGCCGGGCTTGACCTGAAAGAGTTCGCCGAATCCACTTTCAGTTCTTATGAAACGGTACGCTCTCATTTGAAGCGTATCTATGCAAAAACCGGCACACATCGGCGGCATGAGTTGATTTCTCTGGTACGGGGGGTTGTTTATCAGGATCAATCCCGGGACTCCTGATATGCGGATACCGATTACAAAGAGATATAAGCCATCGATACTTTAGTGACATTTGTCCTATAACCCGGTAGCTGTTCCGGCTGGTACCGACCGGAAGCCAGTACTTTACGGTTGAATTATGTCCCGGAGCGGAGCTGGTCGATTAGCAATAGATACGTGAAAACGGCCGGCATGTCCGCACCATTACTCGAATCTGCTCTCCTTCCGGGGTAGAATCCTGACCTCCCCACAAACATTCAGGAAGCTCAGGTGCGTACGAGTCAGTTCTCCATCCATACCTTGAAGGAAGCTCCCGCAGATGCGGAGGTTGTCAGCCATCGGTTAATGGTGCGTGCCGGTATGATCCGGCGTATTGCCACCGGTATTTATGCCTGGATGCCACTGGGATTGAGGACCTTGCGTAAGGTGGAGAACATCGTCCGGGAGGAGATGAACAGCGCCGGTGCCATTGAGCTGTTGATGCCGGCTGTGCAGCCAGCCGAATTGTGGCAGGAATCCGGGCGTTGGGAGCAGTATGGAGCAGAGTTGCTGCGGTTCGCTGATCGACATGAACGGGAGTTTTGTTTTGGTCCCACCCATGAGGAAGTCATCACCGATCTGGCCCGGCGCGAGATTCGCAGTTACAAGCAGTTGCCGGTGAATTATTACCAGATACAGACAAAATTCCGAGATGAGATCCGCCCCCGCTTCGGCATCATGCGGGCACGGGAATTTCTGATGAAAGATGCCTATTCTTTCCATGTATCCGAGGACTGCCTCGGCAAAACCTATCAAAATATGTTTGATACCTATGTCCGCATATTCGAGCGCACCGGGCTGGAGTTTTGCGCGGTCGCTGCGGATAGCGGCAATATCGGCGGCAATCTGTCTCATGAGTTTCATGTACTGGCCGAATACGGTGAGGATGCCATCGCGTTTTCCAGTGAGTCGGATTATGCCGCCAATGTCGAGATGGTTGGGGTCACGGAAACGGGACTGGTGCGGGCAGAGGCAAGCAGAAAAATGCAGAAGGTTGCCACACCCGAGAAGCACAGTATTGGAGAGGTGAGTCAACATCTGAATATTGACGCTTCAAGGTGCCTCAAAACATTGCTGGTCAACGGTGCTGAAGAAAATTCCGTAGTTGCTCTGGTGCTGCGCGGCGACCACACTCTCAATGCAATTAAGGCAACCAAAACAGGGGCGGTCGCGGCCCCTCTGACTATGGCATCCGAGGCGGCTATTCGGCAGGCAGCAGGTTGCGCCGCCGGCTCTGTCGGACCGGTGGGGTTGAGAGTCCGAGTATTGGCAGACCCTGGCGCCGCGGCGATGGCCGACTTCGTCTGCGGCGCGAATGAAGACGATTATCATTTCACCGGCGTCAACTGGGGGCGTGACCTGCCGGAACCGGAGGTGGTGGATATTCGATGTGTCATGGATGGAGACCCCAGCCCGGACGGTCATGGCACATTGTCTGTCGCCCGAGGCATTGAGGTGGGTCATATCTTTCAATTGGGCAACAAGTATGCCACTGCAATGAAGGCGGAGGTATTGGATGAAAACGGTAAGGTCATAACCATGACAATGGGCTGTTATGGCATTGGCATATCAAGAGTTGTTGCCGCAGCCATTGAGCAGAATCACGATGACCGAGGCATCATCTGGCCCGCCGGTATCGCTCCTTTTCAGGTCGCCCTTACCCCTGTCAATATGTATAAATCGGTCAGACTGAGGGAGGCAGCAGACCGGCTATACGAGGAGTTACAGTCTGCCGGCTATGACGTTTTGTATGATGATCGCAAGGCGAGGCCCGGCGTCATCTTCGCCGATATGGAACTCATAGGTATTCCGTATCGAATCATTATCAGCGACCGCTTACTGGACAGCGGTACGCTTGAATATAAGGATAGACGGAATATCGATAAAACGGAGATTGTACCTATGGAGGAAATTTCGGAATTTTTGCGGGCAAGGATCGAGGCTTGACTGGCTGACAATATCCCGAGTTTTATGCCATTTCTATAAACCACAACAAAAAGGCAAAGTGCTGTTCAACCAACTCGGATCCATGAAGTAAAGCCGATACGGGTTTGTTTATATCCTGAATTCATATTTTCCAGAGCTGTTCTCTGCTGAATAATACCTTCTTGCTCCAGAACTGATGTTTCTCTATTGTGTTTTAATTCTATTGCTTCTCGTAACAGGATAAACGCACGTTTGTAGTTGTCAAAACGATATTGCCACCGGGGCCTACTATCCATTTTTCTGCTCTTTGTAATTCAGGGATATTTTGTCTGCACAAGAGATTGTTATACCTTCAGGCTATGCTCACCACTCTGAGCACTTCTTCCGGCGTGGTGATTCCTGCTGCAACTTTCATAGCACCGCTCACGTTTAACGGAATCATGCCTTCCCGGACAGCAGTTTCAAACAGTGCCTGGCGCTCCACAGCGACCCGTATCATATCTTTGACCTTTGGAGTGGCTCTTAGCATCTCGTAAATACCAACTCGGCCAAGATAGCCGGTATTACGACATTCCAGACATCCTTGCGCCCGATTAATTTTATCCGGTAACTTCATTTTCATCGGCCGGATAAGCTGTCGCCAGCTCAATTCATCTATTGAGCCGGCTCTCAAACAGTGCGGACAAAGCGTTCTCAATAGTCTCTGCGCAACCACTCCCAGCAGGGTCGCACGTAACAGGTAGTCCGGCAGCCCGATTTCCATGAGTCTGGAAACGGTCGATACGGCGTCATTGGTATGCAGCGTGCTGAGTACAAGATGGCCGGTCAGTGATGACTGTATCGCCATTTCGGCGGTTTCAAGGTCGCGTATCTCACCAATCATGATGATGTCAGGGTCTTGTCGTAACAATGCCTTGACGCCATCTGAAAAATTCAGGTCTATAGCCGAATTTACCTGCATTTGATTAAACTGTGTTTCAAGCAGTTCAATCGGGTCTTCTATAGTGCAGACATTGACCTCAGGCTTGGCGATATGCTTGAGCGTCGAATAAAGCGTCGTGGTCTTGCCTGAACCTGTTGGCCCTGTCACAAGAATAAGGCCATTGGGCTGCTCTATCATTTCACTCCATATTTTCTTGTTGGCATCGGATAGACCCAGTTCGGAAAAATTCTTCACCAACACATCAGGATCAAAAATCCTCATCACCATTTTTTCGCCAAATGCCGTCGGCAAAGTAGATAACCGAAGCTCAACTTCATTACCTTTTGGTGTGCGGGTTTTTACCCGCCCATCCTGTGGATGCCTTCTATCAATAATATCCATTCCTCCCAAGGATTTAATTCGGCTGATAATCGCCGTCATGATGGCTGTCGGTACCTCATAAACCATGTGTAACATGCCATCAATACGGAACCTCACGTAGCTCATGTCTCGTCGCGGCTCAAGATGAATATCGCTGGCACGCTGGTCAAAGGCAAACTGCATTAACCAATCCACGACATGCACAATATGTTGGTCATCGGCATCCAGATTGCCGGATTTTCCGAGTTGTACCAGCTGTTCAAGATTATTGACACCGGGAACATTAACAGCCGCATCCTTGCCTGCCTTGTTGACCGATTTCGCCAAGGCGTAAAATTCCAGTGAATACTTATCAAGATCGGAAGGGGATGTAATAACAACGCGTATTTCTTTTCCGAGCATGCCTGAAAGGTCGGATTGCCATGTCTGTTGCAGCGGCTGTGATGTCGCAAATGTAGCGAGACTCCCGTCAACGGCAACCGGTAAAATAGAGCGCTTCGATACATAGGCGTATGAGGCCAGCGAAGTCACTAACCGCACATCAGTTTTCAACGGATCAATACGCAGATACTCCAGGCCCAAAGTCTGCGCCAACCAGCGCGAAATGGCCTCCTCATGCAGAAGGCTGCCATCCCGGGCATTTTGCCAAGCCTGGGCGGCTATAATGGTAACCGGATGGGTTGATTCTAGGTCTTTGGGACGAACGCTGCTGTTAAGCTGCTGTTGTTGGTCCCGCGAGATGAGTCCGTCAGCCTGCATTGCAGCCAAGAGATCAGGAAGTTCCAGTTGCCGGTCTTCCCTGTTTTCCAGCGTCAGTCCAAACCTAGCCATATTATCGAGTTACTCTGAAGCTGTCTAAATCAGCGGGCTCTTCATCATAACATTGAACATCGGTTACATTAGACGGTACCGGCCCCTGCCGGAGCCAGTGTGTCATTTCTGTCACTTGGTCTTTACTGCCTTGCACCAGACACTCGACCGTACCGTCGGACAGATTTCTGACCCAGCCACTAATACCGATTTCGCGGGCCTTCTGGCAAGTCGAGGCTCGGTAAGAGACTCCCTGCACATGACCGAAAATGACGCATCGCTTTGCAATAATTACCATGTAATACGCGCGAGCTGGCCAACGGTTGCGGGCGGGCGGGCGTCAATCGCAATGGTGACTTCTGCTAAACCGGCCCCCGGATCGTAGTCGATAACCCTCACTTTCCCGGGGTACGTCTGGCCTGCAGTAGTGACATTTGCGTCACCACTGATATTGAGACCCATGATTTTCTCCGGGGATAATCGCATGACAGCAACCAGCTGTCCGTTTGCCACGGTAATCAGAGGGGTAGCCTGTAAACGATTGACAACCGTTTGCCCGACAACGACATGATTTTTCAGAACGATGAGCTCAAAAGGCGCCTTGAGTTCAGTGTGCTCAAGATCCAGCTTTGCCTGACCAACATCGGCACTAGCTGCCAGATAACGGGCATCTTTCGCAGCAAAATCATTTTGCGCCTGATCCAGCTCTACCTGCGACAAAACCGTTCGCTCATATAGCTCCTCGGCACGTTGCAGCTCATCATGGGCTTCATCTCGACCGGGAGCATACTCTTCCATGCGGGCTTGCGCGGATTCCAAACGATACTGAAAGGACCGCCTGTCAAGCGACAAAAGCACATCACCTTTTGCAACTCTTTGTCCAGGAGTGACGTTTATTGCCTTGATGACTCCTGAAACCGGTAGGGATAATGCTGTTTTTTGCTCCCACTGCAGCACACCATCCGCTTCACCGGCGGCTTGTACCACTGATGCCGCGCCCATTAAAACCATTAACAGCACAGACGTGACCACCTTATTACACATATTGTCTCCTTTATCCGCCAACCTGTGGCTGATTCTTTACCTTTTCGGTAACCGCCTCCCAGTTCATAACGTCATCCTCGCCAAGCAGATGATTTAGCTGGGCTAACAAAAGCGCCATTTGGAAGGTTTGTCTGGCATCGCGTAATTGCGATTCAGATATTTGCGTCATCGCATCTCCAAGGTCTGTCTTTACTTCCAGTTCGTATAATGCCCTAGAACGGTCCATATACAGCTCCCGGTAGTCGGAAAACACATCATTTGCCTGCCGCCGAGCCTCCAGCAGGGCAAACTCTTCGGCAAGCTCCCAGAGCTTCTGGCGCATGTCCAGCTCTAACTGATGACGCCGATAAAGAGTTTCATTTACCTTAAGATATGCCCTGTTGGCAGCAACATCTTTCTGACCGCCGCTATAAAGCGGCCAAGACATTTCCAATGCTGCGCGCCATTTGTCATAACTCCCCAAATCTCTGGAGTATGCACTACGTTCAATCACGGCAGAAACATCAGGACGATAGGGTGAGTACGCCGCCTCCACTTCCGCCTTTGCCGACAACAACTCGGAATCAAGGGCAAGCAGCCGGCGGTTATTCTGCAAGGCTTTTTCAATCAGTGTATCGAATGCCAACAGCTTGCGATTCTTGACATCAAGATCGGGCCGAGATAACACCGAGGGCTGCTGTCCGGGTCGATTGAGGACCAATGCCAACGCCTGCCGCGTACTGCGCGCCCGGCCCTCACTCTCAACCACACGGAGGCGAGCCTGCTGAAAGGTGTTTTCCAACTCCAGCAAGTCTACATCGGATATTTTGCCAAACTCATGGTTGTCCTGCCCACGATCAAAAGTGACAAACGCGATGGCCATACTTTCATTGTCACGGGCAGCCTCAATGTCAGCGAGTATGATGTCAAAAAACTTCTGCATCACCATGATGGTATATAGGCTGCGGTTATCTGCAATCCGCAGTTCGGCCGCTTTCCGATCCTGCTCGGCTGACTCGGCCAGCGCACCGCTGTAGCCGCCATCATATAACGGCTTGCTCAAGACCAGCCAGAGACTGTGATCATCATGGTCCCCGACATCAAATCGCGAACTTCCCGCCTGATACCAACGCATCCTGCCAACCAGATCGACGCTCAGACTGTTGTGCTCTCCGGCTTCATCCGCCGTGCTTTTCGCCCGATCCAGCAACAGCTTGTCTTGTAGCAACGCAGGGTGCTGCTCATCAATGAGTGCTATGGCCTGTTGCAGGCTTAAAGGGTCGGGAATGGGCTGCTTATCGGCCGCACTCAAGGGCCCGGAAGTTAACACTGCATACATCGCTACAGGTAATATGCAGCTTCTGCAAAGATACATGTAATACCCCCCGAGTACGCGCCAGACCCTGGCGAGTTCTGTCAACTTGCTTCCAGCTCCTTTTTCTTTTCCCGTTTGTAGCGCGTGAAACTGGTATCCCTGTAATGACCATCGGCAACATAATCGGCCAGCCACTTAAACTCACGTGCACTTTTCGTTGCTCCGATGTAGCGCGCTATCCGGTTTCCTTCCAGATCAAAAAAAGCGATCACCGGAGTTGCCCGAACACGATGTACTTTCACCGCATACTCTTTCTGCGTGGTCTCGTTGCCCTCAAAATCGACAATATCAATATCACCCTCAATATCATGGGAGAACAACAAAAACCTTTCCCGATAATATTCCTGAATCTCGGGCTGGTTCATGATGGTGTTTTTCATACGATGGCAAAATGGGCATTCGTCCATTTCAAAAAATACCATAACACCTTTTTTACCCTGATCCCTGGCGTTTTCGAGCTCTTCTGAGTAGTCCCCAAAAGACTCATTGAAAAAATATTCGTATGGGTCACGTGGTACCTGTGCATATGCAGTGGATAGCAATACATATAACAGAATGCCGGTCAGGTAAGGCAGAAACTTCATGTTCGCTCCATTGATCCGGCAGTCAGCCTGCTACCCGATTGCAACTTGGGTAACAGGTAATCCTGCAGTTCGATTTCCGTTACCGGCCCGGCCCACGTCTTTACAAGGCGGGCATCGGGAGAAATCACAAAAGTTGTTGGCAGTCCCTTCAGAATCATAGCTTCAGACATCTCCGATTCTTCACCGATATGTAACACCCCATAATCAATCTTGAATTCATTCAATGCCAGCTTAGTCTGTGTCGGTGTCAGCTCCTCATAGTTGACCCCAAGAATCTCTATGCCCCGGTCACGATACTTATGATAGAACTGATTCAGCTCGGGTATTTCCCGAATACAGGGACCACACCAAGTCGCCCAGAAATTGACGATAACCCATTTCCCCTTATAGTCTGCTAGCTGGTGGATATTTCCATCAAGCCCATTGAACTTGAAGTTGACAGTTGGCCCATTTGAATCCGCGGCATAAACCGAACTGGCGATACAACAAAAGATAAGGGCAGCTTTTATCGTGCAATACATTTTCTTCATGGTGGCTACCTCAAAACATCACCGGCACGAGTATAGCGTATTTACTGTCCCGCCAAGTAAGTATCCGGCAACCAGGTTCCGGTGGCCTGTATCGGGATCAGGCTTGCCCCCTGACTGATCCATATCGCAAGCCCCACTCTGTTACCGGACTCCAGATTGATTTCAGGTAGCTCAACTTCCCAACTCGCCGTATCTGAATAGTGTTTGTGGTGACTCAGAACAACAAATTCATAGGGCAGGTTACGACCACGGTTCTCGCCGGCTGCTACCGCCGTCTGAATCCCAAAACCAAGCATGGCAACATTCAGAATCAGCGAATCATGGACATCTGCCTCGTAGGTCACACTCAGATACCTGTCGCGTAAACGAGCTTCCAGATCGCCCGCAGACTCTCTGACTGCAGGCAACGGCTTACGGCGGAACCAACCTTTCCATTCTTGGCCGTTGACCACAAAGCCCGGGGTATAAACTGAGCTGATATTACCCAAAAGACGATACTGGCGTTGCCGGTTCGAATGGTCATTGGAGGCGAAGATATCCCGCCATCCGAGGTAATCCCAATAATCAACATGATAGGCAACGGGGACGACTTCTCTCCAAAGCTCACGGCTGTCAACAAACTTATGCAGCCATTTTTCAGCAGGCGGACAGCTACTACAGCCTTGGGAAGTGAAAAGCTCGATCAGCATCACTTGCCGGTTTCCACTGGAAAACTCCAGCTCGGTATCTGCCATGCCATTATTCTGAAGCGCGAACATAAGAATAATAGCCTTGAATATTCTGAATTGCCGATTCATCTGTATCTCCAACATCTCCCCTAAGACTGATAAACTGTAGTAGAGTTCAGGCTAGAAGGGACGATGAAAATACTCATACTTTACTACTCCCGGCATGGTTCAACACAGGAAATGGCCAGATTGATTGCCCGAGGGACTGAGGAAAATCAGGCAGAGGCTGTCGTACGTACCGTCCCCGAGGTTTCATCTGTCTGCGAGGCGACGGCGGATGACATCCCCGGCCAGGGCGATCCATATGCCACTGTAGGTGATCTGCGTCAGTGCCAAGGGCTCGCACTGGGCAGTCCGACACGCTTCGGCAATATGGCGGCACCGCTCAAATATTTTCTGGAGAGCACAACAGCGTTATGGGTCGAAGGCACTCTGATTAACAAACCGGCCATGGTTTTTACTTCGACTGCCTCAATGCATGGTGGCCAGGAAACCACACTGATCAGCATGATGTTGCCGCTGTTACATCACGGCATGATTATCAGTGGGCTGCCCTACACCATGATAGAACTGAATCAGACGCAAAGCGGCGGCACGCCCTATGGAGCAAGCCGCGTTACCGGTAACCGCGGCGAGCATCCGCTCAGCGAACATGAAAAGCGACTTTGCATTGCAGGCGGCAAACGATTGGCAGATCTGGCCAAGCGACTGATGCAATAGGCAATTCCGAGCTATCTGCACGCGCACGACAGCCCGGAAACATTTTCATGGCTGGTTTTACGGCTTGATATAAGTATAGCCTTTTGCCTGCAGGTGAGCCACCTCAGCCACTCCGCTCGGCACGATATCCGACTGGTTTACATCGTACAGATCGTTTGTCAGATCAACCTTGCGACCACGAACGGTATTCGCACAAACATTAAAAGTGACACCCTGATTTTTTAATCCGTCAATCCGGGCGGTCATCTTGTCATTCGCATTCGCTTGCCTGAATTTTTTAAGTTTGCCCAAGGCATCCGGTTCCAGCAACATGGCCAAGCCATTGCCATGTAATACAACTTTCAGGTCAAGATTCTCCGCCCCTACAGCATTGATGTGATTTTGTATGTTACGTAACGCCCCGGACTGCTTTTTGGGGTCATCGTAGTTAATATGATAAACAACCTTCTGCTTGCCATAACTTTCAGCCAGCAATATCTGCCCGTAAAACAGCATCAGCATCATTAGGAGACAGCTTGACAGTGCTTTGACATTCATGGTTTCTCTCCTTGGTATTTAAGTCGACTAAATCTCCAGTATAGACCACAGATCAAACCAATGGTTTGCGACATTACTGAAAGTTGCAGGGGACAGTAAATTCGGCTTAAGTTTGACAACATACTGGAAAAACACGGCATACAGACATAAGGGCGGGACACGATGCAAACAAGCTATCGGCCTGATCTGATCTTACAAAAACCAGGCACAAAATCGGAGGCTTATACTCAGGAGAAGCAAGACTCCAGTTATCAATACCCAACATAACTCTACGCGATACAGTGGATTTTGCATGCCGGCGCACCATGGCGAGACTTACCGCCCGACTATGGTGAAAAGTTACAGACATTGATAAAGTTTCCGAGGTGGTTACTTGGCCGTTGGTGAGAACCATCCCGGCAGGCTTCGGCACCTGCCTTCTTAAGGGTTTGTTTATCCGATCAGGCTGTGCACTCAGCGCCACACCATCAACGCCTGCGTATCGATATTGCACTCGCTTTTTTACTCTACAAAATGCAATATATCTTCGGGCTTTCACATTCGAAAGTAGCGACCGGACCACATTATGCAGACCGATTGCCGCAAAAAATGGATTTGTGTGGAGCTTGCTTTAATATACGGTCACTTAAGGATTGGGATACAGGAATATGAATTTGCGTATTGGTGTAATTATCGGTCTGATTATGGCTGCCGCGATCACGCGGCTGGCACTGTCCGGGGTACCTAATGTCTCGCCAGTCACTGCCTTGGCGCTGTTTTCCGGTGCTCTGCTGGCAGACCGCAGGCTGGCACTGATTATTCCGCTAATGGCGATGTTGTGCAGTGACCTGGTGCTCGGGCTGCATGGCACCATGGTGTTCGTATATGCAGCCTTTGTGCTTGTGGGCCTGCTGGGAATAGCTCTTGCTGATCGGCTTTGCGGGCAGGTGATTATCGCTGCCTCGCTGTTTTCGTCACTGCTGTTTTTCGTGATAACCAACTTCGGGGTATGGCTGGTTGCAGGGTATTATCCGTTGACATTTGACGGGTTACTCGCCTGCTTTGTAGCAGCCGTACCTTTTTTTCATTATGCGCTACTGGGGGACTTACTGTTTGCAGGCATGATGTTTGGAGGTTTCAGACTACTTGAAGATCGTATCCCGGCCCTGCGCCGGAGGCATGAGGCATCGGTCTGATGAAACCATTTTTATCCGGCTTATGGCTTGCCGTACTGATAGCTACGGGCAACGGAGTTTCTGCCGGCAATGATGGGGCGCTGCCGGAATTGATGGCAGAGGCCGCTGCGGGAAATCAGGATGCACAGTTTTCGCTTGCAACCGCTTATGACAGTGGCTACGGCGTGCGAGCTGATGCGCGCAAAGCCGCATTGTGGTACGAGAAGGCGGCCAAACAGGGGCATGTTGACGCACAGTTTAACCTCGGCGTGCTGTACGATGAGGGAACCGGGGTAAGGCAGGACTACCGGCAGGCTCTGTACTGGTATCAGCAGGCCGCAAGGCAGGGCATGGCAGGGGCCGATAATAATCTGGGACTGCTGTATGCCCATGGTCATGGCATGGGACAGGATTACACTCGGGCCTACGAGTATTTCAGACAGGCGGCAGACAACAATTTTGATGCGGCCTATAATCTCGGTCTCCTGTACCGCGACGGTCTGGGAACCGGCAAGAACCTGTTGCGGGCGTTTGCCCTGTTTGCAAAGACCAGGGCCGCGAAACCTGATGCCGAGTACGCATACCGGCAGCTGGCAAAGCGGCTTACGCCACAGGAGCAGATGACCGCATTAGCCGGCTTGAAACAGGCCACACCCGGTTTACTGTTTCCCGTTTACGATGAGTAATATCCTATGAGTCATGACACATTTGAATCGGTGAAAAACGATTTTATCCCCGCACTAAACATTACGGTGGAGGATTACCGGCATCGGACCAGCGGTGCCCGTCATCTGCATCTTGCTTGTAATGACAACAATAATGTCTTTATGGTAGCGTTTATGACCAAACCCCAGGATTCAACCGGGGTTGCCCATATCCTTGAACATACTTCGCTTTGCGGCAGTAAAAAATACCCGGTTCGGGATCCGTTTTTTATGATGACGCGCCGCTCGCTGAGTAATTTTATGAACGCCTTTACCAGCAGCGACTGGACAGCCTATCCGTTTGCCTCGCAAAGCCGTAAGGATTACGATAATCTGCTGCGGGTCTATCTGGATGCAGCCTTTTTCCCCAACCTGAACCATCTGGACTTTCTGCAGGAAGGGCATCGGGTTGAATTTGTCGAACCGAATAATCCGGACTCGGAACTGGTGTTCAAAGGCGTGGTATTCAATGAAATGAAGGGTGCCATGAGCTCCGCCGCCAGTATGCTGAACCAAGCTTTGCAGTCGGCACTGTTTCCGACTACGACATATCATCATAATTCCGGTGGAGAACCGGAGAATATACCCGACCTGACCTGGGAACAGCTAAAGGCTTTTCATGCGCGTCACTACCATCCATCCAATGCAACTTTTTTGACCTACGGCGATATATGCGCCGCCGAGCAGCAACAGAAATTTGAGGAATGGGCCTTAAGCCATTTCCATAACCGGGGGGAACGATTTATGGTAGAAGCCGAAACACACCTGTGCGCCCCCGTGAGGACTGAGGCACGCTATGCTTTTGACAGCGAAGAAGATCCGAGCAGACGTTCGCATGTTGTATTAGGCTGGTTGGTCGGGGAAACAGCGAATCCTGATGAATTGATGAATGCCCATCTGTTAGCAGGCGTGCTGCTGAATAACAGTGCCTCTCCACTGAGGCAGGCACTGGAAACAACCGGGCTGGCCACTTCGCCTTCGATGCTGTGTGGCTTGGATGACCATGCGCGTGAGTTTACGTTTGTAGCGGGCGTGGAGGGCGCACGCGCTGAAGATGCGGATGCCATCGAAGACATGATTATAGAGGTTATCCGGGATGTAGCCACAAACGGAGTGCCTCAGCAACAGGTTGAGTCGGTGTTACATCAGCTTGAACTGAGTCAGCGTGAAATTGGCGGAGATGGTTTTCCGTTTGGCCTGAAACTGATGCTGAATGGCTTACCCGCTGCACTGCACGGCGGGGAACCGGCAGCAGCATTAAACCTTGAACCAGCGCTTGCGCGTCTGCGTGAAGATATCGAAGATGCCACCTTTATCGGAAATCTGGCGCGGACATACCTGCTGGAAAATCCCCACCGGGTACGCTTGTTGATGTCGCCGGACAAGGAACTGAGCCGGAAAAAGCTGACGGCAGAACGTGAACGCCTAGTACGCATGAAAGCGCAGCTTGACGAGCAAAAGAGGCAGGACATCATTGATATGACGCGCAAGCTGGAAAAACGTCAGAATCAAAAAGATGATGCAGAAGTCCTGCCCAAAGTTACGCTACAGGATATCAATATGGATATCCGCACAGCTGAGGGCCGAAAAACCGGACTTAACGGCACACCCGTAGCATGTTACGCCACTGGCACAAATGGCCTTGTGTATGCTGACTTGGTGACCACCGTACCGGATATGATGCCTGAACTTGTGGATATCTTCCCGCTGTTTTGTGAATTGCTGACCGAGGTCGGTATCGGCAAACAGGATTATCTGCAAACGACAGGCTGGCAGGCCGCCGTGACAGGTGGCATCAGCGCACGACATTCCATACATGGCGATATCAGTGACAGCGACGTGACCACCGTCAGCTTTATCCTGTCCGGCAAGGCATTGAGCCGCAATATTGCAGGGCTTGCCGAAATCATGGCAACCACTCTGGATGAGGCCCGCTTTGATGAACTGGACCGCATCCGGGAAGTGATTTCGCAAATAAGGACGCATCGAGAATCTGCCATCACAGGCCATGGTCACAGCCTAGCGATGATGGCGGCCTGCGCATCGCTATCGCCCGCTGCTGCGCTTGCTCACAGGTGGGATGGCTTGGAAGCCGTTCGTCACATCAAGCGGTTGGATGAGGCGCTGAGCTCAGAAAAAAGGCTGAGGCAGCTTACCAAACAACTGACGCAAATTCGGGAGATTATCGCCCGCTCTCCGCGAGAACTTTTGCTGGTCGCCGAGGAACAATATCTGCAAACCATGCAGCAATCTCTGCTCTCACAGCTGGAAGCGAAGCGAGGACTGACGGCCAGCCATAAACAGTCAGTTTTCCGTCCGACGGCGAATAAAGAGCCGGTCAGGCATGGCTGGCTGACCAGCACCCAGGTAAATTTTTGTTCGCAGGCTTATCCGGTCGTGCCGCTTGACCATGAAGACGCGGCAGCGCTTACCGTGCTCAGCGGCTATATGAGAAATAACTTTTTACATACCGCTATCAGAGAAAAGGGAGGCGCTTATGGTGGCGGGGCCATATATGATAGCGATGGTGCCACGTTCCGTTTTTATTCCTACAGAGACCCCAGACTCAAGGATACTCTGGAAGACTATCAGGCATCGCTACAGTGGGCACTGAAAGATAACGACGAGCACGAGCCACGGCTGCTTGAGGAAGCCATACTGGGTATTATTGCTGCCCTTGACCGCCCTCGCTCACCCGCGGGTGAAGCACTGGCGGCATTCTACTTCGAACGGAACGGGCGTACGGTTGAGCAGCGCCGTCGATTCAGGGAACGGGTATTGCAGGTCACACAGGAGGATTTGCGTCGGGTCACTCATCAGTATCTGACGTCGGGGCGAGTTAGCACCGCCGTTATTACAGACCCCGGCAAGGCGCCGGATTTGCAGTCACTGGGCTTGCAGGAGCTCCGGATTTAGCAGATTGTTTGCCCGGGCAAATGGTCGAAGGGGAACAACAAAACGTATTCATCCGGGATGCCACGGATGATAATTTTGCCCGGCTGGTGCTGGCTAATTCCTCAAAAGGCCCGGTGCTGGTGAATTACTGGTCAAGAAAAGTAGGCCCCTGTATTCGTCAGTACCCGGTTTTGGAAAAACTGACGAATGAGTTTGGTGGTCGGTTCTTGCTGATCAATTTTAATACGGACAAATACCGTAATCTGGCAAAGCAGTACGGCGTAACCAGCCTGCCGACACTAAAAATGTTCAGTAGAGGTGTTGCTGTCGAGACGCGGCATGGCTTTCAGGATGAGGATGATATGCGGCATATGCTGGCACGCTATCTGCCACGTCCTTCTGACGAAACACTGACTGCAGCAGTCAAAATCTATCAGCGGGGAGATGTACAGAAGTCTCTGGTAATGCTTGCCGAGGCAACCCTGGAAGACCCGCAAAATATCCGGCTGCCTTTAACCATGGCCAGACTGCTGATAACAGAGGGCCGACCGCAGGAAGCATTGAATTTACTGTGCAGCATGCCTGCTGGACAACGTGACGATGCAGAAGCACAGGCCCTGTGTGGACGGATTTACTTCATGCTGGCAGCGGGTAATGCGGACAAACAGGCACTATACAGCGCGATCAAGAAAAATGAGCATGACCACGAGGCACGTTACCAATTAGCTGCACTGCATGTATTGCAGGACGAGTATCGCCAAGCAATGGAAGGCTTTCTGGAAATACTGCATCGACACCGGCAGTATAAGGATGGTGCTGCAAGACAGGCGTTGATTTCAGTGTTTTCCATACTCGGAGAAGAGCATAAGCTTGTCAGAGAATATCGCAGACGCCTGCGTGATATCGACTGAGATACCGGTTATGACAAACTTTGAAAAAATTATGTGTTCAACCCGATTTGATCTCCTGGAAAGCCGGCATTTGCTCAAGTTCATTAATGATATTTGCGGGGACGCCCACGATGCTATTGAAATCATCGACTGCTGGCTGGCTGAAATTCCGGAGCTGGCGGAGAAAATGCGGTTGGCACTTGATGCCGATGATCAACAAGCACTAAAAGGTTACGCACATACAATTAAATCGGCCGCGCGCAGCATAGGTGCCATGCAGCTCGGCGATTTGGCCGAACGGTTACAATATGAAAGCACGGAGGGCCGAGCAACAAGGTCTGATGTACCTGTCATCAAAAAATGCATGGATTCGACAGTACGGGAGCTTAATGTTCTGCGCAAAGCTCTCAGGGCGGGCAAATAGCTGCTAAAGCCCACAGCGCTGAGCGGCGACCTGAATCTTCAAGCACCAGACTTTACACTGCGATTGCTATGCTGGAGACACTTGCTATAGCTTTTCAAGGTACCCTCTGCCGCGCAGAGAAATGACAGGCCAGCCGCTTGCTATGGCATGTGCGCGTAATTTATGGTCGGGGTCAACTGCTATCGGATGTTCGATAGCATTCAGCAACGGCAGATCGTTATGGGAATCGCTGTAAAACGTAGCATCCTGCAAATGGTGGCCGGTTTTTTCCAACCATTCGTTAAGCCGGATAACCTTACCCTTCTGAAAGCAGGGCACACCGGTAACCCGACCGGTGTAGCCAGAGTGATCCCGTTCCGGTTCAGTAGCCAGTAAATTCTCGATGCCAAAGCATTCAACAATCGGTTCGGTGACAAACCGGTTGGTGGCGGTAATAACCAAAAGAGTATCGCCACAGCGCCGATGCTTTTCAACCAAGCTGACGGCGTCCCGAGTAATAATCGGCCTGATAATGGTATCAAGAAAATCCTGCCTCCAAGCATGGAGCTGTTCTTGGCTATAGTCAGCCAGCGGCTTAAGTGAGAAAAACAAAAACTCAAGGATATCCAAGCTTCCTTCACGGTATTCGCGGTAAAAGCGCTGATTTTGCCGTTCATACTCATGCGCATCGACAATTTTTTTATCAACCAGGTATTGTCCCCACAGGTAATCACTGTCACCTGCCAACAACGTGTTGTCCAAATCAAAAATTGTCAGTGCCATATCTGCATATTCATACCATAAGTGAAACAGCGCAAGGCAGCTGCCTTATAAAAACCGGACAAGTGATTTTCAACTGCCCTGAAATATGAAAAAATAGACACCCATGATTGACAAGAATGGATACCGCGCTAACGTAGGCATTATTTTAAGTAACCGCTGCGGCCAGGTTTTCTGGGGCAGGCGCACCGGTCAGAGTGCTTGGCAGTTTCCTCAAGGTGGTATCCAGAAAAACGAGTCGCATGAAAGCGCCATGCTACGTGAGCTTCATGAAGAGGTCGGTCTGCATCCGGCAGATGTGGAAATTATCGGTTCAACCGATGACTGGTTACACTATAAAATTCCGAAACGTTTTATCCGCTGGCACTCTAGGCCTCTGTGCATAGGGCAAAAACAACGCTGGTTCGTGTTGCGCCTGAAGTGTGATGACAGCCGCGTCTGCCTTGACCGGCACACATCCCCGGAGTTTGAGGAATGGAAGTGGATTGACTACTGGGATTCCCTCAGACACATCGTTGACTTCAAGCGTCATGTCTATTGCCAGGCATTGGCCGAACTTGCACCGCTGTTAGACAAGGAAAATCAGCAACAACCGCAATGGGTAAAAGAGTTTTTGCTGGAATACTGATGTGCCGGAGCTGGCTCAACCGCTCTTGCCTGCCGACCCGATTTATGGGCTGCTGCGGCGGCAATCGTCATACCTGCCGGCATTCGCTATCTGTCGAACCATGAAACGGGTGACCTACAAGAACCTGGTAGCGAAAATTGCGCCCCGAATTAACGAATGTTTTCCTTGGGATGTCGCGGAAAAAATGACCGCCGGAGAAGACCTGCTGTTTCTGGATGTACGGGAGAATCAAGAATATGACACCATGCATATTGAGCACTCTCTACATGTACCACGAGGCATTCTGGAAACCGCCGTAGAGTGGGATCATGAGGAAACAGAACCGGAGCTAGTGCGGGCGCGGGACCGGCGGATTATCGTGGTATGCCGTTCCGGCAGCCGCAGTGTATTTGCCACATTTACCCTCATGCAGATGGGATACGGAAAAGTAACCTCACTGAAAACCGGCCTGCGTGGCTGGAATGAATATGATCTGCCGCTGGTAGATATAGAGGGCAACCGGGTTGATCCGGAAGTCGGCGACAAATACTTTGCAAACAAGCTGCTGGATTACCAGCGCAAGCCGGAGAACCTGGCTGAACAGCCTCTCCGGCCAAGTCAAGAGCAGAACATCTGATACCCTAAATCCGGCAAGTCCTGAACCCCGCAAAGACATCGTTACGGTCCGGCCCGTAATAATTGCGCCAAGTATTGCGGATCATTCTGGAACGGGTTGTCCAGGCACCACCTCGAAGCACCCTGGTGATATTAAACAACGGTTGCGAATAGCTGGCATACATGTCTGGCACAAAACCAGGATAAGGACAGAAGATCGTGTCTGTCCATTCCCAGACATTACCTATCATCTGCCTGCATCCATAAGGACTATCACCTGCCGGTAACGCGGCAACATCAATACAACCTGCTGAGCGGCTATCCATGTTGACAGTAAGTTCGCTGGGAGGGGTGTCCCCCCAAGGAAAGGTACGCTTGTCTGTACCGGAAGCAGCGAGTTCCCACTCGGCTTCCGTTGGCAACCGGCGTCCGGCCCATCGGCACCAAGCCCGGGCTTCGTACCAGCTGATGTGGACCGCGGGCTGGTACGATGCCAGAGGCTGCCACTGATTAAAAAAACGGCATTGCCAGTCATTTTCGACCTTGCGCCAGTAAGCCGGATGATCAAGCGCTCTTTGCTGCTGCCATTGCCAACCCTCATCATCCCAGTATTGGCGGACACTATATCCACCGGCTTCAACAAATTCCAAAAACTGCTGATTGGTCACAGGTGCCCTGGCAATCGTAAATTCATTGATATGCACCGTGTGTCCCCATTTTTCATTATCAAAACAAAAACCATTACCCTGCACGGCACCCAAGGTATACTCACAGTCAGGCACCGCAACATCACCTTCCAGTGGTCCGGCTTCCAACGGTTGGCGCATGGGCGGTTGTAATAGTGGCACGGGATAATTCAATGTCTGGCGTGTATAGGTAAATGCCTCGGTGTGCATATCTTCGTGAAACAGCGCATAGCGATACAGATACAGGGCTTCTTCACCATCGTCCTCAGACTGTAATAACTGTAATTCACGCGCCTGAACCTGATCCATGTAATCACGAACTGTATCCAGCGAAGGAATCGGCAGATCCCAGCGGATGTCATGAGCGATATTAACCGAGTCGTAAAGCTGATCCGAGTCTGCATGTAAGCTGGCGAGTCCATGCCGGTGGCGCAGACACCATAGCTCATGGAAGTAAGCCGTATGACCAATTTCCCAAGGTAGAGGGTTTATTATGGCAAGGTTTCTGGGACCTATCATTTGTTCCGGCGTCAGATCGTCTGTCAGCTGAAAAGTACGCCGACGGGAGTCACGTAGCTGATCCGCCAACCTGCTTTTAGAAATCGGAGTCATATGCTGGTAATGTTCGCTTGATAGATAACCACCATAGCAGGATAAAGCGACAGATCAAAATGAAAGTTTTTATGATTACCCCGGCCGGTCGACGCTCGTCATCCGGGAACCGGGCAACGGCCACCCGCTGGCTTAGGATCCTGAAACAACTCGGCCATCAGGTTACAGTCAATGCCGACTGGAATGATTCCGATGTCGACATAATGATAGCACTGCATGCGTGGCGCAGCGCGGACACAATCAAGGCTTTTCGCAAGCGGTATCCGAACCGTCCATTAATCCTGGCACTGACCGGCACCGACCTGTACCGTTTCATTCATTCTCACCCCGCGGAAACATTGAATTCAATTGAATCAGCTGATCAGCTAGTCGCATTACATGATCTGGCACATCAGGCAATACCTGCAAAACACCGGAAAAAATTCAGAGTAATCAAACAGTCCGCCATACCGATCAAACGAAAGCCACCAAGAACCCGGACATTTGATCTTTGTGTCTCCGGTCATTTACGAGATGAAAAGGACTCATTGCGCGCAGCCTATGCGGCGAGAAACCTTCCCGAAGATAGTCAAATTCGCATATTGCACTACGGCAGACCACATAATGAAAAGTGGAAAAAAATGGCAAGCAACGAAATGCAAATCAATCCGCGCTATCGCTGGTTTGGTGAAGTACCTCATTGGAAAATTCGCCAGGTCCATGCGCGAAGTCGCGCCATGATATTGAGTTCCCGCATGGAAGGGGGCGCCAATGTCGTGTCCGAGGCAGTCATGGCGGACTTGCCGATACTGGCATCAAAAATTGCTGGCAGTGTCGGCCTGTTGGGAACAGATCACCAAGGATATTACCCGGTTGAAGATACTGATGCCCTGATGCAGCTGATGCTGAAAGCCGAACAAGACAGCAGTTTCCTGCCCATGCTGAGTTGGCAACAGCAATCCCTGAAAAATGACTTTACCGAAGAAACCGAGCTCATAGAATGGCGGCATTTACTGGAACAAATATAGGCTTTTCCAAAATACCGCCAATCATCTATACTTATCAACAGAGAGTTCGAGCGCTTTCACCGGAAAATCATGCAGGATCATAGAAGGACAGTGCTTTTCCGGCGAACCCAACGGCTACTCCGCCTGTCCAAAGGCTTTGTTTAATATGGTGATTTACATCACATAATGATTTTTATGCGCCTTGTATGATGGCGCCCATTCTTAGCGGAACATGCCGATATGGCCAAGTCATTTTACAAAGTGGTTTTTGAAGGTGACCTGCTACCAGGCCACAGCCAGGAAGAGGTACAAAAGAAGCTGGCGGCACTACTCAAGCTGGACAAAGCCACCGCAAGCGGTCTTTTTGCCGGAAAGACACTCACCATGAAGAACAAACTTGATCTACCGCAGGCCAAAAAATATGCGCTTGCGCTCGCCAAGTTCGGCGTTATGGGATATATCGTTCAGGATACAGCCGAACCCACCGAATCGACATCGAAAGCACCGACAAGCGGCAAAGAACCTTCGAACACAGGCTTTACAGTCAACAGCACTGTCGATATTGCAGCAGTCAAAGCATATTTCGAAGGGTTTGATGTAACACAAGAAAAAACCCGGGAAGAAAACGTCACACATGAGATCTTCAGTCTGGACAATTTCGATGAAGAAGTGGCCAACATGCACAAAGAAGATGTCGAACTAACCGGCACACATGACGTGCTGAGTGCGGAACAAATCAAAGAGCTGCTGAAAAAAAAGTGACGCTTCTATTTTAGCAGAGTAGCCACCTCCTCTGGAGGAGCATCGTGATTTTTTCTACCCTGTCGATATCCGGAGATAATTTTGAAGGCCAGACCGGAATGTATGGTGGCTTCTTCCGAACGGGCCTTCTCTATCTCTCCGATGATCACCTTTTTGGCATAAACCGAGCCGTAGTCACGGTTGACTTCAGAACCAAGCCCAAGGCCACGAACCAGCTCGCCGATGTAGGCTGAAATGTCGGAACTGGAAAGATAGCCATGATGCCGACTGCCATGATTAGTGATATACCAGTCCAGGAAATGCAGATTGATCAGCCTCATAGTCACTGGTAGACAGATGCGCCGACGTATTGACCAATCGGCGCGGGCCCAGATATTGGTAATATGAACCAGACTCTCACCCTTCAGTCGCACCGGGTGGACCAAACCATAGAGTGCACCCCCGGGCAGTTTTTGCTGTTGCCTTTCAAGGTCTGACAATTCGTTAAGCTGCGAGGCTGGCAGATTTTTATCAAACCTGGCCTCATAGACATATCGGATGCTGGTATTAGTGACCATATAACCGACCTCACTGACAATAGCGATAACCAGCTCACGAAGGGAGCTACCACTGGCGCTTATCCGGACGGGTCTGGCTGACGGTCGAGCATCTGCGTCGGGATCATCGGGCAGATTTGCCAACTCTCCGTTAATTCTATTAATACGCGCCTGCAATGCCAGGCGCTCATTGAGCAGCTCCTGTTTTTTTCGGGAAACCATAAATGTAATTATATTCCGGCAGACTGGCCTGTATCATACAGATTACAGTTATTTCCATTGATATTCATCTGGACAACAGAAGCGAAGGCGGCTATCCTGCGCAGGCAACCACCGCCAGGATTCATATACATATTTTACTATTCAGCTACTACCACAATGTTTCCGACTGAAGACATCAAAAAACTGATTGAAGAAGGTATCCCCGGCGCCAAGGTAGAAGTAACGGGCGACGGCTATAAATATGAAGCTACCGTGATAAGCGACAAATTCATGGAGCTTAACACCATGAAACAGCATCAGATGGTGTACACCGCAGTCAACCACCTGATCACCTCAGGTAAGATACATGCACTGTCCCTAAAAACCTCTGCGAAATAACGCTCATCAGACTGACTGTGCCGAATACCCGGGACCCCAACAAACCAGCACCCCAGTAAATTTGCAAAAACATGAAAAAAACATTCAGTGCAGCACAACTTATTGTATTTACTGGATATATTAAAATTACGCACAACTTTATACACAAAAGCTCACTGCCACCCGTTCTACATACGCATTATTTCGCCCAAATATCGGGATGGTCAGCGCTCTGAATCTAATATTAGAAACTAATAAATCACCTGAATTTTCACCCTGATTTACACAACAGACAGTCTCTGTAAAATCAGCCCAAAAATAGATGAAATCGATTAAATATCAATGAGTTAAAAATTTTTTACCTATCTGATGACAGCGATTATCTCCTACTCCCGCACCGCAAATTAACTCAAGGGTCAGTTAGCACATTAAGCTAGAATTTAATTTAACTTTTATTTGATTTTCCCGCTATTTTAACTAAAAAAACCCCACCTACACTCTCTGTCTTCAGTCGCAAATCAACGGAAATTATTCACTGTTTTTCAATATACTTTGTTCCCACATATGACGGGCACCGCCATACCTTCATAACCAACAAGGAAAAATCGTAAGTATTTGATTTGAAATAAGTTATCTTATATGTATATTTTTCATACAATCTAACGAAAAGCTCGGCAGGAACATCATTTCATGCCATTTTGCGCACTTTATCCACTGAATTATCCACAGTTTTTGTGGATAAACCATTTTTTCGTTTTTTCGACCGCGGGCCACCAGGCGATTTTCGTTTAACACAGCCACCCATGACAGCCCACAGCCTGATTCGCGTTGCGATTAACGTCCCTCTACGCAAATCTTTTGATTACCTGCCACCTCCAGACGGTCAATATGCTTATGCACTACCAGGATGCCGGGTACGTGTCCCCTTCGGCAATAAATCCGTCATCGGCATCATCCTGGAAATCCATAACCGGCAATCCGATTTTGAATTAAAAGCGGTCACAGAGCTACTTGATACGGAACCCATACTGGATGATAAGCTACTGGAACTACTGAACTGGGCCAGTCATTACTACCACCATCCTGTAGGAGAAGTCATTGCAGCGGCGTTGCCTGCGATGGTA
This sequence comes from Gammaproteobacteria bacterium, assembly GCA_028289815.1. Classification (GTDB taxonomy): domain Bacteria; phylum Pseudomonadota; class Gammaproteobacteria; order JAJDYQ01; family JAJDYQ01; genus JAJDYQ01. Next base: position 7,828 of record JAPYNQ010000023.1, on the reverse strand, counting down.
CGCCAGGGAAAAGATATCACGCAGGAAACCGATACATTCTGGCAGATCAAGACTGACCTCCGCGGAATCGAAGCGGACCTGCAACGCGCGCCGAAGCAGCGAATGCTCTACGAAATAATTGCTGCCCGGCATGGCTGTTATGAGTCCAGCCTCAAAGCCATGTTCCAATCGCCGCAGCCAAGCCTGAAAATCTTGCAAAAAAAGGGGCTGATTGTACGCTCCAAACCGACCGGCAACCAGCAAAGTATCTCCATAAAGACACCCGACTTTGGGCTGAATACCGCCCAGGCGGCGGCACTTAAGGCCATCATCAGCGCCGACAAAACTTTCCACAGCCATCTGCTATACGGTGTAACCGGCAGCGGGAAAACCGAAGTTTATTTGCACGCCTCACAACACTTTCTTGAACAAGGGAAGCAGGTCCTCATACTCGTCCCGGAAATCGGCCTCACACCACAGCTGCTGGAGAGCTTTCAACAACGATTTCAGATCGGAATCACGCAACTACACTCAGGCCTGAGCAACGGAGAACGTAAGCGAGCCTGGCTGGACTCACGCAGCGGCAACGCTCGGATCGTCATCGGAACACGATCCGCGGTCTTTACCCCCATGTTCAATCCGGGCCTGATTATCGTGGACGAAGAACACGATGGTTCATTCAAACAAATGGAAGGCTTTCGGTATTCGGCTCGTGATATCGCCATTAAACGTGCCGCCATGCTGAATCTGCCAATTCTACTGGGGAGCGCCACACCGTCGCTTGAATCCCTGCATAATACCTACCAAAGCAAATCCCGACTGCTCACCCTCCCTGAACGTGCGGCAAATGCCATTCATCCACAAATTTTCAGACTGGATATGCGCAACCAAAAGCTGGAAGGCGGCCTTACCCGGACAACAATAAACGCCATAACGGAAGAATTAAAGCAGGGCGGACAAGTGCTGCTGTTTCTGAACCGGCGAGGCTATGCCCCCTCGCTGATCTGTTCCGACTGCGGTTGGGTCGCTGAATGCCAACGTTGCGACATCCGCATGACAGTTCACAAGCGTGTACAACGGCTCCGTTGCCATGTCTGCTCCCATGAAAAACCTCTGCCCGGGCAATGCCCGAACTGCGACAGCCATAATCTGATAAACATCGGTCAGGGCACTGAGCGACTGGAAGAATTTCTTGGCAGGCGATTTCCGGATACCGGTGTCCTGAGAATTGATCGTGATACCACCAGGCGCAAAAATACCTTTGAGAAAATGATCCGCTCCATTCGCTCAGGCCAGCAGAAAATCCTGCTTGGTACGCAGATGATCGCCAAAGGACACCACTTCCCTCAGGTGGGCACTGTCATTATTCTTAATGCCGACTATGGCATATACGGCCTGGACTTTCGCGCACAGGAACATATGGCACAAATTCTAACCCAGGTCGCCGGACGGGCCGGGCGGGCATCCAAAACCGGAAAGGTTTACATACAAACACGACACCCGGAACACCCCTTCTTTATCTCCCTGGAAAAACTCGGCTACGAACAGTTTGCCCGGGAACTCAGCCACATAAGAAAAAAAACATCAATGCCTCCCTTCAGTTATCTGGCACTTTTAAGAGCAGAGGCAAACAATAAAAATCTGGTGGAAAAATTCATGCAGTATACAACCAACATACTGCGAACCATCCCGGCAAATGGTATCGACATACTAGGCCCCTCCATGGCACCGCTGGAGCGTAAGGCGGGCCATTTTCACATGCAGATATTGATAAATGCCCGCAGACGGCAAGCATTGCATCATCTTTTAAATCAGGCCATCACACAGCTCGATACATCAAAAATCTCTCGCCGGGTACGCTGGTCAATTGATATAGACCCTTATGACCTGTACTGATACCTACCGACAACCTGTTAATTCACCTGCAACCAGAAAGTGACCGGCCCATTGTTAATCAGTTCGACCTGCATATCCGCACCAAACAGCCCGCAACCGACGTTCGGATAAACTGTCTTTGCCTGCTTCACCAGATAATGAAACAGGCGCCTGCCCTCTTCAGGCAACGCCCCACCGGAAAACCCCGGACGATTACCACTGCGAGTATCCGCAACCAGGGTAAACTGTGGCACTAGGAGTAATCCGCCGGCAGTGTCGTGCAGGCTGAGATTCATTTTGCCCTGCTTGTCAGGAAATACGCGATATGCCAGCACCCTCTGCAGCAAACGATCAGCCTGCCTCTCAAGATCGGTTTTCTCAATACCGACCAACGCCAGCAAACCTTCGCCGATTTCGGCCACGACATCACCCTCAATCCGCACGGAAGCATTCGCAACCCTTTGAATAAGCGTAATCATCCGCAGATCCCAACCTGAAATAACCTGCCCTCCTTACCCGTACACAAGTACCTGGCTCCGAAATAAGGATACCCTGACCTAAACCAGAACATCCTCAATACCAAAATATCAGCTTTTCTCACAAGCAGCCTTCGTCTCGGTGATCAGACCGGAATTAACGGCCTATCCTATCAAAGATCAAAAAAACGCCGAGAACCTTGCATCAGCCGGTTTCACATATCAATATACCCGTCCGGCCTCTCATCACAAAAAATCACTAATCTCCAGGCGCATAAAATTGCAACATCCCTGTCCCGAAGAGGACACATAACCCGACCGAATGGATCCCAACAAACCGCTTGCACCTGCAATATCTCCGGATGTAAAATGCTTTCGAGTAAACACCCTGGTAAATTGATAAATCAGCCCATGCTCCGATGATAGAAATAACGGTACTTTTTTACAAAAAAATAACATCCTGACCTATACCAAATTAACTCCGTAGCAAAATTCTTCTTACCACAACCCAAGAATAAATAATGGATAAAATTTCTTTGGATGCAATTCCAGGCCTGGTCAGCTCTTATGGCCTGAAAATTCTGACTGCTATTATTATTTTTTACATCGGTAAGCTCGTGGCACGCTGGTTAAGCCACCTGACTGAAAAAATAATGAAGGCCAGAGAAGTCGAATTGTCCCTGCAACATTTTGTGTCGGCACTGGTTTATTACGCCGTGCTGGCATTTTCAATTATCGCGGCATTGGGACAACTGGGTATCCAAACCGCCTCATTTGTGGCCGTAGTCGGTGCTGCTGGTCTGGCGGTTGGCCTGGCATTGCAGGGGTCGCTGGCCAACTTCGCCGCTGGTGTATTGATCCTGATTTTCCGCCCTTTCAAAATAGGAGACTATATTGAGGCCGCCGGTCAGGCGGGGATAGTGGAAAAGATCACGGTTTTTACCACCGAACTGCTTACACCTGACAATAAAAAGGTCATTATCCCTAATTCATCGGTAACGGGCGGCCCGATCACCAACTACTCCGCCAAGGATACCCGCCGCATCGATCTGGTGATGGGTATCAGCTATGAAGACGACATCGATAAGGCCAAAGAAGTCCTGAACAAAGTGGTCACTGCCGACAATCGGGTACTGAAAGACCCGGCACCCACGATTGCTGTAGTGGAACTGGCTGACAATAGTGTCAACTTCGTGGTACGCCCCTGGACAGCAACCAATGATTACTGGGATGTTTACTTTGACCTGACCGAGGCAACGAAAAAAGCTCTTGATGCAGAGGGTATTTCCATACCCTACCCGCAGCGAGATGTACACCTGCACCAGACAGAGAAAGCCTGACACAACACACTTAAATTCTCGCTGTAGCTATGACGGTGAAAAAGCCTGCTTCCACAAATAGCCCATCGGCCTCCCTTTCAACCATGAAAACAGCATCTGCTCATTATCCCTGGCTCATTTGATTGTTTGCGTACCCCCAGACTTAACCAGCCAGAGCACCTCTCCTAGGCTGACTGCATTGAGAAAGTCCGGAGAATGAGTGGAAACGAGAGCTGACCTCCCTGGTTAGCATAATTACGAAACTCCTCAGCCAATTCAGGCTGAAGTCCCGGATAGAGCTGGTTTTCCGGTTTTTCAATACAAAGTAGCCGGTGTGGCTCAGGGTCATAAAGCAGAACCAGACAGGAAAACATCTTGATAGTACCGTCTCAGACATACTTATCAACAAAGGGCCCGGTAAAGGCATCATCCTGAAAGCTGAGTAGCAAACGTCCATCCTGATCAGGAACCGGTTCAATATTGCTGATACCGGGTACCTGTCACATCATAACATCGACATTGATATGAAAATCGGAGACATGCCGGTTCTCAATGAGGATACTAAAGGCGTCAGCCACTTTGAAACGGTCAAGCTGCTCCAGTCCCTTGATGACCAGGACATCCATGCGCCGCAAAATTCCAGGCAGCTATCCGACTTATCGCCTCAGATCCCGGACTGTCCCCCCGACGCTTATGCTATATGCCTACCCAGCCACTTGATATAAAACAGCGAACCCGGTTCCCTGGCCAGTTACTCTGATCAGGGAACCGGACAAACTCTACCAGTTCAACTTAAATTCGGCACCGATACCGTGGTTGACTTCGCCCTGATCATCATTGCGACGAATCGCCTTGATGTCCAGTTCGGTATTCCACTTACCCGGTGCCGACAACAGACGCCAGCCCAGGGTCAGGTCACGCTCAGCGCCCGAAGAAGACAGACCTGCATACGGGATACCCGTGGCACCGTCTTCCAGGGCAAAGCCCCATTCACCTTCCAGGCTCCAGCTACTTGACACCTCGCCTGCCTCAGACACATCCTCCTGCTTCAACGAATCCGACAACGAACTCGACAGCATCTGGCTTAAGCCACTGGCCGTCGAAACATTGCCATATTCCTGCCGCAGGCTTAAGGACGGGCCATAAGACGAACCCGGTTGCAGATCGTAGCGCAACGAACCTGATATACCCCATTCACGCCGCTCCGAGACCTCATGATTGAGCAGATAACGACCACGCAGATCCCATGTCAGACCGCTCGCCGGCAACTCCCAACTGACACCGCCACCGAGTTCTATACCGAAGCCCTCACTGGTATCGCCACCGTCATAGCGCACACCCAACTCCAGTTCCGGTACCAGGCGACCGCCGTCTGCCTGCGGAAGCTGCCAGGACCACTCCAGTCCCATGCGGAACCGTTGGGTATCTGCTGTCATGCCGGATACCGTACCGTCATCGTCTGTTTCAATACGCGACAGGGTAGCATCCGAGATCAGCGTCAGCGTCAGGCCGCCTTCTTCTGCCGACCGCTCCAACAAGGTACCACGTACACCGGCTGTCAGCGAAGCCTGCTCCAGATCATGTTTCAAGTCACGGGACTGGCTGTTGGTCTGTTTCAGCTCACCCTGACCATAGCTCGCCGCTCCCCATATCTGCAAGCGATCACTCACCGTGTGGCGCATATACGGCAGCAGCGACAACAATGTGCTCGACAGCTTGCCCTCAGCATGGGTAGTAGTCCCTTCAAGCAAGCCATCCCAATCGCCGTCTCCATCGCTGTATGCCAGTGCCAGACCAATCAGCGTGTTACCCGTATCGCTATCCACACCCAGCATCGCGGTGGTGATATCACCATCCACTGCAACATCGTTCTGCTCATCTTCGTAGCCAGAGTACGAGGCCTGACCCCAGACCGAGACGCCGGTCTTTTCATCACCGAACAGGAAGCGGCTACCGCGCAGCATATCGCCCAGCGCATCCGTCAGCGACAGCGACCTCGACACATTAAACAGCCGATCCACCGAACCGGCACCAAAGCCGTCTGCATGACCGGAACCGCCCTTGCCGAAGCCGTCAACACCCAGACCCTGATGCGGGCCGACCCCGGTCAAGCCGGTGCCTCCGATCTGATCGCCGAACAAGCCGCTCACACCGCTACCCGACAGGCCCGGATTACCGGTCACAGAGAAGCGGTAATCCAGGCCACTGACCATATGCTCTACTGCCACCGCACCAAAGCCCGGCACCCAGGTTTGTTGGGCCATCTCTGCTTGCATCTCTGCCATTTCCTCAAGCGGCGAAGTGGTGACCGATTCATCGTCCGTCACGCTCACCCGCACATCGGCAATCGCCAGATCGGCTGTATAACCAGCACCATCACCACCGGCGGCTATCGCATGGCGGATGACCGTATTACCTTCAGCCACGCCCGTCACCGTTATCGCCTGCGGTCTGTACCAGTTCCCCGACGTGAAAGTCATCGGCTCAAACGTCAGGAACCCTGATGAAGCGGGTGCTTCGCCTGCCTTGTTTACCTGCGCTATCCCTGGCATCTGCGAGGTCACCGTCACCACCACAGCCGTCTCCGGCGACGCTTGCAGCACCACGGTATAACGGTCTGTGCCTCCCTCAGGGGCGACCCGGATATTCGTCCGGCTGACCGTTACGCCCGCCTCCCTGTTGTCGCTGTCGAGAATGCTGACCAGCAATTCTCCCGCCACATCACGGTAACCATCGTCCGTCGCCGTCGTCGAGACCGCATAGCTCAGTCTCACCCCATCAGGCTGCTCATCGGCATCGGCCACCGCACTCACCATCAGTGCCTGCGGTGTTCTCCAGTTATCCGTCGTGAATACCAGAGTCGTCGTGCTCAACCTCAGGTCCGTACCGTCATTACCGCTGAACTGCAAGGTAACTGCTGCCGTCGGCTCGCTCGTCAGTGCTACCGTGTAGGTCAGACTCGGACCACCTTCAAGCACCGATAGCACCGCCACCGGTTCACCGTCGTCCCGCATCAGCCGCAGACCGGCCTCGTCATTATCATCGGTCACCGTCACACTCACTGTCCGGGTTCCCACACTGCCGTAGCTTCCTGTGTCGCCCACAGATGAACTGACAACATGGGCTATACTCGTCGTGCGCTCGGCATCATTGTCAATGTCATCATTCGTACCCGTCACGGTCAGTTCCTGGGGATCGCTCCAGTTCATGGAGGTAAACATCAATCGGGCCGGGCTCACCATCGCCACACCGGCATCGTCAGCCGTGACTGTGACCGTCACTGTCTCCGTATCCGCCGGCGGGGCATCCAGTAACACGACATAGTTATCATCGGCACCTTCAGTAACCCTCAAGCTGGTAAGCCTCCTCACATCGCCTTTACTGACAACCACACCCGCTTCGCGGCCATTATCCGTAATAAAAGCCCTCAGTCGCTCCTGCACACCGTCGTAGCCGCCGCCCGAGGCCAAATGCAACAGTCGCACTACATGATCAAACTCATCAGAATCAGCTATTGCCGACAATGCCACCGTCTGCGCGTCACCCCAGTTGTCCGTCGTGAACGTCAGACTGGTATCACTCATCATCAGTGCCAGTTCATCTCCAAAAATTGTCACGGTTACCGCTGACACCGGCCTCGACATCAGGCTCACCGTGTAACTGGCACTGTCACCTTCAACGAGTGAGACCTCATCCGTCGAGAATATCAGACCTGTTTCATCGTCGTCAGTAACCGTAACCTCAACCAGATCAATCCCCACAGTGTCAGTGCCGTAGGCGCCGCCGTCACCGGTCGTGATAGCGTGGGTGAACGCCATTGAGCGGTCACTGTTGTCAACGTCATTATCCTCACCCGATACCGTCACGACCTGGGGCTGACTCCAATTACGCGTCGTGAACGTCAGGCTGACCGGGTTTGCCGTCGCCGGAGCGACACCACCAAAGTCACCGCCACCTGTCGACGGGGTAATCCCAATAACCACATCGTCGGACGGCTGCGCCTCCAATACCACCGTGTAGCTGGCAGTCTCGGCTTCCGCAAGCCTCAGTACCGTTGGGTCAATGCGCACACCCGCCTCACGATCATCATCCGTCACGCTCACCTCAACACGGCCGCTCAAGCCCGCATAGCCATCCGCCATACCGCCGGTAACCTCGTGCGTCAGCGTCACTTCATCG
>JAPYNQ010000022.1 GCA_028289815.1 Gammaproteobacteria bacterium | reverse complement strand
CCGGCAGCAGCGCCTTGAGCGCGTGCAGGTTGTCGCCGTGAATGATGAGATTGTCATCCGGCGTGGTTCCTGCTTTTGCAGGCTGGCGTGTGCCCTTTGACCGACAGGACTTGCCGGTATCCGGTTCCAATGTACGGGTCGGGACTGTCAGGTGGTGGGAATAAACCAGCGATTTTCCTTTGAAATCAAGTGTCGGCATTCGACCATCGTAAGCAGCCCGAACTGTTCATATAAGTGTTTGCATGGGGCAGACGGGCGGTTGAAACAGGGTGTGGGGCTTGTGTAAAAGTCATTCCCGGCCATGTCTGACCGGGAATGGTTGCCGGAGTAGCGGCCTGTTAATTGCTGTAGTACATGTCAAACTCAATCGGATGCGTGGTCATGCGCATACGGGTGACTTCTTCCATTTTGAGTTCAATATAGCCGTCAATCAGGTCATCGGTCATCACGCCTCCGGCTTTCAGGAAGTCACGGTCTGCATCCAGTGCTTCCAGGGCCTGGTCCAGCGAGTGTGCCACGGTGGGAATTTTCTTTTCTTCTTCCGGCGGCAGATCATAGAGGTCTTTATCGGCCGGGGCGCCCGGATCAATCTGGTTCTGGATACCGTCCAAGCCGGCCATCATCATGGAGGTGAATGTCAGATAGGGATTGCCCACGGAATCGGGAAAGCGCAGTTCAATACGACGCGCCTTTTGATTGGCAACCCACGGAATACGCACCGAGGCGGAACGGTTGCGGGCTGAATAGGCCAGCAGTACGGGTGCTTCAAAGCCGGGTACCAAGCGTTTGTAGCTGTTGGTGGTGCCATTCGTGAAGGCGTTAATGGCGCGGGCGTGTCGGAAGATGCCGCCGATATACCACATGGCTTCCCTGGACAGGCCACCATATTTGTTACCGGCAAAAATATTTTCGCCATCTTTGGAAATGGATTGGTGGACGTGCATCCCGGAGCCGTTGTCGCCAACCAGTGGTTTGGGCATGAATGTCGCGGTCTTGCCATAGGAATGGGCGACATTGTGGGTCACATATTTTTGAGTCAGCAATTCGTCGGCGCGGCGTACCAGGGTATTGAAACGGGCGCCGATTTCGCATTGCCCGGCAGTGGCTACTTCGTGGTGATGTACTTCGGTAACGATGCCCATTTCTTCCATCACCAGGCACATGGCAGACCGCATGTCGTTTAATGAGTCAACCGGCGGCACCGGAAAATAACCGCCCTTTACGCCGGGGCGGTGCCCTGTGTTGCCGTCTTCGTAAAACCGTTCGGAGTTCCAGGCGGCTTCCTCGGAATCAACCTTGACAAAAGAACCGCTCATATCGGCATTCCAGCGGACATCGTCGAATACAAAGAACTCAGGTTCGGGGCCGAAAAATGCGGTATCTCCTATACCGGTCGATTTCAGGTAGGTTTCGGCACGCTTGGCAGCAGAGCGCGGGTCACGCACATAGCCTTCCATTGTGGCAGGTTCCAAGATATCGCAACGCAGGATCAGGGAGGCTTCTTCTGCAAACGGGTCCATGACCGCTGTTTCCGGTTGAGGCATCAGGATCATGTCTGATTCATTGATGCCCTTCCAGCCGGCAATGGAGGAGCCGTCAAACATTTTGCCTTCTGTAAAGAAGTCTTCGTCAATGGTGTGGGCAGGCACGCTAACATGTTGTTCCTTGCCTTTAGTGTCACAAAAGCGCAGGTCAATAAACTTGGCGTCCTGATCTTTGATCATATTCATAACGTCAGTTGACATTGTATTACCCCGAATCGGTTATTTAAGAGATGTTAAAAGTTAACCCCGGATGAAGCACAATCCATGCCAGTTATCAATGCTGTCAATAGATTGAACCTGATACCTTAAAAGGGGGATAGAGCAAACCAATATGGTGCACTTTACACACTATAGCGCACTAATATAAGACTTTTTCTTGAAGAATATCTAAAGTTTGGTATAATAGTCAGATTCGGACAGTGGCGATGAGGTAACCTTGGCTCAGGCTGCTCCCGCAGAAGCAGACTACAGCTACAAGAGATGTAAAACGCATCTGTGGAACTTATGGATGTTATGCTGAGAATCCGCATTCGGGCAGTTGAATCGGGACGACGATGTTCGAGGCCAGGTCGGTTTTCTTTTCTGTCAGACAGCATAAGGTGATGCGGTACATCAGAAGCTCATGATAGTAAAGTATTTTGATGCCTGCCTTGCGATGCTCTTGCTGTTTCTACTGCTCTATCTTTGGCGGGCCATTTATCCTGAGAGCGATTGGGCGGCGTTGGCGTTTCTCCCGCTCTTGGCTATGTTGTTTTGGGGGTATCTGTCGTTCAGCGCTGCCATCTACCGAGCCAGGCTGCATATTGCAATAAAGCCAGAATCCCCACTGGCGGGTATTTTAACCGGTAAAATAAAGGCGGTTTTCGGAGCTGCTATATTCGTTCTGATTTCAGTGCCGCTGCTTGCCTGGCAAGCGCTTACAACCGATTTTCCGGAGGTCTTGGCCTTGATGGCGCTTTGTCTTTTCGCCAACCTGTTATTTATCGGATTACAATCAGGGGCACAGTCCCACCTCCATCGGCCTTTTGCCACCGGAGCAGCCATTTCACTGGGCACTTGGATTGCGGCAATCATCTTTATTCCAATTATCGCATGGATGAACTGGAACTATGCTTCCTATCCCGGAGAAATCCGCGGTGCCGGTTTCTCTGAAGCGGTTATACTTGGTATTCAGGAGCTCCCGCAACGCCGGGGCTGGATAGCAGAGGTGTTAGCTCCCATGTACGCCTATGAAGCCGGGAAGCTGTGGGTCGTAGTGCAGTTAGGCGCATCTAGATGGGCGACCACTCTATTCAGCCTTGATACCGCCTTGATAGGCTTCATTGTGGCTCGGGCCAGCATAATTCTCACCTTGCTTATACAGACCCTGAATTTTGATGAGGACACCAAATGAACCCGTCGCCTAATGACCAGGAATCCCGGCGCACGCCTGAAATCACTTCGGGAAGTAATACAATATCGCGTTTTTTCTGGGTCACAATCCTGATGCTGGCAGCTTTAACCATAGTGCTCGCGCTGATCGGCATTCTGCGTAACCCTGAACCGGCGGTACCAGAACCCTTCGAGGTGCCAGAGACCACACTGGAAACTATCCTTGGCACGGTTGCAAAAGAGGCACAGAAAGTCGTAGTCCCTGAAATAGGTCCCGCTATGAAGGAAGTATATGCGCCAGTATATGAAGCAATCCCGAAGTATGCAGACTTCCATTATTCTGTACTGGGAGAATACACTGAACTGACAGCTGCCGTACTCGGCCGGATGGAATCTCAAATCCGGGATCAGTTGTTCCACGAATTTGAGCAACGTACCACCACTGCTTTGGAATCTCTGGATAAAAGTTATGTTGAGGCATATCGCAATGCACTCGACAAGGAGCTTGCAGCAGTGGAAATTCCTGAGGAGCAGCGCTCACTGCCTATTGGGGAAATGACGCGAACAGCATTGGAAGACGCGGTCAATCGCGCCAAGACAACGCTTCCCCTTGCAACGACTGCGGCGGTAGTTGCCGGAAGCGGTGTCCTCCAAGTTACCACGACTATCATTGCTAAAAAAATAGCCGCAGCAATCGCTGCCAAAGCAGCACTAAAGGGTGCCGCAAAAAGCACCGGCATTCTAGGCGGTGCCGGCGGCGGAGCACTTTTATGCAGCCCTGCTGGTCCTGTAGCGATATTATGCGGTGTCGCCGGAGGTATAGCAGCATGGTTTACGGTTGATGTGGTTGTCATCCGTATTGATGAATATTTCAACCGTGATGAGTTTGAGGCTGAGCTACGGGCACTGGTTGACGCAGACAAGGCAAGGAAGCATCGCATTATCAGGAAGAAACTGGACGAAAAAGCCGCTCGAATGGATGCAGCCACAAAAGAAATAATGAAAGGCTTCACACTGCGTGACTTGTCTTCAGGAGACAGGGATACTCCTGACAAACGCCCGGAACCCGCACAATAGTGATATAGTCATGGTCTGGATAGACCTTGCTGACAGCAGGATACAAAACCTGCCCGTGGAAGCCGCTGGAGCACATGACAGGCTGATGTTGCAGCAGGTTGTTGCTTGACAGTCCCGGTGGCCCGACCATGAAAAAAGTCACTTCTAGGCGGCCAGCCTGATGAAATCGCCCTTTTGGCCCCAGGTTTTTATCAAGAGGAATTATATGCCTGACCTCTCAGGGCTATAATCTGAAAATTTTTATAGAAACCGTAACCGGGTTACAGCCATCATTTTCAGGAACACCCTATGTCCTCAGGCATATCTGACTTTAATCGCCGATAGCTGTTTATGTTGGCGGGCGGCCTCTGCAAAGGCTGCCTGTATTCCTCTCGCTTCTTCCGTGCCGCCCTCGGGAAACGGCACCAGCAGCTCTACTTCAATCTTTCCATCCAGATAATGCAGCTTGATTTCTTCAATATCAGCGGCTGCGGAGATATGTGACCAGGTGCCGGAGAGGTCTTGCAGAAGTTCGGTTCTCAGCGGCAGATGGCTGTTGGGTGAAGCGTCCTCGTCGTTTTCCGGGTCGATATGGATGGTGACATCCTGCATATATTCAATGCGGCTTTTCAGAAGATGCTCCACTGCCTCGGCAATCTGGTGGCCCTCGGAAACACTCAGTCGCGGATGTACCTGAATATGCGCGTCAATCAGTATTTTGCCGCCCATCATGCGGGTACGCAGCATGTGCAGATTAACAACGCCGTCCGTGTGCGCTATCAGGTTTGTGATTTGTTGCCGGATTTCTTCATTGGCGGCGGTATCGACCAGTTCCTTGACGCTATTGCTCATCAGTTCCCAGGCGATGCGGGCGATCATCAGGGCAACAATAAAGGCGGCTACCGCATCCAGTACCGGTATGCCTGCCATGGCCCCTGCAATACCCGCCAGGACGATTAATGAGGAGACCGCGTCCGAGCGGTGGTGCCAGGCATTGGCCTCCAGTAACCTGGAGTGGACTTTTCGGGCAACCGTCATGGTGTACCGGTAAAGCCATTCCTTACTGGCCAGCGCCAGGCAAATGACTACAATGGTCCACGCCGCCGGGGGTGTCAGCAGGGTACCGGCCTGCATCACGCGTTCAATGGCATCCCAGGCAATACCCACCGCTACCGCAATCAGTATAACCCCCAGCATCACTGTGGCCGCGGTTTCTATGCGTTGATGACCGTAGGGATGTGTTTCGTCAGCAGGCCGTGCGCCGTGGCGCGCAGCAATGAGAACCAGGGCATCGCTGGCGAGGTCGGAGAGTGAATGAATACCGTCGGCCAGCAGGGCCGCGGAGTTGCCAGCAATGCCGGTAATTATTTTTACAACAGACAGTACCAAGTTGACGCCTGCGCCGATCCAGATGACCTTTTGGGTATCGGTACTGTGTTGCTCGGAGGATGTCGAGTTTGTCATTGGTGGAAGCGGCATAAAGGGCAGTCATGTAATTTTATCGCATCAGGGCGGCCTGTGTCGTTATACTGCCGCTTTTGCAGGGCTGGTCAGGACTATGGCGGGACCCGGGTTATTCCAGGATCTTATTTTACGGTTACAGCAATATTGGGCCGAGAGAGGTTGTGTTGTTTTACAGCCTTACGACATGGAAGTGGGTGCAGGTACGTTTCATGTAGCAACCTTTTTACGTTCCATTGGTCCGGAACCGTGGAATGCGGCCTATGTGCAGTCTTCACGCCGTCCGATGGATGGGCGTTATGGCGAGAATCCCAACCGCCTGCAACATTACTATCAGTTTCAGGTGACCCTGAAGCCGTCACCGCAGGATATTCAGGAGCAGTATCTGGATTCACTGAGAATGCTGGGTATCGACCCCCTTGAGCATGATATACGATTTGTCGAGGATAACTGGGAGTCGCCGACGCTTGGTGCCTGGGGACTGGGTTGGGAGGTCTGGCTGAATGGCATGGAGATCACTCAATTTACTTATTTTCAGCAGACTGGCGGCCTAGATTGCAAACCGGTGACGGGAGAGATTACTTATGGCCTAGAGCGTATCGCGATGTATTTGCAGGGAGTTGAAAGTGTCTATGATCTGGTCTGGGTTGATGGCTCCCGGGGGCCGGTTACTTATGGCGATGTTTTTCATCAAAATGAAGTTGAGCAGTCGGCCTATAACTTTGAATATGCCGATGTGGCCTTTTTGTTTACGCTGTTCGATCAGCATGAAAAGGAAAGCGGCAGGCTGATTGAGGCCGGGCTGGTGTTGCCGGCCTACGAGCAGGTGCTGAAAGCCTCACATACGTTTAATCTGCTGGACGCGCGTCACGCTATCTCGGTTACCGAGCGCCAGCGCTATATTCTGAGGGTACGTACATTGTCCCGGGCCGTTGCACAGAGCTATTACGATGCCCGGCAGGCATTGGATTTTCCTCTGTGTGGTCCCGGATAGTGTCGGATGCCGTTCCGGGCGTTTGGCGATATATTTCCGGTATCGCGGAAAGCTCAGGTCAGTCAGAATTTTCCTCGCATTTTGTCCTTTATAAATTCCCCCAGGCAGGTAAATTCGTCTCCTCGGGCGCTGCTAGTACGCCAGGCAAGGGCAATTTTGCGTACATAGGCTTTACTCATCGGATAAAGCGCTACCTTGGTGCCCTTGATAAGAGAGGAATTCTGCGCCATTTCAGGTATAAAGCTGATGCCCAGGTCGCTGTCAACCATCTGGACGAGTGTGTGCAGGCTGGTGGCTTCAAATTTATTCAGTTTGTCCCGGTTATATGGGCGTAACGCAGCAATGACATGGTCCCTCAGGCAATGGCCTTCTTCGAGCAGTAATATGTCTCCCGGCCTGAGCCGATTGGTTCGTAGGTCGTTGGGGGTATCCAGCAGCCGGGTTTTTTTATGTGTCGCAAGCAGAAACCGGTCTTCAAGCAATGGCATGGTCTGCACATTTTTCATCTGATAGGGCAAGGCGACCAGAATGAGATCAAGACTGCCGCGCATGAGTTCTTCGTAAAGTCGTTGCGTTTGGTCTTCGCGGATATAGAGGTCCAGTCTGGAGAACTGCCGACGAATGCCAGGTAGGATTTCAGGCAGCATGAAAGGTGCAATTGTCGGTATTACCCCAAAGCGCAACTCGCCGGATAATGGTTCGCGCTGTTCTCTGGCAATATCAACCAGATTTTCCATGTCGGACAGGCATAGGCGCGCCTGCGCAGCAATCTGCCGGCCTATCGTGGTAAATGTTACCGAGCGGTTGGTTCTGTCAATCAGCTGTACATCCAGCGTGGACTCAAGTGCCTGGATAGCAACACTGAAAGCGGATTGACTGACATAGCAGGCCTCGGCGGCCTTGCCGAAATGACCATACTTTTCCAGGGCTACCAGGTAGCGGAGTTGCTTGACTGTCGGGAGATTGGTCATATCCTGGTCCAGATATTCTGTATGAAGACGGGTTTTAACCGCCTGTCAGTGCAGGCGGCTATCGGAGTGAGGCTATGGATACATGGCTTCAATCGTCTCAGATATCAGGTTGAGATGGCCGCCATACCAAAGTGGGGCGGTAATCAGGGCGCTGTTTTCGATGTTGGTCATCGCGGCCAGCCTGGAAATTTGTTCGGCGTCCCTATGGTGTCGTGCAATACGGACCAGGGTTTGCAACAGGGTGGCCGATGGCGAGGGCATGGTACCTTCTGCCAGTATCATCTCCCGGGCATCGTAGGGAATTATCAGTTTCTCGGATAGCTGCCAGCCATGCTGATTATGAAACCGTTTCAATGCGGCCAAGGCGATTCGATTGGCCGTTTCCCGGGCAGTATCATCTCCGGTGGTTTCCGCCCAGGCTGCTATGCCGGCAGAGACATAGGCGTAGTCTTCCAGGCTGACCTGTCCGGCCGGTTTGCCGTTATACATAAAACGCTGTAGCCGGGTGCCGTCCCATAGCTGTCGGGCGAGTAGCTGATAGAGCCTTTCCGCGTGCGGACGATACCGGCTACTTTCCCTGGCTGCCATGCTCAGGCTTTCCAGCATCAAACCGTTCCAGGCCGCCAGCACTTTGTCGTCAATCGGTAGTGTGCGCTTCTGGCGTGCCTCGAACAGTTTTTGTCGGGCGGATGCCAGCAGTTTTTTCACTTCGGCGGGCTGTCGCCGGATGCTTGTCGCGACCTCAGCAGGGTCGGTAACCTGTTTCAGGTGATGGCCCGCCTCAAGGTAGGGTGCCCCACGTGCGCCCCAGGCCAATTTGGCGACAGTAAATTCGTCTTCAGTCAGCAGGGTTTCAAGCTCACTGACCTGCCACAGGTAGTAGCCTCCTTCAACGCCCTGATCATCAATCGCGGACAGGCTGGCGTAAAAGCCACCGTTAGCAGCTCGCATTTCACGAATCAGGAAGTCCAGAGTGCCATAGGCTATGTCGCGATAATGAGGCCGATTCAGGATACTGGCTGCCAGTAGATATGCCTTGGTCAGCATGGCGTTGTCATACAGCATTTTCTCAAAGTGTGGTATGTCCCATGCCGGGTCAATGGTATAGCGGTAAAAGCCGCCGCCGATGTGATCGTGCAGGCCAAGATCTGCCATCTGATCCAGTGTCAGCGTCAAAAACTCGGCCAGTGCTTCGTTCGGAAGGCGCTGCTGGCTTTCCAGTAAAGAGAGCAAGAGTGGAGACATGGGGAATTTGTTCTGATCACCAAATCCGCCCGCAATAATGTCTGCTTGAGATAGCGCCTGCTGTATCTGTGCCTTCATCAGCGGCTTGTCCATGCCGATTTGCGGCAGACGCGCAGAGTAGGTTTGTCGTTCAGGCCTGATGACTTTGAAGGCATTGAATGCAATTTCCCGCAGCTCACTTTCTTCTTCGTCCCAGCGTTGCTGAAGCTGGGCAATAACATTGAGAAAATTTTCTTTGGGCAGATAAGTCATGCCAACCAGTGGGTAACCATCGGGAGTGAGAAAGACATTCAGGGGCCAGCCGGCCTGTCCCGCTGTGCGCTCGGTAAAGTCAATCAGCCAAGCGTCCAGCGCAGGTTGCAGTTCTCGGTCGATTTTGACGGCGATGGCCAAATTGCCGAGCTGTTCAGCCACGATTGCATCAACGAAGCTTTCGCGCTGCATGACATGACACCAGTGGCAGGAAAAGTAGCCGCTGGAGATGAAGATCAACCTGTTTTCCTGTTTCGCGCGATGGACTACCTTTTCAGACCAGTCTTGCCAGGCGACGGGATCATTGCCGTGCAGGGCCAGATATGGCGAAGGATGATTGCGCAGCTGGTTGACAGGTGGTCCCGAAGTTGGCAGGGAAGCACTGGTTGAAAGTGCAAAAAAGATCAGCAACAGAAAGGCGCAGAAATTAAGGCTGCTTTTACTTGGTTTCGTTGTCATTTTTGAGGTCGCCACGGTTATCGTCGGTTTCCGGTGTGTTTTCATCGTCCACGCCTTCAGACAGCTGATTTTCCGACCGATTGCCACCGAGCTCCATTCCAGGGGAATGGTCTTCCCTGTTTCCATCGTTGTCGTCCCATTCGGAGGCCCTGTCGAGCTCGTCTTCCATTTCTTCCCAAGACAGTGGTTTATAATCATCCGGATAAGCAGCAGTGCTGTAACCCTTTGGTTTGGCTGCTTCAGCTTTGGTCGCTGCCGCACCGGTCACGGTGCCGACCGCCGCGGCGGCAGGTTGAATCGTGCCGCGGGGGGGCCTGCCTCCTTCATCGGTATTTGTCGCGTATTGCTCGTCGTAATCATCGTCGCTTTTGGGCTTGATCAAAATACGCGACATGATGATACCAGCCTCAAATAACAGCCACATCGGCAATGCGAGCATGATCTGTGAGATAATGTCCGGTGGTGTTAGCAGCATACCGATGACAAAGGCGCCGACGATGATATAAGGGCGCTTTGTAGTCAGCGATTCGGCCGTTGTAATTCCCATGGCGATTAGAATAATGGTTGCTATCGGCACCTCAAATGCCAGTCCGAAGGCAAAAAACAGTGCCAAGACGAAATCAAGATATTTGTTAATGTCGGTCATGACGGCAACCCCCTCCGGGGCAACGCTAACCAGAAAAGCGAATACCAGAGGAAATACAACGAAATAAGCAAAGGCCACGCCAGCGTAAAACAATATGACGCTGGAGATAAGCAGCGGGACGGCCAGACGCTTTTCATTATGATAAAGACCGGGTGCCACAAAAGACCATATTTGATAGAGCAGATAGGGCATGCCCAGCATGAGCGAGGCATACATGGCCATCTTCAGTGGCGTAAGAAAGGGAGACACTACCTCTACGGCGATCATGCTGGAGCCCTGTGGCATGTGTGCCAGTAGGGGTGTCGCCAAAAGATTATAGACATCATTAGCGAATGGAAATATTGCTGCGAAGATCAGTGCCAGAAAAATTACGATGCGCAGCAGGCGATCACGCAGCTCTATCAGGTGCGAGATAAAGCCTGTCCCGGTATCCGGTGGTAGCCCGGGGCTGTCCTCAGGCTGGTTCACGGTTCAATATGCCCCTAGGAAGCAGTTTTTCGATTGGGGTTTTCATCCCTGTTCGTGGATATGGTTTTGTCGGCTTGTGGTGTGTTATTGCTTTCGATGCCATTGTTCAGGCTTTGTTTGACCTCGCCGGCGGTCCTTTTGGTTTCTTCAATAATTTCGTAAACATCGTCCATGGCATTTTGCTTGTCGAGAGCATTTTTCAGCTCTTCTGATGCCAGTTCTTTGTCGATCTCGGATTTTGCATCCCTGACAAAGCGCTTGACCTTGCCAAGCCACAGGCCGACCGTGCGGGCAAGACCAGGCAAACGTTCCGGGCCGACCACAATCAGACCGACCAGCAGAACCATGACGATTTCCCAGAAGCCGAAATCAAACATGGGTGGAATTAGTTCACAGGCCTGTGACGCTGTCGTGCGGGTAGAGCCGTCTGTAGCCTGAGAGGGCTAAGCCTGCTCTTTTTTTTCAGCCGTCTTTTCCTCGTTGAACTTGCTGTCTGCCATACTTTCAAGGGAGTCCGCTGAAGATTGATCTTCACCTTCTTTCAACGATTTCTTGAAATTTTTGATTGCACCGCCCAGGTCCGTGCCGACATTGCGCAGCTTTTTTGTGCCAAACAGCAGAATCACAATCACCAGGATCAAAATGATTGAACCGGGGCCAATACCACTAAAACCCATTTTTTTTCTCCTAAACAATGGCTATATTATGCGCATCATATCAGAATGACAGCGCCATGCGGCATGGACCCTTATGTCAAAGATGATTATTTGCCAAAATAAATATGTTAGATGCTGTATAAGTTAGGTGCCCGGTTGATACGGATGATATAACTAAGGCCGAAGCTAGGCGAAAATTATGCTGCTATAGATTGGTGTCCCCGTATCAGGGTGCCAAACGGAGGGAACAACATGGGTGGACAGGACCCGCACCGCATTTCACATGAGCTGGATGAAGAGACCAGCGAACGCATTATAAAGCGCCTGGAAAGTCGAGCACACGATGAGGTCTTTATCCGTCTGTTTCACCAGTATGTAGAAAAGCTGGCCTTCCCTGAATCTGCATCGGTACTGGAAGCGGGGTGCGGTACGGGAGTAATAACCCGGGCTCTGGCAAGGAAGCAGCACTTCTCGGGAGACATAGTCGGAATTGACCAAAGTCCTGCGTTTATTGAGGCGGCGAGGAGGTTTGCCGATCAGGAAAAGGTTGACGAATGCGCCAAGTTTCGGGTTTGTGATGCCCATCGGCTCGATTTTGAAGACAAGACTTTTGATATCGCTATTGCGCACACGCTGATCAGTCATGTGACGGAACCCGTATCTGTGATTCGGGAGTTGTCGCGTGTATTACGCGATGACGGCACGCTGGTTATATTTGATGGTGATTATACATCGCTGACCTATGCCGTTGCTGACCCCGAATTCGGTCGTATGATGGACCATGCGTTGTCAATTGCTGCATTTAATAATCCGGGCATCATGAGGGAGTTGATTCGCATACTGCCTGAGCAGGGTTTTGAAATTACCGAAACCATGGCGGACGTGGTTTCAGAAATCGGTGGAACCAGCTATTTTATATCTTTTGCTGAAACCTATGCGCCTTTTGTTCCCGCTACAGGTTTGATGATACAGCAGGATGTTGATGGTTGGCTTATGATGCTGCATCGCATGATGGAGAACAATATGTTTTTTGCATCGTGTAACTACTATACGTATATAGTAAGGAAAAATGTTTGAAAATGGCCTCCATCCGCCAAGCTGTCCTGACAAATCAGGGCGGCCCGATCTGATTTCTCGGACGCGCTGTGCCAAGTATTGACATGAACCCGCTCTTTACCAGCGAATACGGTCCAAATTGGATAGGCACCATTGATAGGTTTGCTTCAGGCCGTCCTCCAATGAAATAGATGGTTGCCAGCCCAGTGATTTTAATTTAGATGTATCCATTAATTTTCGAGGGACTCCGTCGGGTTTGCTATCATCAAACACCAACGTTCCATCAAATCCGGTGATTTTTGCAATAATCTGTGCCAGTTTTCTTATGGTGTGGTCAATGCCACTGCCGACATTAATATGGGAAATCATTGGCTGCGTATTCGAGTTATATGTCTCTGCATCAAGCTCCATGACGAATATACAAGCTGCTGCCATATCGTCTACATGCAAAAATTCCCGCATAGGTTTGCCGCTCCCCCAAATGACAACCTCACGATGTTTCTTGGTTACAGCTTCATGAAAGCGCCTTAATAAGGCAGGGATCACATGGGAGTTTTCTGCATGAAAATTATCATAAGGACCATAGAGATTAGTCGGCATAACGCTACGATAGTTTCGTTGATACTGGCGATTGTAGCTTTCACATAATTTGATGCCTGCTATTTTTGCAATAGCATAAGGTTCATTGGTTGGTTCAAGTACACCAGTCAGTAGCGCATCTTCTTGTATAGGTTGTTCAGCAAAACGCGGATAAATACATGAGGACCCCAGAAAAAGAAGATTATTCACATCGTGATAATGGGCAGCATGTATAACATTTGCTTCAATCATTAGATTTTGATAAATAAATTCGGCGGGATAGGTATTGTTCGCATATATGCCGCCTACTTTTGCGGCAGACAGATAGATGTCGTCAATTTTATGCTGCTGAAAAAAAGCCATCGCCTCTCCTTGTTTGGTCAGATCACACTTTTGACGTGAGACCGTGAGGATATTTTTATATCCTCTCTTCTTCAGCTGCTTGACTATTGCAGTTCCTGTCATCCCTCGGTGACCAGCGACAAAAACAGTTTTATCTATCATGGCGATTAATCAACTGAGACCTTGCCTTTTTAGTGAAGCTTGCTGTCTGGCCAATTTTATATCCTCGGCTACCATCTCTTTGCACATTTCTTCAACGGTAATTTTCGGAACCCAGTTCAGTTCACGTCTGGCCTTAGAGGGGTCACCAGTCAGTATTTCTACTTCAGCAGGGCGAAAATAATACGGATCGACTACTACTATTTTATCGCCGGCACGCAGTGCAGGTGCATCATCTCCAACAATGTGCTCAACAATGCCGATTTCGTCTATACCTTCGCCCTCAAATTTCAGGGTAATACCCAGCTCAGAGGCCGATATGCGAATAAAATCTCTTACAGTCATACTCCTTCCAGTAGCGACAACGAAGTCTTGAGGCTGTTCCTGTTGAAGCATTAACCATTGTAGTTGTACATAGTCTCTGGCATGCCCCCAGTCTCTTAACGCATCCATGTTTCCTATGTGAAGATACTTTTCTAGGCCTTGCGCAATATTGGATAAACCGCGGGTAATCTTTCGGGTGACGAATGTTTCACCTCGCCTCGGTGATTCGTGGTTAAATAAAATCCCGTTACAGGCAAATATTCCATAGGCCTCTCTGTAGTTCACCGTTATCCAATGGGCAAATAATTTCGCAACCGCGTAAGGGCTCTTTGGATGAAACGGAGTGGTTTCTTTCTGTGTAATTTCCTCAGTAAATCCATAAAGTTCTGATGTCGATGCTTGGTAATAGCGTGTATTATTCTCCATCTTGAGGGTACGAATTGCCTCCAGAATGCGCAAGGCACCCAGACCAGTAACATCAGCTGTATACTCAGGCATTTGAAAGCTTACGTGCACATGGGACTGAGCAGCCAGATTATATATTTCATCAGGCTTGATATTTCCGATAACATTGGAGATATTTGTGCTGTCCATCAAATCTCCATGATGAAGAAAAAAGTTTCGACCTTGTATATCAGCTCCTTGGTAAAGATGATTTATCCTCTGAGTATTGAACGAAGATGTGCGGCGCTTGAGTCCATGCACCTCATATCCTTTATCCAGCAGAAAATCGGCAAGGTAGGAACCATCCTGGCCGGTAATACCTGTAATCAATGCTTTTTTCACTAGATTTAATCTCCCAGCATAATACGGCCGTGGCTGTCAATTTCCTGAACAAGTCGTTCGACAAAAATACTCATAGGCATACTACCCATATCTGTACCGTTTCGTGTACGCAGAGAAACAGTTTTTTCTTGTACTTCTTTATTGCCCACCACTAATTGAAAGGGAACACGCTGCATGCTGAGTTCACGTATTTTCAAGCCAATTTTTTCATTTCTGAAGTCGACTTCGGCCCGTATGCCATGCTTAACAAGTGTGTCGAGAACCTGCCTAGCATATTCTTCATGTCTGCCTGTGATATTGATTACAGCGACTTGTACGGGCGATAGCCAGGTAGGTAATGAACCGGCATGATTTTCTATGAGTATCCCTATAAATCGCTCAAAAGACCCTAAGATTGCCCTGTGCAACATTACCGGTATTTGTTTTTCACTGTGTTCATCTACATAGTATGCATCTAATCTTCCAGGCATAGAAAAGTCTACTTGCATTGTGCCACATTGCCAGATTCGACCTATGCAGTCTTTGAGTGAGAATTCTATTTTTGGACCATAGAAAGCACCTTCTCCAGGTAATTCTTTCCATGGTAAATCGTGACTGTCCAAGGCATCTGCCAGTGCTTTTTCCGCTTTATCCCAGTTTTTATCACTACCTACTCGTTGTTCGGGACGAGTGGAAAGCCGGTAAATTATTTCTTTAAAACCAAAGTCAAGATATACTTCATGAAGAAAATCTATAAAGCCGGAAACCTCTGGCTGAATCTGTTCCTCGGTGCAAAAAATATGCGCATCATCCTGGGTAAAGCCGCGCACACGCATTAATCCATGTAATGCACCTGAAAGCTCGTTACGGTGGCATGAGCCGAATTCGGCAAGTCGTAGTGGTAAATCACGATAACTTTTTAACCCTTGATTGAAAACCTGAATATGACATGGGCAATTCATGGGTTTGATAGCAAAATTTTTCCCCTCAGATTCGACGGAGAACATATCATCACTGAATTTTGACACATGTCCTGATTTTTCCCATAAGGAATAATCAATCACTTGCGGTGTATTGATCTCTTTGTAACCATGGGTGCGGAGTTTCTCTCTCATGTAATTTTCAATGGTTTTATAAATTATCCAGCCTTTGTAATGCCAGAAAACCATGCCTGGTGCCTCTTCTTGCATGTGGAAAAGATTTTGTTTTTTACCAATCCTGCGGTGATCGCGCTTTTCTGCTTCTTCCAGCTGATGCAGATATTGCCGAAGTTGTTTTTTATCGGCCCAAGCTGTACCGTAAATACGCTGCAGCATTTTATTGTTGGAGTCGCCGCGCCAGTAAGCTCCGGCAATCTTCATCAGCTTGTAGGCTTTTGGTAATTTACCCGTACTTGGAAGATGAGGTCCGCGGCAAACATCGAACCAGTCACCCTGGCGATATATTGATATTTTCTCTCCTTCGGGGATGGCCTCAATAATCTGTACTTTGTACTCTTCGCCAATCTCCTGAAACGCGCTGATTGCCTGTTCGCGACTGAGTTCTTGCCGTTCTATCGGCAGGTTACGTCCCACAATTTTCTCCATTCTGGCCTCTATACTGAGTAAGTCATCCGGAGTGAACGGTTGTTCACGTGCAAAGTCATAGTAGAAGCCATTTTCTATGGCCGGGCCGATGGTAACCTGTGTGTCAGGGTATAATTCCTGTACGGCTTGGGCCATGACATGTGCTGCATCATGGCGAATCAGTTCGAGTGCTTCTCCGCTTTTGCTGGTAATAATTGATAACGTAACATCTTCCTTAATAAGATAAGATGCGTCGACTATTTTGTTATTGACTTTACCCGCCAAGGTTGCCTTGGCGAGCCCCGAGCCAATATATCGGGCTGCCTGCATTACTGTTACGGGCTGATCAAACTGATGTTGACTGCCATCCGGGAGAGTGATTTTGGGCATATGCTGTCCTTTTCAGTGGCGGTCTCTACGCAGGACCGCGTGAATTGTGGAGTTGGTAGACGCGATTGGACTCGAACCAACGACCCCCACCATGTCAAGGTGGTACTCTAACCAACTGAGCTACGCGTCTGAGGTCTGAAAACAAATCATGTAAAGATACCCGAAATATGCCTGTTGTCAACGTATTGGCTTAAAGTGATCAAGTCAGGCGCCAATAAAATTTTCGTTAATATGGTTAATCTGATCCCTGATGGCGGCAGCCTGTTCAAACTCAAGGTCGCGGGCATGCTGATACATCTTTTGCTCTAGCTGCCTGATTTTCCTTATCAACTCATCGGGCGACATTATGGAGTAAGTTCTTTGCATCTCCGCTGCCTTCAGCCCTTTGGATTTTTTTCTGATATATCCCGGACCTTTGCTAGGAACCGCTTCCATGATGTCACGGATCTTCTTTTTCACAGATTGTGGTGTAATGCCATATTTTTTATTGTGCGTAGTCTGTCTTGCTCGGCGTCGCTCGGTTTCATCAATGGCCCTTTTCATGGAGCCGGTCATCCTGTCGGCATATAAAATCGCTTTGCCGTTTATATTGCGCGCGGCCCGTCCAATAGTCTGAATGAGTGATCCTTCCGATCTCAGGAAGCCTTCCTTATCGGCATCAAGAATCGCCACCAGTGAAACTTCCGGCATATCAAGTCCCTCACGAAGCAGGTTGATTCCTACCAGTACATCGAACTCACCAGCCCGCAGGCCTCGGATAATCTCGACTCGTTCTACGGTATCAATATCAGAATGTAGATAGCGCACTCGTATTCCATGCTCGTCCAGGTACTCTGTCAGATCTTCTGCCATGCGTTTGGTTAGGGTTGTAATCAATACGCGTTCATTGGCCTCCACACGAAGATGAATTTCAGAAATTACATCATCAACCTGGCTGCTTGCAGGCCGAACCTCGGCCTTCGGGTCAACCAGCCCCGTGGGCCTGACAACCTGCTCCACCACTTCAGGGTTCTTTGCCAGCTCATATGGTCCGGGAGTCGCTGATACATAAATTGCCTGGGGTGAACGTGCCGTAAACTCCTCAAATTTCAGCGGTCGGTTGTCCAGTGCCGAGGGTAGCCGAAATCCATATGCCACTAGATTTTCCTTGCGAGATCGATCACCTCGATACATTCCGCCTAACTGCGGTATCGTGACATGGCTTTCGTCAATGATCACGATCGCCTTTTCAGGTAGGTAGTCAAATAAAGTTGGGGGTGGTTCGCCAGGTGACCTGCCGGTCAACATACGTGAATAATTTTCAATTCCCTTGCAATGTCCCAATTCATTCAGCATTTCGATATCATACTGTGTGCGTTGTTGCAGTCGTTGTGCCTCAACCAGCCTGCTCGATGAATGCAGCTGCTGCAGACGATCTTTAAGTTCAATTCGAATCCTTTCGATAGCTTTAACAATCCTTTCTCTTGGCGTTACATAATGGCTGGTCGGGTAAATTGTCAGACGTGGTACGGTTTTCTGCAAGTGGCCTGTCAGAGGATCGAACCAGCTCAGATTCTCTATTTCATCGTCAAATAGCTCGACTCGAACGGCGTGTTGTTCTGATTCTGCCGGAAAAATGTCAATAACATCACCGCGCACCCGAAAGGTGCCGCGATGTAGTTCCGTATGGTTTCGTTCATATTGCAAGGTAGCCAACTGACGCAGAATTTCCCGCTGGCTGATCTTATGTCCCCGAGCAAGATGTAACACCATACTGAGATAGGCCTGTGGATCACCCAAGCCATATATGGAGGAAACTGATGCTACGATTATGGCATCCGAATGCTCCATCAGTGCTTTGGTTGCCGATAATCGCATCTGTTCAATGTGTTCGTTGATTGCGCTGTCTTTTTCTATGTAAACATCGCTCGAGGGTATATAGGCTTCTGGCTGGTAATAATCATAATAAGAGACGAAATACTCAACCCGATTATCCGGGAAAAACTCCTTCATTTCGCCGTATAACTGGGCTGCTAGAGTTTTATTGGGCGCGAGTATAATGGCTGGGCGTTGTACGCGCTGGATAACATTGGCTACCGTAAAGGTCTTGCCGGAACCTGTCACCCCCAATAAAGTTTGGTGAGCGAGGCCATTCTCCAATCCTTCAACCAGTGCGTTGATGGCATCAGGCTGGTCGCCCGCTGGCTGGAACTCGCTGCACAGAGAGAATTCTTTTTGTTCCATTATGGATTCAGGCATATGCTTAGATTGGTGATTATACACTTAAACATAGCCAGCCGAATCATGTATTAAGTCTGCCACTATACCGCACATGCTATGGATGATAGCTGTATTGCATTGGAGCTGCCCGCTGATTGTCAGTGATGAGGCTGGTTTCTTAATATAAATACGTCGTATCTGATGAAGCATAACAGTTCTTTCCTGATACCGGGCATTGGTGCAGTGGGAGCTGTGCCTTGGGGGGTCGATCATCTAATTATCTGAACCTTCGCAACGATAACGGGCCAGCCACTTGCACGCGGTCGCGCGTTCACCCTCAAAGCGTGAGCAGTCCTTTTAATACGGAGCTCTCGTTCCAAATATATGGTGTTAATATTGCTCAGTCTTGGGGTATCAATCAATGGGTACTCTTATGCCAGTTCATTCGGGACTCTCCTTGGCGGTTGAAGTATTTATTCTCGATAGTGCGAAGTGAGACCGGAACGAACAAATCAACTTCCTAAAAAGCATGTTTAAGCGGTAGATTCATTGGACGCACCTATGGTTTGCTGCCAGCAACCCATGAAAGCGCCCCGATTCTGTTTCAAATTATTGAACCAGGGCAGTGGCTTGCTCGAATTACTTTATGCTGGAACACGTGAGGTATCTGAACGCACTTAATACAAAGTCGAAGCTTCATTCTTCTTTCGGTTGGATATTCGCTTTGAGGGCAGGTTAGACGATCATGTCGCCTTGTAAATTGGGCTAACATGCAATTTCGTTACTGCCCTGCATTCTCTTTCTGGTTTATTACTCGTTCAATGTCGGCTAATAGATGCATTTCATAAAGATAAAGCCTTTGTGCCGAATGCAGTAGTTCACCGATGTTCCGGGAGAGAATGCGAACCTCGCTACCTGTCCTGATGTTTCAGGGGTAAATCCAGGTCATGCCGGTAATCAATGATTCAGCACTGTTCCAATGGCTAACTGCCCCAGTGAAGTCGGTGAATGCGATGCTCTATATTGATCTGCGTCTAATGCAGCCAGTGGTTACGCCTTGGTCACGGTCATCCTCAAACTTAAAAGCTAAGCTACCAGACAGTTCTTAACAGAAATACCTTTATTTAAGGACATCTTCGCCCGGTTTCTTCAGAATAACCAGACTACCCGCCTGTGGTACTACCACCCCAAGGCATATCAAGCGGATGCTGCCTGTGAGTATTTTAACTGCATCGTCCAAGAGTAACTCGCGGACTTCCATTGAGAGCCCGGTTATTCAACCAAAAACTGACCGACTGGCTGGTATAAACACCATACCTTACTGCCTTACAAAGGGGCAGCATGACAACCTCTCGGAGCAGTATATTGTTAACCACAACAGAAAGTGCCATAGTGGGTCCGTTTCATATACCGTATCTTGATAACGACATTATCAATACAGTAACTCAATTAATCCAAGAGCAAGAGCTTCCTTGGCCTCTATCGGGTTTTTAGAGATGATCGTGTCAGTTCATTTTGTATGAGCCGGCAGATGGATTTTTATAATCACATCTGTCGGTATGGTTTTTGCCTTATTCGCGAGCCGACAGTATTTACATGAATGTGCAAGGTGCATTGTTTCGCTATACCCGATAAATATTCAGGTTTTTTGCTAATCTGGTGTCTTTGGTGCTTAGGCCAAGGGCTGTTTCCAAGCCATATTGGACTCGAATCAATATCCTCAAGTTTGAAACTCTTGTATAAAACAACAGTATCAGAAGTAAGACACCCGTACTTATGCCAGGATTTGCCCTGGTTTCTGGGTGGCAAACCGTTTTGTCAACAGGAGAACTAACATGCTGGTTAATGGGCATACGAGTATCATAGGGATCGGCAGTTATATGCCGCACGAAATTGTTAAATCAGTTGATCTGATGGCGGAGATTCATTCTGCCGAAAAATTTGGCATCAGCGAAAACTTCATATCCGATGTGATCGGTATTGAGGAACGCCGGGTAGCCGTCCATGGGCATAAGCCCTCTGATCTTGCTATCTTTGCTTCTGAGGTAGCACTAAAACATAGCGGCATAAATGCTAATGAAATTGACCTGATCATCTTTTGCGGGATCGAAAGGGATTGGATTGAACCGGCAACTGCTCATCGGGTGCAACAGTTTATCGGCGCGAAAAATGCGACCTGCTTCGACTTAAGCAATGCCTGTCACGGCTTTATGAACGGGGTATCCGTAGCCGATGCCATGATTGCCACAGGGAGTGCATCTACTGCCCTGATCTGTACGGGGGAGAAGCCAAGCAATATCATGTATGAAGCCCTTAGGAGGCTCTCCGAATCTGATAACAGGGCGGACGTGAAACGTTGGTTGGGTGCTCTTACGGTTGGAGATGCCGGTGGCGCTATTATAATTCGCCGCTCTGAGTGTCAAGATGGTTTCTGCAAGTTTAATTTTTCGTCGAATGGGGAGCATACCAGCCTTTGTTATTATGAATATGATGCCGATGGGCACGTGGAAGGTCAGATGTTGATGAAGTCCATCAGTATCGAAATAGTCGGCTTTCATCGCCAGATGATCCGGGATACCTATCACAAATTATCTTGGAAGCCGACAGATATTGATTGGTTATATTGTCATCAAGTTGGTGCCAAGCCACACTACCAAATGGCGGAACTGGCTGAAATTGATACAGAAAAAGCACCGATTACCTATAGAAAATTTGGTAATATCACCAGCGCGACAATACCTGTAAATTTTCACTTTAATCCACCTGAGAAAGGAGATAAGATACTGATATTGGGTACCGGAAGCGGCCTATCTATAAGTCAAACGGGAATGGTATTTTAATTATGAGCATATTAACAGCCCCCTCATTATTTGCCCTGATTATAAAGGGTATATTATTTGCCGTCGCCAGGGGTGATTTATTCCACAAAAATACGGCTCTGGCTGTTTTTCTAATGGCGCTGTTCGCGCTTAATCTGGCCGAATTTATCCTGCTGGTCAACGGTGCTTCTTCCGATTTTTCCCTATGGGCCATGAAGGGATACTACGTTGCCGCAGTGTCTACCGCAGCTGCCTTTCTGGCATTAGCGTTATCACTTTACAGCCGAGATCGGCTTGTTGCCTCCGGCCTTTTAATGGTCGTCAGCCTGTTATCCGTGTTTATAGTCTCAAGTGACAGCTTGATTGCAGGTATTCAACCTATCAGTTATTCCGTCACAAGTATGCCGGGCAAATATTATTGGATGCTTCAGGCCTTTATCATTCTGAGTACTATCTCGGGCTTAATTGTGCTCGGTATAAATGTAGCCCGGGCGCCCGATCAGGTTGCTCGGCAGAAAAGTGCTGTTATCCTTATTGGCACTGCACCTATGGGTATTTTTACCATCGGCATTATTATCACCATGTTTCTGGGATACAGTGTCAATGCAACAGTGGTTCAATCGCTACTGTCGACCCTTTTGCTTGCTATTCTTATCTTTACGGAAGCAAAATATCATCTTTTCCGGTTTCTCTCTTATGTGCCCCTCACGCGGGAATACAAAATCCGTACAAGGGCACAGGTGCTAGTTAATCAAGCGATCTCTGATCTCTATGAAAATCACAGGCTGGCACTGAAAGATCTCCGCTCCGAGTTCGAGTCTGCCCTCATTGAGCTTGCGATTCAATCTACTGATGGTAATAAGACACATGCTGCCAGAGTGCTGGGCATTGGCAAGGCAACTCTGCATCGCAAAATTGAAGGATTGAATATATAATTTATAATTCGCAGGTGTCGTGGCCACCACAGGCCATTTTTTCTTAATCTAGGGTGTGGATTTCGTAATGAGCAGAATCATCGCTGTTATTTTGTTTTTTGGGTACTTGTCGGTCGCGTCTGCTGAAACCGGCTTGCCTGTTGTGCGGCTAACGACAAATTATGGTGCTATCGACGTTGAGCTTTATAAGGACGAGGCACCTGAAACTGTTGCCAGTTTTTTAGGCTATGTCGATAGTGGCTTTTATACCAATACTCTGTTTCACCGTATTATTGATAATTTCATGATCCAGGGCGGTGGTTATTCGCTTGGCTATCAGAAAAAAAGTACTCAGCCACCCGTCAGAAACGAATCCGGTAACCGTCTTTCTAACAAATTGGGGACTATCGCCATGGCCCGTACCAATGCCCCGCATTCTGCCACATCACAATTCTTTATTAATGTGCGAAACAATTCATTTCTTGATTTTCGGATGCAGGAAGTGAACCCCGTGAATACTTTGAGGCAAAGTCAGCTAGGTATCCAAGACCCACTCAGCGGTAAATTGGCGACTAATGATTGTCATGGTAACCCCATCATGAGCGATACTCTAAGTCGGACAATGAGTTCGGATAATAGTAATGAAGACTACACCTGCTTGATGCAGGCCATACTACACGATGACAATTATTCCCTGGATAGTGCTCTTGAAGAGTGCTTGGCGAGTTTTGATAAGCTTAAACAGGCTGGTCAAATCAAACCGGATGGTACTTGCTCCGAATACATAAATTCCCGGCATGCTGCCTTAAAGCCGGTTTATGTTAAGTGGGGTTACACTGTGTTTGGTAGAGTTGTTCAAGGCATGGATGTCGTGGCCCAGCTCCAGTCCGTGCCAACTGGTGCCAATGGCCCATTTAACCGAGATGCTCCGCTTGATCCTGTTATCATTCAATCCATAGAGCGTGTGTCTTCTCAACCAATATAGCAGTAGGAGTCTGAAATGGTCGTCCTGAAAACCAATAAAGGAGATATTATCATCGAACTCGATCACAAAAAGGCACCGGAGACAACAAATAATTTCCTACAGTACGTCAGGAATGAATTCTATGATGGTACTATTTTTCACAGAGTGATTGATGGCTTTATGATTCAGGGTGGTGGCTTTGAGCCTAGTATGAGACAAAAAGAGACACGGAATCCAATTAAAAATGAAGCCGACAACGGACTAAAAAATAACCGTGGCACAATTGCTATGGCCAGAACCTCCGATCCGCACTCAGCGACGGCGCAATTTTTTATCAATATTTTTGATAATGATTCCTTGAATCACACTGCGCCTACTCCACAGGGATGGGGATACTGCGTATTCGGAAAAGTGACTGAAGGAATGGAGGTGGTTGATATTATCAGAGATGTGGAAACCGGTAACCGTATGTCCCATGCCGATGTGCCCGTGGAAGATATTGTTATAGAGTCAGCTACTGTTACTGGGAAAGGTTAATATCAGCTTACTGCTCTCCTTTATGGAGACTTCAAAAAATCATAGCGAGTGACTCTAAGGTAAGGCACATGGAGCACAGGAACCTCAATGTACAGTCGATACATGAGAATGCCGATATGGTGCCGTGCAATAAATTTTAAGAGGCTTTCATATGCCGTTTACTCTGTTTATATCAGATGTACATCTGCATTCGGAACGGCCTATCATTCAGGATATTTTCAGCCGATTTCTACTTGATAATGTTCCCGCGGCAGACGCTCTGTACATTCTTGGTGATCTGTTCGAATACTGGCTGGGAGATGATGACCCTGACTCACCATATAGCATCACTCTTGAACAGTTATATAAAACCAGCCGCCTGATTCCTGTCTACTTCATTGCAGGCAATCGAGACTTTTTGGTTGGCAACCAATTTTTGAAGAAAAGTGGCTGTCGACTGCTTCCTGAATATGAAACGATCAACTTATATGGTCGGGATACCCTGATAACACACGGCGATGCCTTATGTACTGATGACGCTGATTATCAGAATTTTCGCAAAATAGTTCGCAATTCAGAGTGGATCAGCAGAATAATGCAGATGCCTCTTGCAAAGCGTAGAACCTACTTCTATTCACTACGCAAGGAAAGCAAGGCATTCAACGTTATCAAGCCTATTGAAATTATGGATGTGAATCAGCTGGAAGTTGAGCGAGTCATGTTAGAGGCAAATGTAGATTTATTAATTCATGGTCATACTCACCGTCCGGCAATACATGATTTTCAGTTCGACAGTATCAAGATGACTCGTATTGTTCTGGGTGACTGGTATGAGCAAGGAAGTGTCCTGTATTATTTTGACAATGGAAGCTATGAGTTGAAGAGCATATAAAGATTGATTTTTCTTTGCGTAGTAACTATGGACTTCATAAGCTCTGGCGCCGCTACCATGTGTGGATCTGGATGCGACTGAGCGGGGCGTATGGGCAGCCTGCGGCACCATATATCCTAGCCTACGATTGATGAGGCCAGTGGCTACGCCCTGCTCTTGGTCATGTCCAAACTCAACAGCTAGGTGGTCACTCGAGTGTTCTTTGAAAAGTGCTTTCGCTTAACCCCTTTCAACATCCAGCAGGTGATCGCCGACGGTGGCAATGAGCTCAAGGTGCCTGCCTGACCCAAGACGGTCATATCGTCCACCTATGGACTTATCCCAATTCTCCCGATGATGAATGCCGTCTGTGCGCATCTTAAGCGCACCATTCAGAAACAATTCGTGGATTTCTATGAAGACTTTTCACCGGCTGGGGGAGATTTAAAGAAAAACTGGCCGATTGGCTGGTTGAATACAGCAGCATTCGGTCACTCAAAGGGCTGGGATTACAGACCCCTGTCCAGCCGCATTATCAACCACAACCGAGGGTGCGGTTTGTTATGGACCCGCACGATGCCACAATAACTGGTTACCCTCAAGTGTCAAAACAGGTATAGGGGAGTTCTGATTAAACCAAAGCCCTCTTGAAGCATAAAAAATTTCTATATTGAAAATATTGAAAAATAAGAGTTCTATGCTATGATTGGGTGGTATAACTTAACTACGTCAACTAAATTTAAGATAAAATAGGAGTACTACTGTTATGAATATCAAAACAGGCATCAGTTTTGCTGCACGCCTAATGGTGCTGTGCGGTTTGTCGCTATCTGCTAGTGCTGTTTATGCTCAGTCAATCACCCTCATATCTTGGGGGGGGGCGTATACTCAAGCTCACGTAGAATCACAACAAAAGCCTTGGACCGAGAAAACCGGTATTACCTTTAAGAATATTGATGAAGGTGGTAAGGCTCCTGCAGGAATTCGCTCGCAAGTAAATGCTGGCAATGTTACTTGGGATATAGTAAGCGTTACAGAGGGCAATGCTAATAATCTTTGTGATGAGGGCATTGTTGCAGAAATTAGCTACGATACAGTGCTTGCTAAAGGGTCTGATGGTTCTAAGCCAAGTGAGGATTTCATTTCTGGTTTAGATGGGTGTTTGGTGCCTAATGATTATTATGCTACAGTTTTTGGCTATAATAAAAAGGCAGTTAAAGAGGGGCAAAGTCCAAAGACTATTGAAGATGTTTTTAATTTGAGGAAGTTTCCTGGTAAGCGCGCATTAGAAAAAACTGCTGTAAATAATCTTGCTTGGGCCTTAATGGCAGATGGCGTTCCTGCGAAGGATATTTTTGAGATATTAAAAACCAAAGATGGACAGGATAGAGCTTTTAGAAAACTTGACACCATTAAAAGCGATGTAATCTGGTGGACAGCCGGGGCACAGCCTCCACAGTTATTGGCTGATGGTGAAGTTTTTATGGCTTCGGCGTATAACGGACGTTTGTTCAATGCTCAAGTCGTTGAGGACCAGGATATTGGGATAATATGGGATGGTCAAGCACTTGAGCTTGAAGGCTGGGTTGTGCCAAGAGGCAGGCTGAGTAAGGAAGTGCTGGACTATCTTAAGTTTTCTACAGATTCAAAAAGGCTTGCTGCGCATGCGGAAAATATTTCCTATGGTCCCGCAAGAAAATCTTCAGCTGGGTTGGTAGGTAGGCATGTGCAAACTGGAGTCGATATGAAGCCTCATTTGCCTACTTCTCCACAAAATTTCAATAATCCATTAATTGTTGATGCCAGCTTTGTATCTGCTTATGGCGATACTTTAAATGAAAGATTTAATGCTTGGCTAGCTAAGTAGGTTTGGGAACTCTCCTGAGAGACTCTACAAGAGTCTCTCCGTAAGGAGCGGAACTCTGGGAAAAAAGAGAAGAGGAAAAGAAACCCCCGGTTTACCGGGGTTTCTTAATTCAGCTTATGCAAGTCAAAGGCAGGCGATTGTGATAGGATGGTGCTCCCTCCTCCGCATCTAAAGACTCTACCTAAACCAGAGGTAATCAATATCCGGAACTGGCATAAAAAGATGAACATTTCAAGAACCACCATAAGTTACGTTTACAGCGGGTCAAGAAGAAGCCGTTGTCCGCCATTATCAACGGCAATTTTGGGGTTTTTACCAAAGTGTGCTACCGAGAGTGGCGACAAAAGTGCTCATCCGCTTATTTGTGGTTTATGCACAGTCTGATTATGACAAGGGAAATCTTATTGAAGCGAGAGAACGAGAGTGGCATAGCGGGCAATTGTAACTGAAAGTGGACTTAATAAGTCTCAAAATAAAAATTAAACAAGGAGTTCTAAGTGAATAACCCCACTCTTGTCACTCAACTTAAAAGAGCACAATATAGGAAAAAGAGAAATGCTTTTTTGCTGGTATTACCTCTACTGGCATTTTTGCTGGTAGTATTTGTCTTTCCGATTGGCAAGTTGCTGTATACAAGTATTGATAATTTCCAAATCCCTACTTACTTACCCAAGACCACTCAGTCCCTGCAACATTGGGATGATGCTAAAGAAGCTATTCCTAGTGAAGAGATATTTGCAGCCTTATTACAAGATCTGGCCAAAGCAAAGCAAGAGAGAAAATCCGGCCAGGTGGCAAGAAGAGTAAATTTTATAATCCCCGGCGCACAAAACATTATTAACAAATTGGCACGTAGCGCAAAGAGTATAGAATCTCCTTATAAAGAAAATGTCTTAGAGTTTGATGAGAGATGGGGGGATCCTTATCTGTGGAGAACTCTCAAAAGAGAAAGCTCGCCCACTACTTTATCTTATTACCTTGCAGCTTTTGATATGAGATACGATACTGATGGCAATATTGCTTTCGTTGATGAATCAGAAAGAATATATATGCCGTTGTTCTTTAAAACTCTAATCGTTAGTGCGGTTATTACTTTGATTTGTTTTATTTTAGGGTTTCCGGTGGCATATCTGCTGGCAATGCTTCCAGAAAAACACAGTAATTTATTGATGATTTTTGTGTTATTGCCCTTTTGGACGTCACTTTTAGTGCGTACCACCTCGTGGATTGTTGTTTTACAAACTGAGGGGGTTCTTAATGATGTGCTGGTTTTATTTAATGTCATTGACGATGAGTCAAGAATACGTATGATTTACAATATGACGGGCACTATCATAGCCATGACTCACATATTGTTGCCATTTATGATTTTGCCTTTGTATAGTGTTATGAAGACTATTCCTGAAAGCTATATGAATGCTGCTCGCTCGCTCGGAGGCTCTTGGCTGCGTTCTTTCACTAGAGTTTATTTCCCCTTAACACTTCCTGGTTTAAGTGCTGGCGGATTGCTGGTATTTATTTTGGCAATAGGATATTTTATCACTCCTGCCTTGGTAGGTGGTAGTAGCGGACAACTTATCTCA
The DNA here is from genome assembly GCA_028289815.1 of Gammaproteobacteria bacterium. Taxonomy (GTDB): domain Bacteria; phylum Pseudomonadota; class Gammaproteobacteria; order JAJDYQ01; family JAJDYQ01; genus JAJDYQ01. Next base: position 924 of record JAPYNQ010000022.1, on the reverse strand, counting down.
AATATGATCGATTATCATATTAACGTTTCTTTAAATTGGGGCCTTGCGGCTGCACTCGGGACAATTTTATTGGTTGCAGTAATCATACTCTACTGGTTGTTTAATAAATTAATTGGCATAGATAAGTTGCGATTTTAATAACAAACTTAAAAATGGATATCTTGGGTGAAAAAATTGGCAAATTAATTTTTATTGCCTTCTCTGTTTTAATTTTGGTATTTTTATTGTTGCCTATCCTAATTATTTTGCCTCTGTCATTTAATGCTGAACCTTATTTTACTTTCACTAAGGAAATGTTGACATTTGATAGAAGTGGTTATTCGCTGAGATGGTACGAAGATCTGATTAGCAACAAAGAATGGGAGAGATCTATTAAGAATAGCTTTTTTATAGCTATCTTCGCTACTTTAGTCGCAACCGCCGTAGGTACGATAGCAGCTTTAGGGCTTTCAAGAAGTGAGATGCCGTTTCGCAATCTGATTATGAGCTTGCTTATTTCGCCATTGATAGTGCCTTTGATTATTTCAGCAGTTGGTATGTTCTTTTTCTTCTCTCAAATTTATATAGCCAAGACCTACATTGGTGCCATATTAGCGCATGCTATTTTAGGAATTCCATTCGTAGTTATCACTGTTACGGCAACGCTTACAAATTTTAATTATAACCTGATTAAAGCAGCCCAGAGTATGGGGGCAGGCAATTTTTATATTTTTCGTAAAGTAGTAGCACCTTTAACAGCGCCTGGAATAATTTCTGGTGCTTTGTTTGCCTTTGTTACCTCATTTGATGAAATCGTAGTTATCTTATTTATCGGTGGTTATGAACAAAAAACAGTAACAATGCAAATGTGGTCCGGTATTAGAGAGCAAATTAGCCCAACTATTTTAGCAGTAGCAGTCTTATTTTTCATTATATCAATACTAC
>JAPYNQ010000021.1 GCA_028289815.1 Gammaproteobacteria bacterium | reverse complement strand
AGAATGTGTATAAGAGACAGGATATATACAGTAAAGCCCATAATATGACTTTCAAATGCCAAGCCGGCCACTATACAGGCCAAGTAATAGTTTTCTCTCACCGAAAGCCATACAGCCAGTGCAAGAAAAAACAGATTGAGAGCTTCGGGACGAGCCAGTTGTGCGGCATAGACAAATGGTTCGTACAACACCATGCACAGCGCACTGCCAACAGCAATAAAGCGTGACGAAGTCAGCCGATATAAAGAAAGCATCCATAACAATGCGGCGCATACCACAAAAAAAGTTGAAAATAACCGAAGTGATGAGGCACTCCATCCGAACAGCTGGCCCAAAAAACCATAAACATAAGCATGGGTGTGATCCCGAAAAAATAGGGTTGCCCTAAGCCACCCCCAAATATCTTGTCTCCCTTGAAGCCATGAATATAGGTGGAGTAAGCAAAACCAGCGGACCAAGTATGATCAACGCAATGCACGCAGTATCTACCTGAAAGCAAATAATAATATGTAAGAATCAGACAAACAGATAAAGCCACAAACCAAAATGGCAGATCGTTACCTTTAATCTTGACGCACGATTCTCGGCCAGAATTGCAGCTGCCCCAATTTCGGGGTATAATATTATGTTTGCTTATGATCTTCTAGTTCATAACTGTTATCTAGGCAGTCGGTTCGGCATAGGTCAAGCGTTTACCGCACATCCCGGCAAACAGGGCACGAATGTGATCGATGGTATCAACCTCGCAAGCTACCTCCGTTCAACTGGAAAGCAAACTTGTTCACATACACGATATAGGTGGAGTAAGTAAAACCAGCGAACCAAGTATGCTCAAGGCAATACACTCAATATCTTCCTGAAAAAAATAATAATATAATAATCAGACAAACAGATCAAGCCACAAGTCAAATGGCGGTTCGTTGTCTTTAATTAAAAAACGCATTAGTCCAGATTTCTTAAATTTAAGATGATTCTTAATCAAACCATGCTAGCACATAGCATCAAGGCTTTGAATGTGACTGCTCGAAGCCACTTCCGTTACCACTCTCTGCTAAACTCATATCATGCCATCCTCTGATAGTAAACCTTATAAAGGCCGTTTTGCCCCCAGCCCCAGTGGACCCGCGCACCAAGGCACCATGCTTGCCGCCATAGGAAGCTATCTGCAGGCACGCTCCAAGCAGGGTGAATGGCACGTCAGAATAGATAATATTGACCCGCCTCGCGAAATTCCAGGATCAGCCGACAGCATGCTCTGCACACTTGAGTCCTACGGCTTGCATTGGGACGGACCGATAGTTTATCAAAGCCAATGTCAAGATCGCTACCGTGACGCACTGCACGAACTAAAGCTGAATAATCTGATCTATGATTGCGGTTGTTCGCGTAGAGAGATTGAATCGGTAGCTAAAATCGGACCGAATGGAATGGTATATCCGGGTATCTGCCGTAACGGACTGGCGAAAGGAAAATCAGCACGAGCTATCAGGCTGCTAACAGAAAGCTGCTTAATTATGCTTACTGACCAAATCCAGGGCGAGTACAGCTTGAATATAGAAAGGGAAGTCGGAGATTACGTTATACGCCGGGCAGATGGCCCATATGCCTATCACCTCGCCACCGTCGTTGACGATGCTCTGGACGGGTTTACCGAAATCGTGCGCGGTCGAGACCTGCTTGGCATTACGCCACAACAAATCTACTTACAGCTGCAACTTGGCTATGTAACGCCAGACTATGCACATCTGCCACTAATCGTTGATAGTCAAGGCAGAAAGCTATGTAAACACTCCGAGGCACAAGCAGTAGATGATCTGGCTAAAAACGATGTACTAAAAGACATATTCGATGCCTTGGGCCTGCCTGTCGAAACCGAAATACTCAATAGTCCAAATGAAATACTATGGGCATGGGCAATAGATCAGTGGAATATAAATAATGTAACCAACACCGAAATAAAATCGACAATCTGACTAACCTATTAAATAAAATAAACTAGAAATCCTTTGTTGGAAATATGATATCAGGAAGCATGACGTTTATAGTAACGTATCAGCCCCTGAGTAGAGGCATCATGATGATCAGAGATATCTGTACCCCGCAACTCGGATAGAATGTCTTTCGCTAACATCTTTCCCAGCTCGACACCCCACTGGTCGAAGGAATTAATGTCCCAGATTGCTCCCTGTACAAACACCTTATGCTCGTAGCAGGCAAGCAGGCTACCCAATGTACGGGCATTAAGTTCAGGGAACACGATGGTGTTTGTCGGGCGATTACCTGTGAATACCTTGTGCCAAAGTAGTTTTTCAATATCAACCTTGTCGAGATTCATTGATTTCAGAACCAACCGAACCTCCTCAACGGTACGGCCTTTCATCAACGCTTCCGTTTGTGCAAAAAAATGCGTTAACAAAACCGTATGATGTTCACCGATACCATAAGGCGAACGCATTGGCGCGATGAAATCAGCCGGTATCAGCTGTGTGCCCTGATGGATGAATTGATAGAACGCATGTTGACCATTCGTACCGGATTGTCCCCAAATAACGGGTACCGTATCATAATCAACAACCTGTCCCTGGCGCGTAGTATGTTTACCGTTACTTTCCATTTCAAGCTGCTGCAAATAACTCGGTAAACGCGCCAGACGTTTGTCATAAGGCAGCACAGCCTGCGCGCCAGCGGCAAAAAAGTCAATATACCAGATGCCCAGTAACGCCATAATGACCGGCATATTTTTTTCCGGGAGAGCATGCAAAAAATGGTAGTCCATTTCACTGGCCCCTGCAAGTAATTGCTCAAACTGTTCCATACCAGCATAAAGAACTATCGGCAAACCTGTGGCTGACCACAACGAGTAGCGACCACCTACCCAATCCCAGATGCGAAAGATATAATCCTGCCGAATACCAAAGGTGCGAGCCCGTTGCGTATATGCGGTCACAGCGACAAAATGATTTATCCAGGCGCTATCACTTCCATGAGCCGTATTGATCCACTGGCGCGCTGTTACGGCATTGGTCATGGTTTCCTGCGTAGTAAAAGTCTTTGACGATATGATAAAAAGCGTGGTTTGTGGATTAAGCATATCCAGTACATCAATAACTTCCTTGCTATCTACATCGGATATAAAATGAACCTTGAGCCCGGTCCCGGCACATGGCATAAGGACATCACAAACAACGGCTGCCCCAAGAAATGAGCCACCAATACCAATATTCACTACGTCGGTAAATACCTCTCCGGTACTACCTGTAATTTCACCTGCAAAAATTGCACTGGAGAATTCGCGCATGCCATTAAGCATCTCGCGCACATCAATCATAACATCATGTCCGTTTACCCAAACTGGTTTTCGCGAGTCACTACGCAATGCAGTATGCAGTGCCGGGCAATTTTCTGTATTATTGATCGGTTCACCAGAAAACATGGCTTGCCGCTTGTCATCAAGATCGCATTCCTCTGCCAGCGATAATAAAAGCCTTAATGTTTCATGGGTAATTCGATTTTTGGAAAAATCAAAAAACAGGCCACAGGCCTCGAGACTGAAAGTCTCAAATCGCCGCTTATCCGAAGCGAACAGATCGCGCATGTGCAATGATTCAACTTCATCAAAATGCTTCTGCAAATCCTTCCAGGCAGGCTTTTCTGTAAGCATTAATGCGTTATATGTAAACGGGACGCAGGCAATTATACGTAAAGTCCTTCCATATTTCAGACGGTATTCTGAGGAAATGCGTTATAATCCGGTATAACCAATTTTGTTCCGGGACGGTTTATTATCCATAATGAACCGCCTTCTTATTGCCCGCAGATGAAATTACTACAATGAATATTAATCCCAAACATGATAAAGCATTACGCAGCCGTGTCAGGCTCTTCGGGGATTTGCTCGGTAATGTCTTAAGCTCGCAAGAAAAGCCCGAGGTTCTGAAAACCGTCCAGACCTTACGTCGTGGCTTCAATAAATTGCGTAGAAAAGACGACCCCTCCCTCCGTCAGCGCCTGATACGAGGCATCAACAAAATCGAACCCGAGCTGCTGACTCATGTGATTAGGGCCTACACTACTTTCTTCAGTTTACTGCACATCGCAGAGGAATCCTTCCAACATCGCCGCCGCCGGGTCCAGGTCAGCAGTGGCAAGCCACTCTGGCTAGGCTCATTCGATGCCACGTTTCGCGAGCTACATAACCGAGGATTAAGCGAGCAACAAATCCAACAACTGCTCAATCAGTTAGCTTATCGACCTGTTTTTACCGCACATCCGACTGAAGCCAAACGTCGCACCATCAAGGTACTCATGCGCCGCATATTTCTAACAGCAGAACAATACAGCGCACCTAAAAACAATCGGGAACAACGACAGTATTTTCGCCGCCAGCTGGAAGCGCAAGTTCAGACTCTATGGAAAACCGATGAGGTTAGAAACCGCAAACCTTCGGTTGAAGATGAAATCCGTACCGGCCTGTATTATTTTCGGGAGTCAATGTTTTCTGCGGTACCGATAATCTACCGCTATATGCAAAATGCTGCTGTACGAGCCTACGAAAACGGAGACCGCATTAACATTCCTTCTTTCCTGAAATTCGGCTCGTGGATAGGTGGTGATCGTGACGGCAACCCCTATGTCATACCCGAGACTACCGAGAAAGCAATCCGTCTGCATGCAGAACAGATTCTCAATGAATACCTGCATAGAGTAACGCAATTGGGAGATACTCTGACATTTTCCGTGGATATGTGTGATCCATCCCAAGAACTGCTTGATAGCCTTGAGGGCGGTGGCAGAATCAATGCCGAAGCCTTTGCCAGTAAACCGAATCAATTCAGGAACGAACCTTATCGCCGCAAACTGGCACTGATGAAGGTCAAACTGGAACAAACGCTGCGATATATTATGCAGCCAATCTATGGCGGTCCACTCCTTGACGAAAAGGGCTATCCACACCAACAGGGCTTCATTAAGGACCTTTATATGATTCGCGATTCTCTGATTTCTCATGGAGACGAACTGATAGCTAATGCTGAGCTCCAGGATTTAATTCGCCTAGCGGAAACATTCGGTTTCAATCTGGTAAAACTTGATATCCGACAGGAATCATCCAGACACACCGAAGCAGTCAGCGAAATTATCAAACAGCATCTAGATGAAGATTACGAGGCACTGAGCATCAGGCAACGCCTGCAAAAACTTTCCCGACTCATTGAATCCGGCGAGTGCCATGATGTCGATAAAGCTACATTGACAGCCTCCTCAGCACAAACGCTCAAAGTGTTTTCGGTTATGAAAAAAATGCAGCAAGAAGTCGGCTCTGAGGCATTTGGTGCTTATGTTATTTCGATGACACGTGACGCAAGCCATATTATGGAAGTTATGTTCCTGGCTTGTGTTTGTGGTTTGGCAGACAACAAACAAAGTCAGTCATTTTGCAATATCTTGATTGCACCTTTATTCGAGACGATTGAAGATCTGGAGCGAGTCGAAATCGTTCTTGATGATCTGTTCTCAACCGAAAGCTATACCCGGCTGCTTCGTTCGGCGGGCAACCTGCAGGAAATCATGCTGGGTTATTCTGATTCCAGTAAAGATGGTGGAATTTACTCTTCAGCCTGGAACTTGTACGAAGCCCAGGAAAAGATCATTCGTATCGCCAATAAGCATAATATTCGTATTCGCCTTTTTCATGGTCGAGGTGGCACCATGGCGCGTGGTGGCGGCCCCACCCATGAAACACTACTTTCCTATCCACCAGGTACCGTGCAGGGCGATACCAAATTTACCGAGCAGGGAGAGGTGCTTTTTTACAAGTACAACAACCCCGAAACTGCCATTTATGAGCTCAGTGTTGGCATGACTGGCCTGATGAAAGCGAGCCTCAGCCTGGTAGAACCTGCAGAGATCATACCGAATAAGTTCAAATCAGCTACCGAAGAAATGGCGCTGATCGGTGAACAGACCTATCGTGAATTGATGGATACACAGGACTTGATTGACTATTTCTATGAAGCTACTCCGGTGCATGAAATCGGCCTGATGAATATTGGTTCCCGGCCATCACACCGTAAAAAACAGGATCGCTCCAAAAATTCACTGCGCGCCATACCCTGGGTCTTTGGCTGGGCACAATCACGGCATACGATTCCTGCCTGGTATGGTGTTGGCTCAGCACTGGAAAAATGGATCAATAATGACCCGACCAGATTGGCATTGTGCCGCCGCATGTACCGTGAGTGGCCATTTTTCCATTCGCTTCTAAGCAACGTACAGATGTCACTTTTCAAGGCTGAAATGGACATTGCACATGCTTACTCCAAGCTCTACGGCAATCAGAAACAGGCTGTAAGCATATTTCAGACGATAAAATCCGAATACCGCCGTACAATACAAATGATTACCCACATCGCCCGGATAGATGGGCTTATGGCAGAAACACCGGAAATCCTGATGTCTCTGACGCGCCGCAATCCATACCTTGACCCGTTGAACTACATACAGATCGAGGTGGTACGGCACCTCAAAAAGGAAGGCTTGGATGAAACAGAACGTAATCGCTGGCTCAATCCGATGCTGCGCACCATCAACGCGATAGCCGCCGGTATGCGTAATACAGGCTAGCAGCCCGCTAACGCACCGTACGCCAACCGAACCAGCCCGCCAAAAGAAAAATCATGGCAGGCAGGATACTGCTGAGCACTGGGCTAAAATCATAAATCTGACCCGTTCTTCCAATAAGATGAGACAATAGATAGTAAGCAATACCGAGAACAATACCTATGAGGATACGCTGTCCGGAACCGGTTGAGCGCAACGGACCAAAAATAAACGGCACACATAAAAACAACATAATCAATATGGCAAAAGGCGCGGTGATCTTACCCCAGAGAGCAAATTCATAAGGTTCTGTATCCAGATCATTGACTCGCAAATAATTGATATAAGTGACCAATCGCCATACCGCAAGCTGCTCCGGTTTTACCGAGAGCACACTCAGTAATTTCTGATTTAACGACACATCCCAACGAGTTTTTTCATAAGATGTCATCGACAATTCGTTTTCCTCGAGCCTGATTCGAGTAATATCATATAAAATCCAGCTATCGTCTCTGAATTCGGCTCGCTTTGCCAATGTCCTAGCCTTCAAACGATAGTTATCGTCGAGCTCATAAATATCAAGGTTGTGTAACTCCCCACTCGGATGTACCTGCGACACATTAACAAAGTGCCTGCCAGCACGAAACCAGATACCATGCCTGCTTTTCAGTACCGTACTTTGAGTCTGTGCGAATGATCGCATCTGTTGCGCATAGGGTTCTGAAAACGGCTTAATACCTTCCCCAAGTATGATGACAATCATCACCAGCACAGCCCCACTCTTAAGAACCGAACCGGCAATCTGTCGCGTCGATACACCTGCACTGCGCATGGCAATAAATTCACTCTGCTCGGCCAGCCCACCCAACATAACCAAGCTACCGACAATGGTGGCCATCGGCATAAAATCATAGGCTCGCCTCGGTGTTGTCAACAATACATAAAGCAAGGATTTGCCCAGATTATAATCACCTTCACCAATGTCTGGAGCTTCCGCAGCGAAGGCAAACGCCAGATCCATTCCCACCAGAATAAACAGGGCCACAATGGAACCGACAATGACATGGCGACCGATATATCGATCCAGTATATTCATCAACCGGCCCTCTTCAGGTATCTTCTTGGCCACCAGCTACCGGATTTTAGCCTGGACTCGGAATACAGCACCCAAAACAAATACAATACCAATCCAAGATGAACCCACCAGAGACCCAGCCAGGCAGGAAATGCTTCACGCTCCATGAACGCTTGCCCCACGCGAAGCAACTTGAAATAAATAATATAAATAAGCACACCAATCATAATTCTTCCATACCGACCCTCCCGCTGTTTTAGTCGTCCCAGAGGCAGTCCGAGGAAGATGAATAAAATAGGGCTGATCGCAATCGCAACCCTCATATGCAGCTCGGCACGCTCCACCGGATTAACTGATCCGATAAGTTTAAGAGTGGGACGAGCTTCATGATCGACCCCGAGTGCTTCACGCCTTCCCTCTTCGGCACGTATCCAGTGGAGCCGGAACTGTGTGGAACGAAAGCCAGCCATTCCCTGGCCGCCCTGATAACGATAGCCGTCCTGCAGAAAAATCAGAGTATCACCGGTAGAAAGTTCATCATGTCGGTGAGCCAATCGGGCCGTAATCAGGCTGAAGCCATCGTTTTTCCTACTGTGGATAAAGGCGTTTTCAGCTTTATTGGAATCCTTATTCACACGCTCGATATAAATAACACGCCGGCGATCCGAAGACTCGTGAAAGCGCCCCGGCACCACACCGATAATCTCGGAAATTTTCTCTGCATGTGCTTCCAGCACCTGCACAGCCTGCTTTGTCACAGGAATACCGTAGAAAGACATAAAACCAGCCACAATACCAAAGATAACGGCAAGCATGCACAATGGACGATATAGCTGATATGTACTCACTCCGCAGCTGCTGATCGCTGCCATTTCGCTATCTTTATAAAGCCGCCCAGTCACTAACATAACGGCCAGGAAGATTGCCATGGACATAATCATCACCAGACTACTGATTGCAGTCAGGCCTAGCATCGGTATAACAACATCTATCGGCCATTCACCAGAGGTCGCATTCTTTAAAAACCGGGCTGCCTTATTACTCAGCACAACAAGCATAAGCACCAGCAATATAGCAATAAATGCCTGCAGGATTTCCCTTAGCAGATAACGATCAAAAATTGTCAGTCGGAAAAAAGGCATTCAACACAAAAAATCTGGCAGGTTGTTGAAAATAGTTAATGGCAGGCTTGTATCGGCGTACACAGGAAAGTCACTGTATATCAGCTTCACGCATTACCCAGTCCGGAAATTGTACACAAGGACATCGCGAAAAGCCGTAGTGAGTACGAGTCCACCACAAACCGCACTTTGTTATTGTGGTTGATAATGTAGAGCACAGGTGCTTTTAAGCCCGGTACTTTGTGAGGTCGAATACCGTCCTGCCCGTTGCAGGCAGGTGCACTTGACCAACCAATCGGCGAGTTTTTCGTTAAATGCCTCCAAGTCAGTAAATAGCAGGTTCCCGCGGAAGTCCACGAACGGCCTCTGGAAAGTTCGGTTAAAGCGCTCGTATACAGCATTCATCTTGGACGACTTAGGGTAAGTCCACAAGTGAACAATCCGGCTGTCGCGAATCAAGCGGTCAAATGCACCTTTGGACTCACTACCGCCTGCCTGGTGCAGACAGGCCGTCGGTAGCCACTTGCCAGATATGAAAAAGGGCTAATCGAAAGCACTTCTCAACGAACATGCGGGCGATTTGGCTGTTGAGTTTAGGGACACAGCCAAGGCCAGGGTATAGCACCGCGGGCGCTCCATACGCCGCTCAATGGCATCCATGCCTACACACTCCCCTGCCTCGTTGGGACGATAACCTGATGCACAGTGCTTGACCGATTGGCGCCGTTACTGTTTGGGGTTCCCTCGGGAAGTCAGTGCGGGCGGCGAGACTCGCATCCGACCTGCCTGCTGCAAGCAGGTAAAAGCCTTTCATCTTATAGTCTATGTGTGGATATTGCACTTGCCTTTAAGGCTTCTCAAAAATGCAGTGTGTTTCTGAATTTATATACCCTCTGTCCCAATGTTCACTCTCTTCTGCCGATCAACCAATGAAACTTTCTACACAGCACATCTGCCTGCCAGGTGGTACACCGTTGATACCCTCTGTTCTCACTCAAAGCCATGACCACACCACTAACTTAAGTGGGATTTTGCTTTCGCAGGAATGACGAAGGGGGCAGAAAGAACGGCGTGAAAGATGATAAGAGTACGGAGTAACCATGAACCGGGGCCGACAGGTTCACCTGTGCCAGGTCTTTTTACTTTTTGCTGCCGCATGCATATGATACGCGGGAAGGCAGCGGAGACGAGCATGAAATTTCAGGTTATTGATACTCTTCCACAAAAAACCGATAGCGACTGTATTGTCGTCGGTGTTACTCCTGATGGCATGGCCACCAATGCCAGGCTACTGAACAAGGCCTGTAAAGGCACCATACAAAAGGCCCTTAGCCAAGGCGACATCAAGGGCAATGTCGGCGAATCACTGTATCTTTACGACATACAAGGCATAAAAAGCCCTCGGATTCTGCTGCTTGGATGCGGTAATGACAGCAAGCGCGATGCAGACCGCTGGACAAAAATCATGGAAACAGCCTTTAATTGTCTCAATCGTGGCGGCAGCAAGAATGCCGCCATCTTCCTTAATGACATCAAAATCAGGAATCGTAAATTCAACTGGATGCTGCAAGAGGCCACGCGCACCATGTGCAGTGCCGGTTATCAGAAAGGCGAACTGAAGAGCACTTTCAGGAAGCCTTCAAAGACGCTTGGCGAGGCAAAGTTTTATGTCAACAGAGATATAGCGGCGGCCCGCAGATCTTTGGCTTCGGGCAAGGCGGTTGGCGAGGGGATGGCACTGACAAAACGCCTAGGCGATCTTCCTGCCAATATCGCCACACCTGCTTATCTGGCCGGCCAGGCCCGCGCGCTCGGGCGCAAGTTCGAACAGCTGAGTGTTAAAGTATTGAATGAAGCCCGGATGAAAAAACTGGGGATGGGATCACTACTGTCGGTTTCTGCCGGCAGCACTGAACCGGCCAAGCTTATCGTACTGGAGTATCAAGGCGGCAAACCGTCCGCCGCTCCCGTGGCACTGGTTGGCAAAGGTGTAACTTTTGATACCGGCGGTATTTCATTGAAACCGGGCGCTTCTATGGATGAAATGAAATATGACATGTGTGGTGCCGCCGCTGTCCTAGGCACCCTGCATGCTATAGCTTCTATAAAGTTGCCCATCAATGTCGTTGGGATTATTCCGGCCACAGAAAATATGCCTGATGGTAGCGCGACTAAACCGGGCGATATCGTTACCTCAATGTCCGGCAAGACTATTGAGATACTCAATACCGATGCAGAAGGACGCTTGATACTGTGCGACGCATTGACCTATGCGCAAAAATATGGCCCTGACGTGATCATTGATGTCGCCACGCTGACCGGTGCCGTTATTGTCGCTTTGGGCAACCATATCTCGGCGGTTATGGGCAACGACGGCAGGCTTATCTCTGAAATCATCGATGCGGGTAATAACGCTCAGGACAAGGCATGGCAGTTACCAATAGATGACAGATTTCAGCGACAACTTGATAGTAATTTTGCCGACATGGCGAATATAGGCGGTCGTGGCGCGGGGGCAATTACAGCGGCCTGCTTCCTCGCACGCTATACCGAAGAAGTACGCTGGGCACATATTGATATCGCCGGTACGGCGTGGAAAAGAGGTGGTAAAAATAAAGGGGCCAGCGGCAGACCGGTTCCTCTGTTGACTCAGTTTCTTATTAATCGCTGCTCCTAGCAGAAGTTGAAACTTTACTTTTTAAATGGCCAGCAATCGCTACTGGCCCAAAATGGATTTGATACCATTGACACGCATTAGTTTTTATATCCTTAAAAGTAACTCGCCGAATGAACGTATGGTTTTTATCTGCCGCCTAGTCGATAAAATTTATAACAAGGGCCATCAAATTCTACTACATACAGAGGATAACCAGCAAGCGAATATGATTGACGATATGCTATGGACCTGGAGGCAGGGCAGCTTTATTCCCCATGAGATTTATAACGGAGAAGAAATATCCGACTGCCCTGTTATCATCAACCATTATCCCGAGTGTACCACCAGTATAAATGACATTCTGATCAATATGACGGACAGCGTACCTGAATTTCTTGGTCGGTTTGAACGCGTCAGCGAGATTGTCGATCAGAATGAAACAGCGACTAAAATGGCACGACAACGATACCGGCTCTATAAAGAAAAGGGCTACCCGCTGGAATCTCACGACATAACCTGATACTATCGGCAGATGGACAGCGGGCAGACCAACAAAAATATTCCGGTACTAACCGACGTCGCCAGTCCGGGTGCTCCTGCTCCCCTCTCCTCTGCCGGGCAGGACCCCTCAACAGTTGACTCAACAAAACAAAGTCTGACCGACATCCAGGCACGTCAGCTGGTTGAATACGCCCTGCCGATCATCATGCCGGAACTAGAAAAACTGGCACGCAAAACCCTGCTTGAGCTTATCAAAAAACTGCAACAACGAAAAAGCAGATCGCAATCATAACTCTGCAAACAAACGACCAGTCTTCTTTCGTCGCAGCTTATCTGCCAGATAACTTCACAATACCCGTGGAGTGAAACCCGATTTTTCCTGTCGCGCAGCCACACTTACTATTATCTGCTAATGCTGCCAGTAGCAGCAACAAGACCGAAAAAAAGGCTTCTGTCACTGCTGCTCTCATCGTCTCGGCCTTTTCTTCTGTTGCGTTTCATCGCGCAACATACATCGGGGGTTCAGACTTCAGAGGTCTCAGCAAATAACAAAACCGGCGTTATGCTCAATCAGTATAGCTGTGTTCTCTCCACGGTATGAGCATGAACCGAAATTTTGTGCGCGTGGATCACAGGAAAGCAGAGGTGACAGCCTGTTACCTTTGCGGGCAACCCATTGTTGGTTCGACTGACAGTCGAGATCATATGATTCTGATGGATTTCTGCCGAAGTCCGCAAGCCAGACAGCGGTAGAGATGGCATTCGTCGGGTTGGCTATGTAGCTGTTATGTATGTCTATAACCACAGACTTGTTTTCAGACGCGAGCATTTTACCCGGATCATAAGTGGTTATGGCTTCAGCCTTAAGATGTGATGATGGAGTAGGTGCATGGCAGTTACACAATGTTATTTACAGTCTCACTGTAGCAGGCCGCAGAAAGTCAGCCACATAGCGGTGGCGCGACTAGGGCTGATAAGCACGCCGTCATCTTTCAGCAGGCTGCCCTCCGGATCAATGTAGAACTCCGTGACTGCATCGGCCAGTATGATATTGCACTACCCCTCGCGGGCGAGGACCAAGCATACGTCGAATCGTTTTATAATGGAGTTCGAAGATCGACTTATGGACTTCGCTTAATCAAGCGCAGTTACACAAAACCCATTACAAACTCATAAGAAGTTACACAATATTATCCACAGTCTCGCCGACTACGTTGTAGTTTCATATCGCACACGCAAGCCTGCACCTTCAATTTTGTACTTACTCTTATATTTTTTGTCATATGGATTTGGCAACAACCGGCATTGTGGGTTATCGGAAAGTGCATTCAGCACATGTAATATTACGAACTTTTTCTTCCGGCGATTTGCAGAATCAATTGCTAACTTGACCTCCGAAGAACCAAGCTCAAAAGCCTCATCTTCTGCTTGGGTTGCCTTCACCTCCACGTAATGGGTTATCCCATTTTCGCGGATTACAAAGTCACAGCCGCACCCGTCATCGGTATTATTTTCGGGATATTTACGTAGACTATTCTCTGAAATCCAACTGCTCGGCCCCACAGTTTCAACACCATAGAACTTTTGCAATGCTCGAAATGCATGGATTTCACCGGCCAGCCCGACAAGATCTTTCATGGCTTGGCTCATCCGCCCCTTAGGTTTTTTCTTGTTTGTGGATTTCTTATGGTCTCTTTTGCGCCTCTTAGACTCCCCCTGCTCCTTTAGTTCTTCGAGATCGCTGAGATCTACCCTTGCCACACGATCATCTTTGATAGCTCCGGAGATATGATCCGAGAGGCTGCTTAAATTTTCCTCGGAATTTACAAAATCCTTTCCGCATACCTTCACTGTCTTTTTCTGTAATTCCTGTTCTTGTTTGCGCTCTTCAAGTTGCTCACGCGCTTTTGCCATCTTGTTATCTGAGATATCCAGCCCGTTCATCAATTCTCTCACAGTAGAGCTCTTATCCAGCGCCGTCCAGAATCCCTCATGCACCTGAGATCGGTTCGATTTTCTTATCAACTTGAAGCACATTGCTTCGTCCCAGTCATCAATAAATGCAGCTTTCGCGAAATCATCTGTCAGCTGTTCTTTAAAGAAACTTTTATCCTCTCCCCATATACCTACCTCAACTTTTTCCCGGATACACCAAGCTAAAGCAGATTTTTGGATATCTTCCAAAACTTCAAAAAATATTTTGCAGTTATCTGCATGAATTTCTATTGGGTCACGATCTGGTTCCAGATCTAATTTATCAAGCTGCTCCCTCAGTCCTTCTGCACTTGTTGATCTCTCAACTAACTCAACCACATCTGGACATGTATCCCATTTCACCAGAATATTGCACACCTTTTTCATCACATCGGGAAAGGCCACGGCCCAGTATTCCTTCTTATACTCTTCAGGGCACTCAAACCTCAACAGATCGTCTTCGTAGTCCTTAAAACCCCTAGATTCAGGATGTTTGCGTATCGTGTGCCGGATAATAGAACGCATTATTGTGCGGCATGAATCCAAATGCTCCTGGAATTCTTCATCTGCCTTTTCGTTGGAAATCAACGGTTCGCCTGCTTGTAATAGAACCTTATTCCATTGGTCGAGTTGGGCCTGATCACCAAGGATTTCAAAGGCTTTACGTCCCACTGACTCCAATTCTACAGCGCCCTTGACAATGGACAATACGTCAGGAGCGATACTGTATGATTGAAGGGCATCCCGGAATTGCTCATCCGAAGACACTCCATCCAGAGGTGCTATATCAGCGTCGGGCTGCACAAGCAGAATCAGCGGCCTGACGAGCCGCACCTGCAAAGCGAAATCTCCTAGCCAACGCTGCTTGACCTCTTGATAATGATCCACTGAAATGCTTTGCTTTCCAAGATATTTACACAAAACATCATCAGATTTTTCATCTGCCCTTTCACAGTTTTCGAGGATGTGTCTTAACCGTATATCTATATCACCACGACCTACTATGGATACCAGCGCCTCGCTAAGTTGGCTCACTTCAGTCCGAGCATTGCTTATGACCAGCAATGTTTTATCTTTTGCCAGCCATAATGCGGGCACAGAGGTTCTCGCTACTGACTCGTCACCACGCCATAGCCCAGCTTCCAAGGTGTCCACCCAAACTATTCGGGCTCCTCTCAATGTGTCAATCGCTTTAGTGAATGTTTTCGTGCTTGTACCATGTCCCTGGTCCCCAGAGAAAGCAAATATTGAAAGAACGACCGGGCTGAGCCAAGGCAACTCTTCGGATAGCTGCGGCATATTGTCCTGCGACTGCCACGGACTTCCGTCAACAAGAGGTCTCATCGTCAGTTCAGAGGCGAGGCATACACCATTCTCGTATGCCTTCTGAAAACCCTCTTGCAGGCGTTTTGCATCCCTCGACTCCATCATGGCAACAGGCTTGGAGTGTAATTTCAGTCCGTCGTGGACAGCAGAGGTGGCATCAGGAAGGTATACTGCCTCCTCTTGTGTTGGCGTCACAACTCTTAATGAACCGGAACCATTCTGAACAATGATGCTGCGTGGAAATACATTTTTTCCATCCGGGCAGAATTGCTGCCAAGCAGTTCTTACTTGGCCCAAAAAGGCACTTCGATTGATATCAATCTTTGCATCTTCTAAGGCAACAGCCAGATCATTCAGCAACTTCGGGTCTGCCGTCTCCTCCTCGGTATCATACCTAGACATACCCAATCCCTGCATTGACTTGACTAGCTCTGAATTTGCATCTAATGCAGAGGTGACTGAAGCCGGCATCGGCTTAAGGTGAGAGAACAAATGTAGCCCTCCTCTCTGTTCAGGAAGCGGTATATACCAGCGGTCCGAGGGGCGGAATCGAATTGTTTCCTCATCAACTTCACCTTGCATCCATTTCGTCTTTTTTAATAAAAATGCAAGCGGTGAATCCAGAGAATACTTGCGACGTGCGCCGCTAACCTTGCGAATCGTGACATTCTCCCAGTTTTTCCAAAATGGAATAGAAGCTAATAATAATTCCATCAAACGCTTATGGGACTCATCATCAAAGTCTTCTGATTTTTCGAGGCCTGGCAGAGTATACAGAGGCTCCCCCATCCCCATCATGACATCAAAGTCTTCTGATTTTTCGAGGCCTGGCAGAGCGAAGCCTGGCAGAGCATATACAGGCTGTACCTCGTAGCTGAACTCACCGGAATAATTTGGTTTTTCGGTATCTTTTATATACTTTCGATAGGCACCCCAAATATCAGAGCTATAGCCTGCTGGAGACTTTTCCGGCAACACCACTCCATTCCGAGGCCCTACGGTAAATCTTGCATCCCAGTCTTTGTCTGTTACAGGCACAAGCCGAATTCCATTGAATGCGCCTGCTTTTTCCAGAAGGTCTACCGAAGACAAGCCCATGCCACCCCATAAAGGATGATCTGGTGGAAGCAACAGGCGCTTCAGCGCAGTGCCGCACTCGCGGGTATCAGTTCGTCGAAGATAGTCATTCAGCTTGTCCCCGCTCTTTTCTGACCAACCGGGGCCGAAACTTGTCTCACCTATTGGATACCATCCGCCAATGCATGGCGCCAATAGCTCACTGAGCAGTCGTATGGACTCCTCCATACTGTGCTTCGATGCTTGCAGTAGCCTCAAGCCCCATTGCAGAATATCCCGACACAGCTGTGAGTCGGGGCCATCAATATCATGCGGAAGCTTGGGCGTGGCTTTCACCAAGACGTCACTGAATATTCTTTCTACCCCGTAGGATTGCACCAACCCTGTAGAAAGATACCTGTGAACAGCAGTCGTCTTGAAACCACCCTTGTCTCCGAGAGTATGGGTTTGAATACCCTCATTAAGAAAAGCGATAAAAGGCCTCAGATTTTCGGGAATGTCGCCAATACCACCCTCAGCCGACACCTCATCATCGGAACCACTACTGCGCGGCCGGAAGAAAACCGAACACCGATCATCACAAGAGTGAAGTTGATTGTCAGTTCCTAAAAGAACTCTTTTGCCCTTGAGTGGCGTAGTATCTCTAACGATTAAAGCCTCCACATCTTGCCAGAATCCATTCCAATCAACCGGCTCCCGGGATTCATGTAATTTTTTCGCTATTGCTTCTATCGTCGCCGCGTTATCTTCCGGCTTCGCTTCAGGGTCGATATTAACTTCCTCAAATATCCTTTTTATTCCCTTCTCTCTTTCTTGAAGTTCCTGGACGAATACTGGGTATGTTGCTTCGGAACGCAACAGTGCAGTACTGATTACGATATTCGATTCATGATCCGGCAGGAGTCTAGTGTGAACAAAACTACACCAACCTTCATTTGACAATGCAATACCATAGCTTTCTATTTCAATTTCTCCGGTGGAAAACACTTCTTCCAGAGCATCCCACCAACGCTTTCCTTCATTACTATCTGTTGGAGCCAGTATGTCGATAATTGCTGCTGCTTCATCTGCTCCTTTACCTGACAGGCTATTCAGAATAACGTCAACTCCTTTTTCAGCGATGGTTCTCAGCAACAGCGAATTTAGTGAATTTTTAAAATCGATATCCGTACGACTCATATCACCGAAGAATGGTGCACTAAGATGTGCTGCACACCCACTCGGGACCTGTGTTGGTAAATAGATATTGAACACACCGTCGTCTGGTGCATTACCTACTTGCACCACTATTTCAACCGTTGCCTCATCGACTTCCGGCCACTTGCCTGGCAAGCCTGTAACGGCAGACTGAATCTCTTCCTGTTCATTCGGGTTTTCTTCACCACCGACGGTTCTTTTCCATAACCAGTACCGCCTGTACTGATCATGCCTCCCCTCGGTTTCAGAACTATCCGTGGTTATCTTAACCTCAAAGCCTTCTTCAGGATCATCATCCCGGCGTATCTGTTTTCTTTGGTAGCATCTGTCATGGTTCTCACTTGCGAACCGTAAGACATTAACCCGTTGCAAAAAGATAGCCGTACTTCCGTTCATTTCTTCCATCTTGTTTATTACGATCTCCCTTGCATCACGATTAAGTAAAGGCAGTCTTATAACTGTTGAAAACCCTCTCTGCTCAAAGTCCGCCACCTTTGATGCTGCTGGCTGCGAATCCATGGGAATTGGCAATACATATGGAGACAGAAGGTCCAATTCCTTACGCAACCAGTCTTTCTCGAAGGACCGGCATCGCTCCCGAAAACGATCATACCGCCCATCATCATCCCAATTCAAAAGCGGCCCCCCGATGGCCTCTGGTGCTTCCACATTGTTGTCACCTTTAACAATGCGATGTATCGGTTCCTCAAACATTTGAATTACGTCGGGTTGAAAGCGGAAGCAATAACCATCGAAACTGGAACTCTCTCTTTCTTTACGCGAGTAAATTTCCGGTGCCTTAGTTATTTCGAGAACACTGCGAAAACCAATTCCCTTGTTTCCGATAGATTTCTGAGGATCCTTATCGCTCTGTCCGAGATTTGAAAGTGCCTTAAAGTTGGATAAAGTGAATGGTGGGCCATCGTTTGCTACATAAAGAGTTCCATATTGGCATTCATTTTCCGCCAGAACAATCTCGATCCGTTGTGGGGCACCCATGACGCCTGGTTCAAGCGCATCGTGTGCGTTCTGGATAAGCTCAATAAGAAAACGTCCGTGATACTGATGTTCTACTTGCTCAGTGAGATTGTGCAGACTTTGATAGCGAGAGGTACCATTGGAAATCTCATCCAAGAAGCTTCGTATCTCTCCCAGTGTTTTGTCGATGACTTTTTTACGAGACATAAGTTACACATACACCAGATGTTCTGGGGAATTAATGAATGGGAATTATACGCATAAATCTGCAGGGCATGCTATAATCCTGTTCACGTTGAATGGTTGAGTTTAGCTGATGAGGGTAGAGTGATGAAGCGGATAGCGAAGACGATGAGCGTTGTTCAGATATTGGAGATGTTTGCCACCGAAGAACAGGCGGCGGCGTGGTTTGAGGAGTGACGCTGGGGCGGTCGCCCGACGTGCACGCATTGCGGGTGTTCTGAGCGGGTCAGCGTCGCCCGGAGCAAGAAGCATACCTA
>JAPYNQ010000020.1 GCA_028289815.1 Gammaproteobacteria bacterium | reverse complement strand
GTGAAGGTCAGCATCTGTCTGACGCCGGCGGTGCCGCCCGTTATGTTGACTGTGGCTACGCCGGACATGGCCGACTCGGCGGTGACCTCAACATTGCCGGCAGGCTGCAAGCTCAGTACCACCGTGTAGGTGTCGCTGCCGCTGGCCTCAGCCACTGTCACGGCGGTCTCGCTGACGGTGACGCCTGCCGTATCATCGTCGGTTACGGTCACGATAGCGAGAGTTCCGGTCAAGCCATCAAAGCCGCCGGATGGGGCCGTCACGGTATAGGTCAGGGTGACTGTACGTTCATCGCCCGGGTTGTCGATGTCGTCGTTGACGCCGGTCACGGTAATCCTCTCGGGAGTTTCTTGAAATGCCTCAAAGTTCAGCGTTGCTGTCGTGCCGGGGCTGCCGCCGGGACCATTGACAAGGGCTGCGCCCGGTGTGCCTGAGGTCACCGTCATCGTCACACCAACACCAATGTCATTGACATCATCGCTGCGCAGCCCTACGAAAATGCTATCGGTACCTTCATTCTCAGCCACCTCTGTGCGGCCGCCCGGTTCAACGACAGCAGCAACAGCATTTGGCGAACTATCGCCAGCAATCACCGTGACCCCAACAGTGCGCGTTGCCCCAAAGTTGTAACCCGGGACGCTGTTCAACGTCAGAGTAAAATTCTCGTTGAACTCAATCAGATCGTCATCAATGGTACGCACATCAAAGCTGACTCTGGACGCACCGGGAGGTACCGTCACTGTAGTCGTCAGCGTTGCGTAGTCTTGCCCCTGAACAGCCGTTATGTCTGTCACGCTGAAGGACAGCGTCAGCGTATTGGTCGGTGCCGGAGATATGGTTATCCTTACAGAGACAGAGCTCCCTTCGGCCACAGATATTGCCGAGCTCGCGAATGAAATTGTCCCTTCTGTCTGGGCGGCGACCTGAGCCGGCAATCCACCTAGCAGCAACAACCCCCACAGCAGTATCCCGCCCAGGCTTGCGCCGCCGCCTGCAGTCCGACAATACGAACCGGCACGGAACCTGTTAAAGATACTATTCACTATTCTGGCCACTTTGTTCTCCCTGGATATATGTGAGGTTCAGCTTTATTCATTAATTCAGCAGTCATGGGTTAATTCCCGGCGAAAACAGGAATCCATCTCCAAAGATGCTGCCATAAGACAGCTTGCCCGGCACGACCTGAGGGCGCCGCCGACTGTGTTGCTTGTGCAGAAATGTTGAGGGTGATGGCAGGGCAGACCGTCCGAAAACGACCAACGGGACGCTTGCAATAGACTCATTCTTCAGCCTCAACCTTAAGTATGACGTTAACATCCACATCAGTATGCAGATGTAGCCTGATTTCATACTCGCCGACAGTGCGGATAGGGCCTTCAGGCATTCTGACTGCTCTTCTTTCAACCTCAATCCCCGCGGCTGTAATCGCATCAGCAATCTGACGGGGACCGACCGAACCGAATAAGCGGCCTTCAGCGCCCACCCTGGAGAGCAATGTAACAGAACCAATGGCCTCAAGTTCGGCTCTGCGGGCTTCTGCTGTGGCCAGTGTTTCTGCCGCCCGCCTCTCAAATTCGGCACGCATGGCCTCGAAGTCAGCTATATTTTGAGGCGTAGCCGGTTTGGCCTTGCCGGATGGCAGGAGAAAATTACGTGCATATCCGGACTTGACAGTTACCTGATCACCCGGATTCCCCAAGCCTTGTATTCTTTCCATCAATATAATATTCATAGCGATACCTTTACAGCATCAAATATAATACATTCCATGTCAAGGAAATTCTGTCGCTTAATTCAGAATTTCCGCGACCGATGAGGCCTAACTGTCTTTGCCGGAATCTTCCTCATCTTTTGCAGCGTGCCGCCCGCGGATACGTAAACGAAAATCGAACCATGTGTCTATAAGGCCAAGACCCGACAATACCGGCGTTACATAATGTGGCTTGATCGCCAGTAAAAAATAAATCGCGATCAGCCAGCCAGCGTTCGCCCCCAACTGCAAAACAAGGTGATGGACCACTGCCAGCCCTTGAAACAAAAATAACAGCCACACGACTGTCGCCAGATCAAGCGTCAGTGAAAATTCACCGACCAACGACATTGCCAGCAGTGTCAGCATGGTCCATGCTGTCAAACGTCCCAACCGCAAGCCGTGAAATTCTTTTTGAAAGCCACCGGGATTGAACAATATCGCCTGCCACCAGCGGGCAAGCAGCAAACTGACTATGACCCATAAACATACCAGACCTGTAATACCGCCGGTCATTACCCGGGAAAAGTTGTTCAGCCAATCGTTTAATTCCGCCTCACTCTGAAAAAACTGCGTCTGTAGCAGCTGCGGGCGCAAATACTGTTCCAGCAAACCCAGCCAGTATACCGCCGGTTCTCCCAATATCAGATAGGCTGCGATAACTGACAGTGCGCCAATCGCCCCGACAGCATTTATCATACAAGCCGCTGAGGCATACTGACGATACACCTGTGACATCAGCCAGGTCAGCAAACAAAGCGCCAGGAAGACAGTGGCACCTGCCCCGCCTCCACGGCTATCTGCCAGAGACAGAATAAACACCAGGCCTGCACTACCCGCGGCAATCAACAAGCCTTGTTGTGCCCCCATTCGCAGGCCGACCAGGGCCAGCGAGGCCAGGCTGATGAGTAGCAGAGGCGGGAACACCACTCCCAGCACGGCGAATCCGCTGGTTAAGGTCAGTGCATTAAGTCGCCCGGCTAACACCCATCCTGCGAAGGCTTTCATCATGACATGGTGCCTGCCGGTCGGCTATTTATGGGCGTCGCTGTAAGGCAGTAACGCCAGGTAGCGGGCACGCTTCACCGCAGACGCCAGCTGGCGCTGATACCTGGCGCTTGTGCCTGTAATGCGGCTGGGTACAATTTTACCGGATTCAGTGATGTATTCCTTGAGCAGATCAATATCCTTGTAATCAATCTGTTTAATACCTTCGGCTGAAAAGCGACAATATCTGTTACGACGAAAATAACGGTTCATGGCTCTGTCCTTGTGTTATCCGATTCGGGCTTGCCCGTTTCAGCGTCAGCCTCCTGCTCCGGAGCAGGTTCTGTATCGGGCAACTTCTCTTCTCTTTTCTCTTCTTTTCTCGCCAAAGGCGAAGGTTCTGTGCAGGCCTCTCCGGTTCGCATAATCATGCTGCGGAGCACGGCATCGTTAAAGCGAAAAGCGCCTTCCAGTTCTTCAATGATATCCTGGCCGCACTCAATGTTCATCAGAATGTAGTGCGCCTTGTGTAAGTCCTGAACAGGATACGATAGCTGGCGGCGCCCCCAATCCTCAAAACGATGAATCATACCGCCACCATTCTTAATCATGGCGCGATAACGGCCTACCATTGCAGAAACTTGCTCACTCTGGCCAGGGTGGACCAGAAACACAACTTCGTAATGTCTCATGTTATCTCCCTATGGGTTGTGCCTTCCATATGTCACTGTCCTGACACCAGTAAGGCAAGGAGTAAAAAAGCAGGGGCTTATCAATTTATTAGCTCCCCACCAGGCAAACGCGGATTGTAAGCCATGCAGCAATCGAAATCAACGAAGTCGCAGGGTTCACCACAAGCCGCGCCTTTGGTTGTGTACGATAACGTACTGCGCAAGTAACTGTAATCCCGGAATCCCGGTTCTTCGGGTGACCGAATACCATCGTATTTGATCAGTCAACCGGCCGGTTTTTTATCAGGTGAATCCGGGTCAGTGAACAATAAGCCCCTATTCCGCCTATAGCCTGTGTTTGTCCCGGAACCTGAGCATGCTCGGACGGTGGGAGCGGCAGCCTCATTACTGGCGTCCATCCGTCTTTATGGCATAACGGCTGACAGAGCAGAAGCCTTTTACTCCGTAACCTGATTATGCTGATATGGTATTCGCTACCAGCCTCCTCATAACACGATAGGTTCATGAACTTAAACTACACGAAAAAAGCCGCGCTTCCTGATGATATTTATAACAATCTGCTATAGTTCGTTTTACGTCATAGCGCATGCAGGATATCGGAGAATCATGATGTTGTTTTCGGTGGATGAGTTTCGTGCCTGGAAAAACAAGCGTGTTACTCTGCTGGGTATGTCCGGCGTAGGTAAAACTCATTTGTCCGGTATATTACGGGGACAAGGCTGGTTCCATTACTCCAGCGATTATCGTATCGGTACCCGCTACCTTGATGAGCCCATCCTGGACCTGGTGAAGCAACAAGCTATGGACGTACCCTTTTTACGCGACCTGTTGCGGCGAGATTGGATCTATATCCATAACAATATCCGAATTGATGACCTCGGTCCGGTACTGAGCTATATAGGCAAACCCGGTGACCCGGAGCGTGGCGGCGTATCGCTTGAGGATTTTCGCAGACGCCAGGCCAGATACCACGATGCAGAAGTAGCCGCCATGTACGATGTTCCCGAATTTATCCGCAAGGCTGAGAGAATATATGGCTATCGGAATTTCATTAACGATGTGGGCGGTTCACTATGCGAGCTGGCCGACCCTGAACCCGTCAGGCTGCTGATAGAGCATACTCTGATGCTCTATATCCAAATTACCGATCACGCGGAAGAGGAGGAACTGATACGACGCTTGCAGAGTGCGCCCAAGCCGCTTTACTATCGCCCGGAATTTCTTGATGAACAGCTGGCAATCTACTTGGATGAGAACAATCTGCAATATGCTGCCCAGATGGACCCGGATGGCTTTACTCGCTGGATTTTTCCGCGGCTATTTCACTCAAGGATACCCCGCTATGAGGCCATCGCCGAACCCCGCGGCTATACGGTAACCTCTCAGGAGGTGAGTCAGATAAGAGATGAAAGCGACTTCCTTGAGCTGCTCGAAGCCGCCATAGCAAGGAAGTAGTACATGCCCCTGGTTGACCACAATCAACTGCCATCATTTGACTATCTGCGCCAAAACGGGCAGACAGTACTCAGCGAAACAGCGGCACGGCAACAGGATATCCGGGAGCAGCATATCGGCCTGTTGAATATGATGCCTGATGCAGCACTCACTGCAACGGAAAGACAGTTTTTCC
Source organism: Gammaproteobacteria bacterium (assembly GCA_028289815.1). Taxonomy (GTDB): domain Bacteria; phylum Pseudomonadota; class Gammaproteobacteria; order JAJDYQ01; family JAJDYQ01; genus JAJDYQ01. The sequence goes on along the minus strand of JAPYNQ010000020.1, from coordinate 66,379 downwards.
GGCTTATCGGTGAAAGCAATTCCATCGCACAGTTTTATATCCATCCGTTTACCCTGCCGGCGATCAAACGCAGCTCACAGGCTCGGAACCATATCGACCGGTACTACGAAACTTTCGGGCAGGTCCAGGAGCAAGGCCTGGATGCCCTGATTATCACAGGCGCAAATGTTGTCGGTTCGGAACTGGCGTCCCAGTCTTTCTGGCAACCCCTCATCCAGGTCGCTGACTGGGCTTATGACAACGTCACTTCCACACTATGTTCCTGCCTGGCAACGCATGCCGTACTCGAATTTCGTTACGGACAGAAACGTGTACCACAGCCGAAAAAAATCTGGGGTGTCTATCCCCACAGGGTCGTTATGCCCGGGCATCCGCTGGTAGTCGATATCAACAGCCGCTTTGATGTCCCGCATTCCCGCTGGAACGCGATTGACGCAAAACAGTTCAGGAATTCCGGCCTCCATGTGCTGGTGGAAAGCGAGGTCGGTGTGCATCTGGCAACCAGCCCGGACGGCCTGCGCTTCGTCTTCTTCCAAGGTCACCAGGAATACGATACTGTCTCCCTTCTTAAAGAGTACAAGCGTGATCTGCAGCTCTATGCAAAGGGACTGCTCGATAGCTACCCACCATTCCCGGACAACTACCTGTATCCACGAGAACAGGCTATACTCAGTGAATATGGCCAGCTTCTGCTTGACAGCATGGGCAGTGAAAACGAACCACCGGAATTTCCGGAATCCATCATTGCCCCGCGTATTGATAACACGTGGCACGATACGGCGGAATCCGTGCTGGGGAATTGGGTCGGCCTGGTGTACCAGCTTACTCATGCAGACAGGTTAAAACCGTTTATGGACGGTGTTGAACCCGGCGATCCATTGGGCATAAACTCGTGAGTAAACTGCCCCTGCCATTGATTCTGGCATCAACTTCTCCATATCGCCGTGATCTGCTGGCTCGTCTGAACCTGACGTTTCAAATCTGTAAACCGGAAGTTGATGAATCCATTCGGGACGGAGAATCGGCAGAAACTCTGGTTAAGCGATTATCTATCGCCAAGGCAAGGGCAGCCCGCCAGCACTTTTCCCGTGGTCTGGTCATTGGTTCTGACCAGGCCTGCGTCATTGATAATAAAATTTACGGTAAACCGGGCAGTTATGATAATGCCTTAAAGCAGCTCCAACACGCTTCCGGTCGGAATATGCGATTTTTAACCGGCTTATGTTTATATGATATAGAAAGAGATCGGCATCAATCTCTGGTCGAACCCTTTGAGGTTGTCCTCAGAAAACTCACAGATCAGCAAATTGATTACTATTTGAAAACCGAGCAACCTTATCAGTGTGCCGGCAGCTTCAAATCTGAAGGTCTGGGTATCGCCTTACTTGAGTCGCTGCAAGGCAATGACCTCCACTCACTCATTGGTCTGCCGCTTATTCAGCTGGTTCGTCTGCTGGACAGCCAGGGGGTGGACGTTCTGACCACAAAATCGGATATGGTGCCCTGATGATATCAGATGTGTACTCGCTAACCCGGGAGGAAATCAGGCACAGGCTGGGTAAATTAAATGTCTCCAATCAGGAAACCTGGCAGGTGCTGGAAGGAAAGCTGCACAAGACCTTTTCATTCAGGAGCTTCAAGGCCGCTATGGCATTCATGCAGGCGGTGGCAGGCATAGCAGATGAAATGGACCATCACCCGGAATGGTGTAACAGCTACAACCGCGTGTCTGTTGACCTCATTACCCATAGTACGGGCGGTATATCCCGGTTGGATTTTGATCTGGCACACCATATGAACGAGGAGCACGACAGACTGAATATATCCTGATGATATAACGGCTTGTTAACCGCTTGTCAGCCGTGGATTGATTTGAGGGAACCTGAACCTGCTGTGCGATACTGCAGCGTGGTCACTCAATCGCCGGTATCCTGATGTATCAGCTTAATACATTGTGGTTACTGCACTTCGTATGCCTTGCACCGGCATCGCCCGCCACAGGTTTTCAAGGTGTCCTCACCAGATTTTCCTTATTTGATTGGCAATAGCTACGCCAAGGTCTTCCGAAAGCCTGCTGAATATATCTTTCTGGTGGGTGTAATCCACTATATCCTCAGCCTTGATAACTTCTCGGGCGACATATCCGGCACTGCCAAACTCGTCTATCAATCCCAGCTGCCTGGCTCTTTCTCCGGTCCAGACCAGGCCACTGAACAAGGTTTCATCATCAGGCAGTCGATCACCTCGCCCCTCTCGTACCGTTGCTATAAACTCTTCATGGACCTCTGTCAGCATAAGCTGAAGATGGGCCCTTTCAGTCTCATCCATCGGTGAGAACGGGTCCAGTAAGGCCTTGTGTTCTCCTGCTGTTAATAAACGGCGTTCCACGCCCAGCTTTTTCATGGCTCCCTCGAAACCAAAACCGTTCATAATGACGCCAATGGAACCGACAATACTGGATTCATTTGCATAAATCCTGTCGGCACCTACGGCAACATAGTAACCACCGGATGCGCACAGGTCGGAGATAACCGAATACAGTGGTATGTCCGGGTATTTGCCGCGCAGACGTTTCATTTCCCTGTAGATATAACTGGACTGAACCGGGCTCCCTCCCGGACTATTGATCCTCAGAATAACCCCTGCCGTATTCTCGTCTGCGAAGGCTTCCCGCAGTGCCGTCACTATCTTGTCGGCACTGGCTTCTGCCCCCGGGCTGATAATGCCATCCAAATCAACAAGTGCCGTGTGTTTTTTGTTGATTTCCACATCGAATTGCAGCCCTCCGCTCATCAACAGTGGAACCGAAAGCAGATAAATAAAAAACAGGGAGATGAAAAATATTCTCCACCGCCTCGCCCGGCGTTGCTCGGTAATGGCCGCAAAGGCGAGCTTCTCTATGACATCCTGCTCAAAATTCGTCGTTTTTCCGGTTTTTTCATCCATCATGGTATTTACCTCAGACAGGCCTTGAGAAAGCCTGATATAAACAAAATTTTTTACAGCAGGCCGCCAGCCTGCATAAGATAGTCACTTACGGTTCTCTGTTGCAACATCTTGCAGTATATTGAGCTCAAACCAGTTTACGAGCTCGCTCGGGGTATTCATCACGCCGATGGGATCATATATGCCTAACTGCCCGATATTATGTACGCCATAACCCACTGCCAACCGCGCAACCCCGGCGCATTGAGCCATTTGCATGTCGTAGGTGCTGTCACCGACCACGAGCGCATCTTCCGGTTTTTGAACCAATGTTTCAAGAATTTCCAGGAGCATGTCAGGTGCAGGTTTTGATCGGTATTCATCTGCACAACAGGAGGCCGCAAACAGATGTCCGGTATCAGTTTCAGCAAATTGTCTGTCCAGGCCTTTGCGGCTTTTACCTGTTGCTACCGCCATGAGCACATCTTTATTCGACAACTTGTAAAGCAGTGTTTCAATTCCTGCAAAAAATCGGCTTGCTCTCGGCGGCGAAGACAGCCAGCGCGTCCGGTAAGCCTCAACCACTTGCTCAATAGCGGTATCAGGTGCTTCCGGCAAAAGCCGTTGAACCGCTTCATGCAGGCCCAGACCAATTACCTGCTGAAGTTCAAAGTCACTCATATCAGGCAGTCGGCAGTCGTACAACGCTTGACGCATACAATGGACAATCTGGGCGTGTGAGTCCATCAATGTGCCGTCCCAATCAAACACAATCAGCTCAAACGACTTTGTGGTATTCATGGTGCCTTATTATCTTTCGTTCCTGCAAACGACTCAGGATTTGTTGTAAATCTTCATCCAGCAGCGATTCGATCCGTATTTTGCGACCGTCATCAGGATGAGGAAACTCGACAGACCCGGCATGCAGGAAGGCACGCCTCAGGCCGTTGGCCTTCATTTCCCGGTTAAAGCGGCTGTTGCCATAACGGCAGTCCCCCGCCAGTGGATGCCCGATTTCCCGGGCATGGATACGGATTTGATGTGTGCGGCCTGTTACCAGCTTGATTTTCACCAGGGTCGCGGTAGTGGCATGTTCACCACCTGCATATTCCCGTAACGGGTGAAATATTGAGACAGCACGTTTACCCTTTGCGGAGGCCTGTGCCGAGCATCCGCCATTCCGGTTTCTGTGTCGCTGCAACGAAATATCAATCATTTGCTTGCCCCGCCTCCAATTACCCATCAGCAATGCGGTGTAGTATTTATCAATTTCACCATCACGTATCGCCTTGTGCAGCGACAACATTGCCGGGCGGTCACGCGCAATTAATAAGCAGCCGCTGGTTTCGCGGTCCAAGCGGTGTACCAGGAAAAGCGATTTTCCGGGCTGTAGTGATCGCAAAGCATCAATTACACCATAATTAACTCCTGAACCGGCATGTACCGCAAGATCGGGAGGTTTATTCAAAACCATAATCCGATCATCTTCGTAGACAATACGGGATTCGATTTTTGCCAGCACGTTATCAGGCGGGCGATACACCCCACGCTCAGCATACCTGACAGGTGGCAAGCGCACTTCATCATTCACAGCTAACTTATATGCAGGTTTGATGCGCCCTTTATTGACTCTGATCTCACCTTTACGAAGAACACGGTAAATATGGCTTTTAGGCACCCCCTTAAGCCATCGTATCAGAAAATTATCTATACGTTGACCAGCCTCATCGCGGGCTATGCGTACATATTGTACTTTTGAGGAGGGAAATTGCTGGAAACTGGGCATTCAGGCTACGAATCCGGATAGCTGGAGATCATCGGGTATTCTAACGCATTTAATTCCGGAAGCAGTATCCGGGGGCCGGATATACCCGAAAGTCGAGAATCCTTACAATAGCTAGAAAATGACCCCGGTTCTGCCCGGAGCTGTTTTTTTGTCGGCACCGGCTTTATTTTTACCGTCTGCCTTCCGCGATTGTTGATATTATCATTCGTCACTTGCTCTGAATCAATCCATCACGGACTTGTCTGAGAACGAAAAATAAAAATGTGATCTTTTCCCTGATTAAAGCATATTAAGAGGAATGCTAATGGCACTCTCGACCCATCATAAGGTCCTGGCAGCGCATCAATATACGATTAACGGAATTAAAATAGGTACTGCCGATACAGGCGTTCATTACAGTAATCGTAATGACCTCGTTGTTTTTTCGCTGGCTGAGGGTACTGTGACAGCCGCGACGTTTACTCGCAATCTGTTTGCAGCGGCACCGGTTATTGTCGCTGGCAAACATCTTCAGGCGGGCTCTCCCACGTATCTGATTATAAATGCTGGTAATGCAAATGCCGGTACCGGCAGGCAGGGGTTGGAAGACGCGCTTCGGTATTGCCGGCACTTGGCTGAGATCCAGCAAGTGTCGGCAGAGTCAATACTGCCCTTCTCCACCGGAGTTATCGGTGAGTATCTGCCGATGGATAAAATCAGAGCGGGAATTGACAGGGCGCTGCAGAATCTGAATTCTGAAAACTGGCAGGCCGCCGCACAGGCAATTATGACTACTGATACGGTGGCAAAGATCGTCGTGGAGAACTTTTCCATCAACGGACGGGATTGCAGAATTACCGGGATCGGCAAAGGTGCCGGCATGATTCATCCCAATATGGCAACAATGCTGGCATTTCTGGCCACCGATGCGACTATCACCCAATCATTGTTGCAGCGAGCATTGCAAGCCGCGGTTGATGACAGCTTTAACTGTATTACGATTGACGGTGATACATCCACTAACGACGCCTGCGTTGTTTGCGCAACCGGAAAAGGTAGATTATCGGTATCTGAGAACGACACGATTTATGATGTCTTTACAGCCAAACTTGCATTGGTATGTGGGCGGCTCGCTGAACTTATTGTGCGCGACGGTGAAGGCGCATCCAAATTGGCTCGCGTCAGGGTGGTCGGAGGGCGTAACCGCGACGAGTGTAAAGCCATTGGTTACGCGGTTGCTCTTTCACCGTTGGTAAAAACAGCATTATTCGGTCAGGACCCCAACTGGGGACGCATCCTGGCCGCTGTAGGACGGGCCCCGATTGAACCTTTCGATTCGGCAAAAGTTAATATCCTGCTGGATGATGTCTGCATTATCCGCGGAGGCGAAAAAGATAAGTGGTACACCGAAGAGGATGGCAAGCAGGTTATGCGGCGCGACGAAATAACCATCACGATTGATATGAATCAGGGGCATAGTGAAATTGAAATACTGACAAGTGATCTTTCTCATGGATATGTCAATATCAATGCGAACTACCGTTCCTGAGCAGGATAGACGATGACAGCTTGCGGGAATACTGCGATAAGTTCATTTGCCATGTTCGCTTTGGGCTCGCCTCCGCCATTGAGATCGACAGGAACATTCGCTGTCCGGCGCAGGACGGAAATATGAGTAACAAAAACATACCGCTATACGATCAGTGCCGGCAATATTTTCATATGCATGGCAGAATTGATATTCCCACATTGTATCGGGATATGGCGGAGTATGCCCGGCACTTTGATATTGATACCGACCGATACGGTGAGGGCCGATTTTTAAATAATTTTGAGGACGAAATAGCTCACCTGTTAGGCAAAGAAGCAGCTGTGTTTATGCCTAGTGGCGTAATGGCCCAGCAGATTGCTCTGCGCATACGAGCCGATCAGACCGGCCTAACCCAGGTAGCCTATCATCCAACCAGCCATCTTGAGGTGCATGAATATCAAGGGTATCGTTTTTTACATGGTTTGCAGGCCAGTCTCCTGGGTGATCGCCAGCGCTTGATAAATTCAGATGATTTTTGTTCTCTTGAAAAGCCCGTCTCCTCATTACTGTTGGAACTGCCTCAACGTTGGACCGGCGGGCTTTTACCAGAGTGGCAACAGCTTAAAGATGTCACTGACGCCGCCCGTCAGTATGTCTCTTATATTCATATGGACGGTGCCCGGCTATGGGAGTGCTTATATTATTACAGTCAGGAAAATGACTTTCAGCTATCTCATATCACCCGGCCTTTCGATTCAGTTTACGTGTCTTTTTACAAAACTCTGGGTGGTATTGGCGGTGCCATGCTCGCTGGCGAGAAAATCTTTATCAATGAGGCTCGAGTATGGCTCAGACGCCACGGGGGGAATCTGTATCAGTTACATCCTATGGTTATTGCCGCACATATGGGCATGGACCGGCATCTGCCTCATATTCCGACTTACGTCAGGCGTGCGCAAATGATCGCTGAGCTTGTTAAAGATATACCCGGGTTGATCTGCTATCCCGCACAGCCCAGAACCAATATGTTCCATATTCACTTCGTGCATAAGCCATCAAGGCTCGACAGTATCCGGGATCATATTGCACAAGAATCTGCTGTATGGGTCGCAGGAAGATTTTATCCTTCTTATCTTGACAGTATCAATGGCACTGGCAGCTTTATGGAAGTTCATGTCGGTGAAGGCCTGTTGAATATTGATGATCAGTTAATCTATAGCTGCCTGCAACGATTGGCATCAGCCGATAAATGATGGATTATTATCTGGAAAATCCGAGTTGGTAAAATGACTAAATGGATATCTTAATAGTAAAATATCTGGTGCGATAATTACCGTACCATACAACGTTGTTGTCTTGTTATTATTTACTTATGGCTATTATTTCATGCTTGCTGGATGTGCTGATTGAATTTTATCTGATGTAAGATATCCTGGTTCTTCTTATGCCATTTTATCTGCATCAGCTTCAGCGCTTTGCTAACCTGGAGTACTCATTAACCATGACAATTGCCTGCTACTATCCTTCAACATCATGTACCGGCTTCATGGTATGCCAGCTTTTGCAGCCTGGACATTGCCAGTGTAATGATCGACCTTTGAATCCACAGCGCACACAACTATATACGGGCCTATTATGTAATATTTTACGTGTTAATTCCCTCAACATCATTAAATTTTCTTTTGCGCTTTCTTCACAATGTGTCAAATGAACGTCAATCAGTCTATCAAGGCCACGAACAGTTGGGCGCCGCCGTAGCTGCTCGGTAATATAGCGTTCCGCTGCTCTGTTTCCGTCTCTTGCTTGAATCAATGAAGCCTGAGCCAGCATCGGTGAAAGTGCCCTGGATTTACTTACAAGCTCATCCAGATGAGGCATAACATCGTAGGGCCTTTCCAGCTTTACATAGCAGGAAAGCAAATCATCTATAATTTCTGTGACATACTCTATATCCTGTCCTTGTACCTTTTTATAGTCAATAATAGCCTTTTCATAGTCTCCTGCCTGCTGATGAATATAGCCCGACAGTAAATTGGCTCTCACGCAGCCTGGATCGGTGGATAAGGCCTTTTCCAGATAACGTATAGCCGCACCGTTATCACCACGTTCACGGGCCTGTTCTGCCAGTTCGCAAAAATACTGCGCCGTTACGCTGTCATAATTATCTGCAGACTGCCTCGCCAGCTCACGGATCGCCTCAATCGCGCTAACCCAATCTTTTTCCTGCTCATAGATATCAATTAGATAGCTTAAAGCGCGTACATGGTTACCAGGACGCTGCACTATCTCCTTGAATAAGTCTTCAGCCCGATCCAGCAATCCTGCACGCATGTAGTCTTCAGCCAAAGCCAGCAAGGCTTGGGAGCGATATTCTTCCGAAAGACATTCTCGCGCAATCAGGTTTTGGTGAATACGTATAGCCCTGTCAACCTCACCACGTTTGCGAAATAAATTCCCTAGTGCAAAATGGGTTTCCACTGTGTCTTTATCGACTTCAGTCATACGAAGAAAGACTTCAATAGCCTTGTCCTCCTGCTCATTGAGAAGATAGTTCAACCCCTTGAAGTAATCATTGTTAAAGCGACTTATCGGGAAGGTCTGGGTGTGTCGTTTGCTGCGCCATGCAGCAAACCATCCAGATGCGGCAGCGACCGGTAGTAGCAATAGGAAGGCAAGGTTCAGGTCAGTCATTCAGGTGTTGCAACAATCACTAAAACAAGCTCTGATTAGTCAGAGTTTGTCAGAATATACGCATATTTTTTAGAACTATCCAGGAACACTGGCAAGTGTTTTCTTTTTGTTAGTATGGCTTGATAACAGTCCATGTCATGCTATGACTACCCGGCACCGGCCGAAATACCGGATTCCGAGAAACAAAAAATAAGAGAAAATCGGTATTGTCACAACTCCTGCTATAATTCCCATATTTTTAGTGATTGTGACCCGAACGACAAATGAATCTCCGTAAAGTGCGTGGCTAGTTATCCTGTCCGACTTCCGGCTGTAGAGCGTTTTGCATGCCAAGATCAACTTTTTCTCTTAAGGCTTTACCTGGTTTGAAATGCGGGACATGTTTTGCCGGCAAAGCAATGGGTTCACCTGTTTTTGGATTTCTGCCCACTCGGGCAGGGCGGTGATGCAGGGAAAAGCTACCAAACCCCCGAATTTCAATGCGCTCACCACTGGATAACGACTGACTCATAATTTCCAGAAGATGCCTTATCGACAGCTCAATATCACGATAGGCGAGGTGACGGAGCTTAGTTGATAATGCCTCAGTTAATTCTGATTTATTCAAACCTGCTTCTCCTCCTGGTCGCTTGAGCCTGATCATAACTCAAGATAACTTAATAAGCGAACAGGTTACCTGATAAAAATATCAGGCAGCCTGTTGTCTAATAAAGGCTTTATTCCTTATTATCCCCCATTTGATCTTTTATAAAATCACCCAGGCTGGTTGTGCCGGTACTGGCGGGAGTAGCAGCATATTCCTTCACTGCTGCACTTTCTTCGTCTGCCTGCATTGCTTTAATCGACAGCAGAATCACTCGGTTCTTACGATCAACTGCCATAAATTTCGCTTTAACCTCATCATCAATATTTAGAACGACATGGATATCCTCTATATGGTTACGAGATATTTCGGAAATACGTATCTGGCCTTCAACGCTGTCACCCAAGTCAATGGTTGCCGCCCTGGCGTCAATCTCTTTAACCCTGCCGGTTACAATACTACCTTTCGGATTGACTGCAACGTAATTGGAGAAAGGATCCTGATTCATTTGCTTGATACTCAGTGAGATACGCTCTCGCTCGGAATCAACAGCTATAACAACCGCTTCAACTTGCTGACCTTTCCTATAATTACGAACCGCTTCTTCGCCTGGGATATTCCAGGAAATGTCAGAGAGGTGAACCAAACCATCAATCCTGCCCGGCAAACCAATAAAGATACCGAAATCAGTAATTGACTTGACCTGACCGGAAACCGTATCACCCTTGTTATGGGTGGCTGCAAACTCATCCCATGGGTTTGGCTGGCACTGTTTCATGCCGAGAGAAATACGACGGCGCTCTTCATCTATATCCAGTATTGAAACCTCAACTTCTTCACCGATGGTAACAACTCTGGACGGGCTGACATTCTTGTTTGTCCAGTCCATTTCAGAGACATGTACCAGGCCTTCAACGCCTTCCTCAATTTCAACAAAGCAGCCATAGTCAGCAATATTAGTGACGTTACCAAAGAGGCGCGTACCTTCCGGATAACGACGCGCAAGATCAATCCATGGATCGTCACCCAGCTGTTTCAGTCCCAGGGATACACGGTTCTTTTCTTTGTCAAACTTGAGAATCTTAACTTCGACTTCCTGACCAACCTCAACTATTTCAGAGGGATGCTTAACACGTTTCCAGGCCATATCGGTGATGTGTAACAGGCCATCGACACCACCAAGATCAACAAACGCGCCGTAGTCAATAAGATTCTTGATCACGCCGGTCATGATCTTGCCTTCTTCCATACTGGACAATAACTGTTCACGCTCCTCGCTGTATTCGGATTCAACAACAGCACGGCGCGAAACCACCACATTATTACGCTTTTGATCCAGCTTGATGAGCTTGAAATCAAAGTCTTTACCTTCCAGGTAAGAAGGGTCGCGAATGGGACGAACATCAACCAGAGAAGCCGGCAGGAATGCCCGAATATCGCTTAGCTCTACTGTGAAGCCACCCTTCACCTTGCCGGTAACAGTGCCCTTAACAGTTTCATTGCACTCCATGATTTTTTCCAGTTTTTCCCAGGAACGAGTCCGCTTGGCTTTTTCGCGAGACAGCCTGGTTTCACCAAAACCATCTTCAAGCGCCTCAACGGTAACTTCAACCCTGTCACCTTTTTGAACCTCTATTTCACCGCCAGGACCCCTAAACTGCTCCAGTGGGATAATTCCCTCAGATTTCAAATCTGCGTCCACCACAACCATATCCGGGCCGATCTCCACTATCTCGGCTGTGACGATCATACCCGGACGCATGTCCAGGTTCTTTGCGCTTTCTTCAAATAATTCGGCAAAATTTTCACTCATTTTGAATAACCTTCTTCCCGACCCACCGGGTCGATTGCACAACGCTCCACCAACAATCTGCTGAGGCTTGCCTGTCGTGGTAAAATTGGTAATAGCTGCTGCTATCCCGGCAAGAATGGATAGCAACAGCCACGTTAAAGCAATGATCTGATTTATTCAAAACTTGCTGCGATACAGGGATGAATCACTAAAATCAAGTCGTTGACTGCAATCAGGAAAGCAGGGGCACATTTGCTTTCTGTGCATATCATTCCGAATTACAACTTGTCCTGCAGATATTGCTTTATCCTTTGCAGAACCTGCTCAATACCTAATCCGGTTGAATCCAGTAAATAAGCATCTGCTGCAGGATGTAAAGGAGAGGCGACACGACTGGTATCGCGTTCGTCTCTCTCTCTGAGATCCTGCAAAAGATTGTCCAAGTTAACATAAACCCCCTTTTCTTTCAACTGGTTGTAGCGTCTATTTGCTCGAGTGACGGGGCTTGCGGTCAAAAAAATTTTGGCGGCAGCATCCGGAAACACAATAGTACCCATATCTCTGCCGTCAGCCACAAGGCCCGGTGCCTCGGCAAAGTCACGCTGACGCCTTAACAAAGCTTCTCGGATGCCATCCATCGTTGCTATTTCAGATGCTATATTACCCGTGGTTTCTGCGCGAATATGGGCCTCAACGTTTTTTCCATTAAGCAGAGTGTGGATATTGCCACTTATCGTGCCAAAGCTGACGGGTAGATTTTCCGCCAGCCCGATCAGATCGTCAGATTCCACGTGAGTCGATATGCCTTGCTGTTGCGCGGCATGGACCAAAGCCCGGTACAGCGCGCCACTATCTAGCAGATGCCAGCCAAGGTTATCCGCCAGCAAACGGGCAATTGTACCTTTGCCCGAACCACTGGGACCATCAATGGCAATGACAGGCATGGTCATATTTATCTGATATCCTGCCTGTTGACAGACAAGGGCCTGTACTGGCCGTCAAAAACCATCCCTGAAGAATCCCGGATCAGCATGGATGATCGCCCATAACCGGCTGATGCCCCGGTTTACCATCCACGTCTATGGATAGCCCCGACCGGTTCGCCAGCCCGGTAAAATCAGGGAAGGAAGTATCAACATTTGCGCAATCATTAATGGTAATGTCGCCGCTGGCTCGCAGGGATGCCATGACAAATGACATAGCAATACGATGGTCACCACAACTTTCTATCATGCCCGATGAAAAGCCTTCTCCTCCTTGTATGACAGCACCATCTTGTGCCGGCCTGGCATTTACGCCAAGAACTTTCAGGCCATTAACCATCGCCTGAATGCGATCACTTTCCTTGACACGGAGTTCTCTCGCACCGGCTAATACCGTTTCACCTTCAGCGCAAGATGCGGCAATAAAAATGGCCGGAAATTCGTCGATGGCCAACGACACCAGTTTTTCCGGTATGTGCACACCTTTGAGAGGTGCTGAACGAACCCGAACATCTGCTACGGGTTCATTGCCGGCTGTGCGCTCATTCTCAATGCTTATATCCGCTCCCATCAGGCGCAGTACATTGATAATGCCTGTACGAGTGGGATTCACGCCGACATGCCGCAAGGTAATATCAGAATTCTCCGCAATACTGGCCCCCACCATGAAAAATGCCGCCGAAGAAATGTCAGCAGGTACATTAATCTCCGTCGCCGACAGACGCTTCCCGCCAGTCAGGCTGAATACGCCTGGCTGTGGGTTATTTACCTCATATCCAAAGCTCCTCAACATCTTTTCAGTATGGTCGCGAACGGGTGCCGGTTCAATCACCCTGGTCTTCCCTTTGGCATACAGACCCGCCAGCAGTATGCAGGATTTTATCTGGGCACTGGCAATAGGGAGCTTATAGTCTATCCCCCTTAAAGGGGTACTGCCTGTTATCGCAATCGGTGCGGTTCCGGTTTCCGTGGTAGCAATATTTGCCCCCATGCTCACCAACGGTTTGGCCACTCGGCGCATGGGGCGCGACATCAATGAATCATCGCCTACCATCACTGAATCAAAAGATTGACCCGCCATCAAGCCAGCCATCAAACGCATACCAGTACCGGAATTACCCATATCCAGAGCACGAGCCGGGTCTTTCAGGCCATCAGTGCCGACACCGTGAATTACCACTCGACCGTTGTCCGGGCCTTCAATTTTCACACCCATAGTGCGGAAGGCATTCAGAGTCGCCAGACAATCCTTACCATCCAGGAAACCACGCACCCGGGTTGTGCCATCTGCCAGAGAACCCAGCATAATGGAGCGATGCGAAATTGATTTATCACCCGGCACGCAAATGTCACCCGTCAGTCGCTGTGCCGGCGAAGCAATGAAATTTACCTGGTTACTCATTATGACAACCGCTTACTGGCAATCCTGTTCCTGAATATCCAATAGGCACCTGAAGCGCGCACGAGCATCGTGGGCCTCGGCAAACATATTGTGCATGGTATCCGCATCAGATTCGCAAATAGCCCGTTGCAGCCGCTCCAACTCATCGCGATAGCGGTCAATGGCCGCAAGGATGGCATCCTTGTTGGATAAGCATATGTCACGCCACATCACCGGATCACTTTCCGCAATTCGAGTAAAGTCACGAAGCCCCCCCGCCGCATAGCGAAAAATATTATCATGATGCGGGCTGTTTACCAGTTCACGCACCAGTGAAAATGCCAGCATATGGGGCAGATGACTGGTGGATGCCAGTATATGATCATGCAGTTCAGCGTCCATATAATTCACTTGAGCCCCGGTCGCCCGCCACATAGCAGTGACCGTGTTCAATGCGTCTTCATGACTGTTTTCATGCGGAGTCAAAATCACACGACATCCTCGATACAGATCAGCCGTGGCCGCAATAACTCCACTGTTTTCATTGCCCGCAACAGGGTGCCCCGGGATCAGGCCTCCAGGCAGATCCCCAAACACTTCGCGAGCCCCCTCAATAATCGATCCCTTGGTACTGCCAGCATCAGTGATTACCATGTTCTCAGTCAAGGCGGGCTTAATGGCGGCCATAACCGTACGCATACCACCCACCGGTATAGCCAGTAACACGACATCACAACCCTGTACCGCTACCGCCGGATCGGTGTGATAATCATCAATCACGCCGAGCTCAATGGCGTTATGCAGATTTTCAATGCTGCGCCCACAACCGATAATATACTGGCAGGCACTGTATTTCTTCAGGGCAAGGGCCAGCGATCCTCCTATCAGGCCCACGCCGATAATGCATAAACGATTAATCAAAAAATAGCCTGCATCGCTTTTTTTAATGCCCCGGCAAAGCGTTTGTTTTCGGATTCAGAGCCTATTGTGACACGCAGGCAATCCGGTAAGTCATAGCTGGCAACCGGGCGCACGATGACTCCCTCGCGCAGTAAGGTATCGTAAATCGGCATGGCTTCGCGGTTGAAATTCACACAGATAAAGTTACCGGCGGAAGGAATCCAGGATAGCCCCATATCATTAAATACAGACTCTAGTTGTTGCATGCCAGCAAGGTTCTTTTCACGACTTTGCTGCACATGAGTATCATCATCCAGCGCGGCCAGTGCCGCTACCTGAGCTGGCATATTGGTATTAAACGGCTGACGGACACGATTCAACAGTTCTGCCAGCTCAGGTTGAGAAACCGAGTAACCAATACGAAAGCCCGCCAAACCGTATATTTTAGAAAATGTGCGCGTTACCAGCAGATTGGGAAAATCCGCAATCCATCGTATCGCAGACTCATAACCCTCTTTTTCAACATACTCAAAATAGGCTTCGTCAAGTACAATAATGACTCGTGGTGGAATCCGGGAAATAAAACCATACAGTTCGGTTGCCGTTAGCCAGGTTCCAGTCGGATTGTTGGGATTTGCCAGAAACAATACGCGTACCTGATCACTCAATGCAGACACCATGCTGTCGAGTTCAACTCGATAGGTTTCCCTGCCGACCGGCACGACCAAGGCTTCGGCACCGGCCGCCTGCGTAACTATCGGATAAACCGCAAATGCATGTTGCGGGAACATCGCCTGCGTCCCCGGCATCAGGAACAATCGCGCAACCAGCTCCAGGATTTCATTTGAACCATTACCGATAGTAATAAAATCAGCATCCAAACCATGATATTCCCCCAATGCTGTGCGCAACGCACAACCACTACCATCCGGATAGAAGGAGATTTCGCCAAGCTTTGCGACGGTGGCAGCCAGTGCTTTCGGGCTGGGACCAAATGGATTTTCATTGGATGCCAGCTTGATGGCATCAGTGATACCCGATTCGTGTTGCAATTTTTCAATTGATTTTCCGAATTGGTATGGCTTTAGCCCGTCAATGCCGGGGGCAGTTAAATCAATGAGCGGCATGGCTATGGTACGCTGACCGGGTAAGAACCCAACACTCTAACCAGAAAGTGGCTGTCCCGCAATTCAGACAAAACCTTTGAGATATCTGTATCTGTTTGATGCCCCTCGACATCGACAAAGAATACATAGTCCCAAGCCACACGCCGGGATGGACGCGACTCAATTCTTGTCATGCTCACACCATTTTCAGCAATCGGTGACAGCATGGCATATAACGCGCCGGGACGATTGGCTGTTGAAAGCAGCAGCGATGTCTTGTCGTTACCACTCGGTTTTGTTTGCTGTTTTCCGATGAGGAAAAAACGGGTAGTGTTGTTTGGATCGTCTTCAATATTTCTGGCCAGAAATTGCAGATGATATAGGGCTGCTGCCGATTCGGAGGCGGTGGCAGCTGCCCCCGGGGTTTTTACAGCAATATCGGCGGCCTCTGCGTTACTTGAGGCTGCAACCTGTGCAATATCAGGGAGATTGGTATTTAACCACCGGCGACATTGGGCCAGCGCCTGCGGATGGCCGAATACCGTACTCACTTGACTAAGGTTCCCTTCATTAGAGAGTAGGTGATGGTGAATTCTCAAGGACACTTCTCCGCAGATATTCAATGTCGAATCGAGGAACATATCGAGCGTATGATTGACTATTCCTTCAGTAGAATTTTCAACAGGAACAATACCATAAGAAATATTTCCAGATTCTACTTCATGAAAAATCTCATCAATGGCTGCCAGTGCGATCAGCTTGATTGAAGAACCAAACTGCTTCAAGGCGGCAGCATGGGTATAGGTTCCCTCCGGCCCCAGATACGCGACCCGTAACGGCAGTTGGAGCGCCAGAGAAGCCGACATAATCTGACGAAAAATTGTAACAATCACTTCATCATCCAACGGACCTTTATTTCTGGCTTTTACGCCTCTTAATACTTCGGCCTCACGCTCCGGTCGATAAAAATTGACAAGCTCTGGATTGGACGCCCGCTTTATCTGGGCAATCTCTCTTGCGCACTCGGACCTGCGTGAAATTAATTCTTGGATTCGGATATCCAGATCATCAATTTCCCGTCGAATTGAACTGAGCTGCTCTTTTTCGTTGTTTACCATGGGTGACTAAAGACTGTATAAAAGCGGGACCCTGACAAGCGACTAAAGTGCCTTGGCTGACAAGACGCCATCAATACTGCAGATGGTATCAATAAGCTCCTGCGGAGCCGCCGCGTCAATATCCATCAATGTATAAGCGATATCTTTGCGCGACTCATTCACCATGTGTGTAATATTGTGGTTAGTCTCACCCAGGCAGTGAGCAATCCTGCCGACCATGTCAGGAACATTGGAGTTCACAACGGCGAGGCGATGGCTGCCCGCTATTCGTGGCAGCTTTACAGTAATGCCGCACTCACTCATGGCTTCAACCGGAATATTGTTCACTCCGGCACCGGCACGACCGATCACCTTCAGGATGCTGGGGATTTCCATGTCATGTGTCCTGAATGATCGCAGCAGGATGTTGGGTTTCAGACAAAATCTGGTAATGGTCACGTGGTAACCGGTCGAGTCCCGCCACAGAAATGCTATTTAATGTCAGTATCTTAAACATTTTGGTTCGGTTCATTTCCCATGTCATCATTGTCCTTGGTATAAATCAGGCATCCAGCCAGACTAACCACTATCCTGTTCCCGGTGTTTGTCCAAATTGCCTTCAATCCTTTCGACCTGCTGGCAGATGTGGAGTTGGTTGTCGATAACTACTTGTATAGAGATTGGTCAGCTGATCGCTGATTTTTTCTTTTGCATAGTGTCTGACTCTCTAAATGATTTACAGGGGCTCCAGCAGTATTGATTTAGCCATTGCTACTCTCAAACTCTTTCATGAAATCCACCAGCGTATCTACCCCTTTCTCCGGCATGGCATTATAGATGCTCGCACGCATACCACCGACCGAACGATGTCCTTTTAATGCCAGCAGTCCGGCCTGCCTCGTCCCAGCCAGGAAGGCAGCATCCAGGCTACCATCAGCAACAGTAAAAGGCACATTCATCCAGGAACGGCAGTCCGCACGCACCGGACTGGAATAGAAATCGGACTCGTCAATAGCCTTATACAGTTTATCCGCCTTACGCCTGTTGACTTCGGCTATAGCCCGCAAGCCACCTTGTTCCCTGAGCCAGTCAAATACCAGGCCCGCGATATACCAGCTGTAAGTTGGTGGGGTATTGAACATGGAAGCATTATCAGCATGCGTTTGATAGTTCAACATTGCCGGCGTACCCTCAACCACTTCACCAGTCAGATCTTCACGAACAATGATCAGCGCCAACCCGGCTGGGCCGATATTTTTCTGTGCGCCCGCATAGATCACTCCATAACGCTCAACCGGAATCGGACGAGACAGAATCGTGGAGGACATATCAGCTACCAAGGGTACATCGCCAACATCCGGAACCCAATGAAATTCCACTCCCCCAATAGTCTCATTTGGAGTGTAATGCACATACGCTGCATTGGCATCCAGACTCCAGGTCTCGGGAGAGGGAATCTCCGTAAAACTCCGTTCCGAAGCATCAGCGGCCAGGTTGACATCACAATAGCGGCTTGCTTCAGCCACGGCTTTTTTGCCCCATATACCGGTCAGCAGATAGTCGGCGCTGCTCTTACCACGAAGCAGATTCATGGGAACGGCGGCAAACTGTGTGCTGGCACCGCCCTGCAAAAAAAGTACCCTATAATTGGAAGGAATTTCCATAATCTCGCGCAGAACCTGTTCCGCATGCCCTGCAATGCTCATAAATTCGCTTCCGCGATGACTCATTTCCATGACTGACATACCGGAATCGTTCCAGTCCGACATTTCAGCCTGTGCTCTTTCAATCACCGCAGCGGGCAGCATAGCCGGCCCAGCGCTAAAGTTATATACCTTGTTCATGGCAGATTATACCTCGTCAGATTTCATATCGGCTGCGTCACCATCGTCCAGAGAATCTACCTTCTCCAGGCCAACAAGCATCTCCTCCTCACCCAGGCGTATCAAGGTCACACCCAGGGTATTGCGACCGGTCCGGGGAATCTCATCAGTCCGTATTCGGACCAGCGCCCCGCCGCTGCTAATCATCATAATTTCGTCATTCTCCTCGACCTGCAGTGCCCCAATCGCCTTACCATTACGCTCATTACACTGAATCGAAAGAACTCCCTGTCCGGCACGGTTCCGTAAAGGGTAATCTGTAACAAGGGTACGCTTACCATAACCGTTCTCGGTCGCAGTCAAGATATCTCCCTTATCACAGATAATCAGCGCATTGACCTCATGATCTTCGGGAATTCTGATGCCACGAACACCGCGCGCCGCACGCCCCATTGGCCGTACATCGTCTTCCTTGAAACGGATTGCTTTGCCTGCACTGGTAAGCAGCATGATTTCACGGTTACCATCGGTTACAGCCACATCTATAAGCCGGTCACCATCAACAATCTCCAGTGCGATTTTACCGTTGGAACGTGGTCGCGAGAATTCCATAAGAGATGTCTTTTTCACCAGGCCCTTACCGGTTGCCATAAACACATAGCTATCCCCGGAATACTCACGAATTGGCAGGATAGCGTTAATCCGCTCATCTTCTTCCAGAGGCAGCAAATTGACAATCGGCTTCCCTCTGGCAGCGCGGCTCGCATGCGGTAATTCAAAAACCTTGAGCCAATAAACCTTGCCACGGCTGGAAAAGCACAGGATAGTATCATGTGTACTGGCAACAAACAGTTTATCGATATAGTCACCCTGTTTAACACTGGTCGCTGTCTTGCCTTTGCCTCCACGACGTTGCGCCGCATAGGTCGTTAATGGCTGAGACTTTGCGTAACCCGCATGCGACAATGTAACGACCACATCTTCCTCAGTAATCAGGTCCTCCAGACTTAAGTTCAGACGATCTTCAATAATCTCGGTACGGCGCCCATCACCATATTTTTCACGGACCTCAACCAGCTCACCACGAATCACTATCATAAGCTGATCGGCATCAGCAAGGATTTCCAGCAGCTCTTTAATTCTATCCAGAAGTTCCTGATATTCCGTCAGAATTCTGGTTTTTTCCAAGCCAGTCAATTTTTGCAGGCGCATATCAAGAATAGCCTGAGCCTGATTCCTGAATAGGCGATATCCCCCATCAATCAAACCAAATTCATGAGGTAGTTGTTCCGGGCGCGTGGCATTAACGTCCACCGCCTTGAGCATCTTCACAACTACTTCGGACCGCCAGGACTTGCCCATCAGGCGCTCGCGCGCCTCAGACGGGCTTGAGGATGCTCTGATCAGCGCAATAACCTCATTGATATTTTCCAGCGCGACGGCTAATCCCTCCAGAATGTGTGCGCGCTCACGCGCCTTGCGTAAATCGAATATGGTTCTGCGGGTAACCACCTCACGACGGTGCCGGATAAAGGCCGACAGTATGTCAATAAGGGACACCAGCCTGGGCTGACCATCCATCAGCACGACCATATTGACACCAAATACACTTTGCAGCTGGGTGTGCTGAAACAGATTGTTCAATACCACTTCGGAGACTTCATCTCGGCGTAATTCAATCACCACACGCATACCATCCCTGTCGGACTCATCACGCAGTGCAGTAATACCTTCAACCTTTTTTTCCTTGGCCAGTTCGGCGATTTTCTCCAGCAAACGTGCCTTATTGACCTGATAAGGCAGCTCGGTCACTACAATCGTCTGCTTGCCTGAACTGTCCTCCTCAACCTCTGTGCGGGCCCGCATATAGACACGCCCGCGACCTGTCACATACGCCTGGCGAATACCATTGGCACCATAAATCAGTCCGGCCGTTGGGAAATCCGGACCAGGTATGATTTCCAGCAGCTCGTCAACCGTGAGCTTGGGATTGTCAATAAGTGCGATACAGCCATCAACGACCTCTGTGAGGCAATGCGGTGGGATATTGGTTGCCATGCCCACAGCAATACCCGAAGAACCATTAACCAGAAGATTAGGTACTCTGGATGGCAGAATAGCCGGTTCTTTCTCCGAACCGTCATAGTTAGGCACAAAATCAACGGTTTCTCTTTCCAGGTCCGATAGTAGCTCATGAGCGATTTTCGCCATACGTACTTCGGTATAACGCATAGCGGCTGCAGCATCACCATCAACCGAGCCAAAGTTACCTTGACCATCAATCAGCATGTAGCGCATGGAGAACGACTGCGCCATACGTACCATCGTGTCATAGACCGCAGAATCACCATGTGGGTGATATTTACCGATCACGTCACCAACGACACGTGCCGACTTTTTGTAGGCCTTGTTCCAGTCATTGCCCAGCTCATTCATGGCATAAAGCACACGGCGATGTACCGGCTTCAGCCCGTCACGCACATCAGGCAGGGCACGACCTACAATGACCGACATCGCATAGTCCAGATAGGACTGACGCATTTCGTCTTCGAGATTTACCGGGAGAATTTCTTTGGCAAAATCAACCATGGAATTTCGCAAAAACAGTTTCCTTATCAAGCATATTTGATAAAAGCGACACCAAGCGCCCTTTAAACGGCCAATTTTAGCATACCCTTTATGGGGACTGCATTATAAAAATCGGGGATTAAAACCCGTATATGGCGTGAACAGACCAGTCCAGAGTTTTCATATTGCTCGTGTGGCGATTTTCCGGAATAATTACCAACGATGGCCTATGGCCATTGAGACAAATCCAACAATGGTGCCGGGTCGCATGCCACGGTAGAATCATGCCCGGGAGAAGAGGTCTCCTTGAAAATAATCGCCCCGTAGTAGTCATCCAGCGAGACAAAGACCCAATGTTCTTCCATCCACAGACGCATGCGTTTATTGCATACGCGCCGCCATGATAGAGTTTCGACCTTCCAGTCTTTTTATGCATGCGTTATAAGGTGCTGTGAAAGTCGCGGCTCTCGACATACCTTCCCCATCACGGTAATCAGCACAACGATATCGGAGTCACCGTTCAGTCCAAGGTACTCTCCGGCATTCTAAGCTGCAACCATTGTTCAGTTATCTCCGGTTTACCGTGTTGGTAGAGCCACGGCCAGGCAGGTGGACTTCCACGCCTTGATTTTCCAGAAGATTCCACATCTGGTATAATTCCAGCGGCCCAAGGCCGGAACATTAGAGTTCTTTCAGGCAGGCGATCAGCACAAGCCAGGCACAACAATATGATACAAAATGTATCCGGGTCGGGTAGCGAGCATTAGGTGTACCTCTCTCATCTCGGCGATTCTTTGCTCCCCATAAAATATATTGGGGCTATCCCAATAGACAAATACGCTGCCCATACTATTATCAATGGTTCTATGTAGAGGCATCTCCCCTGCAAACTCAGGTTTTGGCACGATAGGCGCCAATTATTGATTCAGTCAAGACTTAATTATCGACGCCAAAATTCTGACCACCTGCTTTTTACCTCGCCGCCTTACATTGCTGACAGTCGGAATCTTTAAACAACAGTGATCTCGCAAAACCGTAGCGAGCGACTGCATGGCAAAGTGTATGAGGCCGGCAGCCACAGTATTATAGACGATACATGAGAACCTCGGACACCACATACCACGACTATAGAAGTGCACAGCGATTTTCAGGGGATCCCTTATGCTATTGTTGCAAGGGCAGTAATATTGCTATCCATCTATAGCTATTTGGCTTCAACGACCGTACAGCGCAACGGATCATAAGCCTCACCAGCAGCCTTGCGGGCTGCATCCATAAATAGTGCCTTCCAGCTACCGATATGCTTCAATATTTCCAATCTCAGATCTTGGCATGCGTTTATTTCAGGCTTGAACAACCTGCCTTCGTTTGTTGCTATCACTCGCCGCCATTCATCAATTTTAGCCCGCCATTCATTGCTGTAAATACGCCTGTAAACCCGATCCCGGATTATGCGCTGCTTGAAGCGTTGCCTACCCCAGCGTTGGCGAAGCTGATCGTACAGCTCATAAGTCAACTCATGTCTCGGATGAACCATATGACAAGCATAAGATGCAACTGACTGTCTGATATCGTTTTCAAGAACGACAATAGCAGTTAATTCAAAACCATCCAGGCAAGTCTCGGCAAAACCAACCTGACTATAAAGCACCATCACCAGGCTTGGCAGAATTTTACGAATATCGTACATACAAATATCGCCGCAACAGGCATCCGGCAAAGCACCATTCCGCTTTATTGCTCACTCGGTAAACCGGACTGGTCCGTCCTCGCATTTGTCCGGCAGCTTCCGGCAGTTTCAATCAGTCCACCGGCTTTAACTGCCCTGTCCAGTATAACCATTGTCTCAAGCAATGCCTTCATCTCCGCCAACGGCCACGCATTCGGACCATCACTCAGTGCCTTATCCGGGTCCGGATGAGTTTCCATGAAAACCCCGGAAACACCTGCTGCTACTGCTGCTCGCGCCAGAACCGGCACATGTTCACGCTGCCCGCCAGAGCAGTTACCATGTCCGCCGGGTAATTGCACAGAGTGCGTGGCATCAAAAATAACCGGGCAACCTGTGGCACGCATCACAGCAAGCGCACGCATATCGGAAATCAGGTTATTATAGCCAAAGGATACACCACGCTCACAGATCATGATCTCTTCGTTACCAGCAGCCTTGGCTTTATCAACAACGTTGCCCATATCCCAGGGCGCAAGAAACTGGCCCTTCTTGATATTGATCGGTTTCCCCTGCTTGGCAACACTCTGAATAAAATTGGTCTGGCGGCACAGAAACGCCGGAGTTTGCAACACATCAACAATACAGGCGACTTCCTGCAACGGCGTATCTTCATGTACATCGGTGAGTACCGGTACATCAATCTGCTGCTTTACCTTATCCAGTATATTCAATCCCCTTTCTATGCCCAAACCCCGAAAGCTGCCTGCAGCGCTGCGATTTGCCTTATCAAAAGAAGACTTATAGACAAAATTAATTCCAAGCTCCCCGGTAATCTCCTTTAATCGTCCCGATGTATCCAGCGCCAACTGCTCACTCTCAATAACGCATGGACCAGCGATCAGGAAAAAAGGCCTGTCAAGACCAATCTGAAAATCACATAGTTCCATTATGTCGTCCCACCTTGTTACTTTGCGCTCCATGCGGCATGGATGAAACCGCTAAACCGCATAGACATTTCCGTGGCTGTGGTATGCGAAGCTGAGCCTGACATCTTCACTTGCTGGGCATACTCCTCCAGAGTACTGGACATATCTGTTTCCGGAGAAGAAACCATTACGCTTTCAGCAGATATATAAAACATCATCAGGAAACCTTGAAAAGCCATGTAGAGTAACATCTGAATATAAATATCGATAATAATACCCCCAAAATTCAAGAAAAGGGTGGCAAAAATCAGTACCAACAAAAGCGGCTTTCCAGCAGAGGTCAGGGGCCGAGCATACTTAAGAAAGCAGACAAATGCGCTAATAGAGTTATGCTCATTCAATGGATTAACTTAGGCATACGAGATCGTGGTGTAGTTTTTCGCCATCTCGATGAGTGAAGGCCATGTGGCACTTGCTCGTTCCAATTGATTTACTGCCGCGATGAGCTTTCCCTTAAATATAGCGCCAGCGGATAAACGGTGGACAAGGCGCACAATGGTTTGTGCCGTTTGGCAGAGGCTGGAGCGAACTCGTTTGTATTATTAGGCCAAATCTGCATGGAGCTTGTATCAATCACAATCTCCACCTATACAGTAGCAGGTACAGTCGGCTACCCGGATCGGGGATACTTCTGGTGTCCACTGCCAATGTATAGCGTAAGCCTGATCATCAGGAGCGTCTTGTAATGAGAAGCCAAGCTCCATCAAGCAGTAAGCATACTCTGCAAGCTGATTAGGAGACCTGGTTATGCCGAGGTGCCCAGCTATGTTCTTGTCGAGCGGCAGGAATAGCCTAGGGGAGAAGAAATGTAGGAGCTTAGATGCTAAGGTTACGGCTTTCTCGTCTTGAATACTGAGAACCCTCTGACTCTTTGCAATACGTCGGCTTGCTGCATTAACAAAGTCTTTCCTCCCGCCGAGAAAATTCTGAAGTTCGGAAACCTTCCACCAGAGCGTTTTTCACTCGTTCTTCTGTGGTTATAAGTGAGGACGCATGAGGTGAAGGCTGGTAGCCCCGATTCCAATCAGCTATTCCATGAGCAAGCAATATCCAATCTTCTTCAATTGAGGTACCTTCCATGACGCGCTCCCCAGAGTGAAGCAGTCCGGGATAGCTGCGGTCATAGTATGCCGTCCCGGTGTTGCTTCTCGCATGAAGAGCATCATGGATCAACCTGAATCGGGGTTCCTCTGGCGTCATTGGCATTGGGACCAACGACCAAGCTCAACCGCAGACAAGCCATATAGCAGGCTGTCTGTCGGCTGAAGCGATTGGCTGGAGCTCGCCTTTTGCATGACGATTTTCCTTTGGTTCCACCCACAGGACGCGGTGCTCAATATTCTCTAGTTTGTACGGTAGTGCCATTATTTGAAATGGAAGTTTCATTGTTGCAACCTCCGTCAGTGGAAGATCAAGCAGTTGATTTTGTTCGCAATACTTGGTTACCAGTTTTAGATAGCGGCGAAGCAGCAAAATAGACGGCTCCTTGCCTTTGGATTTCAACCAAACGATAACATCCCGATCCCGCTTGGATCTATTGCATGACCTGCAAGCCCAAACCAGATTATCGGCACTATCTTGACCACCCTTGATTTGCGGGATCAAGTGATCTATTTGGATATTATTTTTGGAACCGCAATAACAGCAGGATTCCGGGTATTTGTATTTGATTCTCTCATCATCAAACGTGGAACGCATGCTCATGGTGCCGGAAACAAGCCCCTTATTGAGTCTGGCTCGGATCATGTAGTTCGACCTGCTATATTTGCTTTTGCCGGACTCAATTGCCGAATGCGCACATGCCAAATTCGCATATGACCAAGCAATATGTTCCTTAACTGTGCTTATTTCTGGCACGGCACTCGACCGATCTCTAGCGCTTCAATGTGAGGCTACCAAAACGAGGCATAAGCAACTCCACACCATAATACTTTCCTAACCAACTAACGTCCCGTCACATAAACGCACAATCCTGTCCATACGTGAGGCAATACTTTTATCATGAGTAACCATCAACAGGCTGGTACCAAACTCCTGATTCAATTCCAGAAATAATTCATAAACACCATCTGCCGTTTTGCTGTCCAAATTACCTGTTGGTTCATCGGCCAGTACACACGATGGCAAAGTCACTAGAGCGCGGGCAATGGCTGCGCGCTGACGCTCACCGCCTGACAGTTCCGAAGGTTTATGATCGATACGGTTTTCCAGGTTAACCCGGGATAGCATCAGCCTGCTTTTTTCTTCCGACTGCTGTTTTGCAATGCCGGCAATTCTTAGCGGCATGCTGACATTTTCAAGCGCTGTGAATTCAGGCAGTAAGTGATGAAACTGATAAACAAATCCCAAACTACGATTACGCAGTTGGCCTAGCTGCCGCTCATTCAATCGGGCGATATCTTGTCCGCCTATCAGAATTTCCCCACTATCCGGTTTATCCAGACCGCCAAGCAGGTGCAACAAGGTGCTCTTACCCGCCCCGGATACTCCAACAATCGCGATGCTTTCACCCTGATACATATTCAGGCTGACGTCATGCAGAATATCAATACGGCTACCGCCCTGCTGATAGCTCTTGTTAAGTCCAAGACATGACAATACGACTGAGTTATTCATAGCGAAGTGCTTCAGCGGGATGAGTATGAGCTGCCTTCCAGGCTGGATATAGAGTCGCTAACACGGTCACCAGAAAGCTCATCGTACAAATCAATACAATGTCCCCCCACAACACTAGTGAAGGAACATCGCTAATGTAGTAAATACTGGCATCAAGAAACTTGGTTTGAAGCATCTGCTCTATCCGGCGCACAATAAACTCCAGGTGGGTTGCCAAAGTTACTCCACCCACCATGCCAGCCAAGGTTCCCAGTCCACCAATCACCGTTCCCTGCACCATAAACACCTGCATGATGGATGAAGGCGACATTCCCAGCGTACGCAGAATAGCGATGTCCGATTCCTTGTCCGTCACAACCATCACGAGAGTGGAGACAATGTTAAAGGCAGCCACTACCACAATGAGCGAAAGGATGATAAACATGATAGTTTTTTCCATCTGCACCGCCCGAAAGAAATTGGCATGACGACGAGTCCAGTCACTGACCCAGTAGCGTCCTGCCAGTTGCCGGGAAAACTCATATCGTTTTCGAGGTGCATCAAAAAGATTTTCAAGCTGTAAACGCACCCCACTAGCCTGACCTTTAAAGCGCAATAACTTTGCTGCATCATCTATATGCATAAGCGCCAAACCAGAATCGAATTCATGCATACCAACCTCAAAGATACCGACCAGGGTAAAGCTCTTCAATCGCGGCATAACACCGACCGGAGACACATTTAACTGCGGCGACACCACGGTCAACCTGTCACCGGGAAGCACACCCAATGAACGGGCTAGCTCTACACCCAGAATTAAACCAAACTCTCCAGACCTTAAATCCGATAATTTTCCGATCATCATCTTGTCGGCAGCCGCTGATACGGAAGATTCCAATTCAGGCAAGATCCCGCGGAGCAACGCGGCATTTACATTGCCGGCATGGCTCAGCATGACTTGTCCACGCACATATGGGGCGCTGCCGGTGATGTCCGAATCATCTGAAAATGTATCTATTATTGAACGCCAGTCATCAATACCTCCACCGTTAATGCCCGACACAGTGACATGCGAAGTCATTACCAGGATACGGTCCCGTAATTCCTGCTGAAATCCATTCATAACCGACAAAACGGTTATCAACAAAGTAATCGCCAGCGCTATACCCAGCATGGATATCAGGGAGATAAAAGAAATAAAGTGGTTGCGCCTTTTAGCCCGCAGATATCGCAGACCAATCAGGATCTCAACGACAAGGCTCATAGTTCGGTAGTAAACTAAACAAGCTGATGAAATTCAGCTCAGGTAAGTGTGGAGCAAGATAAAAACGACCGTAAAAAAACAGTCTACACAGGGTAAATGAGCACTTCGAGAACATTTTTAGCGCCAGAGAAATTTGAAAAACCGTAGCGATTGGTGCCAGAACAAGGCACAGGGACTGTAATGGAGTTTCAGCAAGCTCGCCATCCAGCTTGGCCCCAATAATATGGATTGCAAGCACCGTATAACTCCACTACAGTGTCACCACACCCTGACGCCCCCTTATTGCATCCTGCATAAGCAGGATTTCAATCGCTTGCCAAGAGATAGACTTAACAGGTTGCTGAAGTTCGCTCGGTTGAGTGCAAGGCAAAGCAAAAATCACCGACTCACACAAAGAGTGAGCATTTTGATGTTATTTCTGACATTGTATCACCGTACGAACAGAACCTCAGCTTCCTGCTCAGACCTGAACTGAGGGGGAGCTATAACCAGATTTTAATATATCGCTAATCAGCGACAAATCTGTCCTTCAGCCAGTTATCAACAGAGATCTTGCCTGCACCATAAAACACCAGGACGGCAATCATTACTCCCCACATCATATGCTGATTGATCCCTGCCGGACTGATGTCCGGATAGGAGTACATTGCGACCAGATTAAACACAAACAGGATGATTGCCATGGGATGCGTCAATATTCCGAGAACCAGCAAGAGGGGCAGCACCAGTTCCGTAATGGCTGCCAGCCATGCTGCCAGCACAGGTGAAATGACAGGTACGCTGTATACATATTGAAATAGCCATAGGGTACTATCCCAACTTTTAATCTTGGTCAGACCTGACAGGAAAAATACATAGGCCAGCCAACATCGCAGCACAAGGGCAAAGACCGGTTGCAGGGTATCAAGGCCCCTGATCCCATAGGTGTAGTATCTTATTATTTGCTCATACATGACTTGAACTCCGATTTGTTATTGAAAAATCACTGAACCACTGGTATCTGATGGCTTCGACAAGAAATATCTGCAAATCCACATTATCATGCTGTTCACTCAACTGACCTAGGGTTAGCCCCTGACTTACTGAGTCTAACAACAACCAGTGTTCGCGACTCATCCTGTCGATTCTGATCTCGTAACCGAGGCGCCGTACCAAGAGATAGTTATCCTGTATTTCCAGCTGGATATCGGAGGGTTGTTCTATCTCCGGCTGGTTCTGCTGCCAGATAGTATCGACAGGATACTTTGAATGCAATAGCCTGCTCGCGGGGGGCAGCATAAACACCGTCTCGTACAGCTGCTCCTCGCTGAGCGACAGTAGCGCAGATGTATCCACCGGTGTGAAGTCACACGCATTGAATACACGATGCCAGGCCCATTCTAGGCGAGCGACATCAGTAAGATAAAGCAATTCGGATACGGGTTCAAAGTCCTCCAGGAACTCCGGGAACTGCCCTCCATAGTCGATGACATTAGCAGAAACTGACGGATATTCAGCAATGTAATGGTTCACCATACTATCAAAAAAGTGTACTCCCAGCAACCGCTTGCAAACCGGATATATTTCAGCAAGCACCTTGGTATACAGGCCGAAAACACTACTCCGATAGATATCAAAGCGTGCCTCTGCTGATAGTGTCGCTGAGGGCAGCAACGCATCGGTAACCTGCCTGTCGTTGCCGAAGAGGCCAGCGAAGAATTTTTTTTGTATTTCAGGCAGCGTGGGCATGCGATTTGGAAGACATTGAGATAATGCCTTCGGCAATGCCGGCTTGCTGTTGTAGTATCGGGTACTCAGGAACATCCGTATCCCATTCAATCAGTGTTGGAATCGGGCCAAGCCGTTCAACAGCACGAAGATACAAATCCCAGACTGGTTGATGGACCTCTTGACCATGCGTATCGAGTAAATGGGTCTTCCGATCTTCATAACCCGCCAAGTGTATTTCACGTATGCGTTCGGGGCTTATTCCCTGAATAAAATCATCTGCTTGGCAGTCGTTATTAAAGGCGTTAACGTAAATATTGTTAATATCCAGCAGTATATGGCAATCGGCCTCATCCGCAATACCGTTAATAAACTCCCATTCAGGCATCTGCGAGTCCCTGAACTCAACGTAACAGGATACGTTTTCAATCAACAGGCGCTCGCCAAGAAAATCCTGCGCCTCGGCGATTTTACCAGCCATATGAGAAATGCCTTCTTCCGTATAGGGAAGTGGTAGCAATTCATTGCTGTTATGCCGGTGACAGGCACTCCAGCTAGTGTGGTCAGATACCCACACTGGTTCAAATTGCCGTATTCTTTCCTTTAATCGTCGCAGGTAGGCTTTATTCACCGCTCCAGGCGACCCCAGAGACATACCGACACCGTGAAAAGTGATAGGGTAGAGACTTCTAATCTGCTCCAGATAGCCCAGCGGCTGACCACCGTCTCCCATGTAGTTATCGGTTAGTGCCTCCAGCCAAGGGGTTGAAGGCTTGTTAGCCAAGATATATCGGTAATGTTGTGAGCGCAACCCGATGCCAACACCATGAATCGGGCCAGCAGTCGGGCTGGTTTCACAACAGTCAGACGTATAAGTCATACAAAACTTGCTGGTGTTAGCTTTTAACCTACTTTCCCACCAACAATTTTTTCACAGGTGCCTTTGGGTACAGCCACCCATTCTTCCGGATGACCATCCACTTTCGCCTGTCCGGCACAAGCATGACTGGAGGTGCCGCAGTCATTCATTTTTGCTTTGGCAACTCCCATACACTTTTCCATACCTTCCGGGATCGCCATGGCGGCCGGGGCTACCGCACCCGCACCTACAGCGATAGCTGTGGCGACAGCGTTTTTCAAAAAGGCTCTTTTATCAGTCATTTAAATTTCTCCTTAAGATTTAACAGGACAGCTGACCAAGCAGCTGCATTTACTACCATAGCATAGACCACAACAATCACAAAATCTTTCAAGGATTTTGAATTTTCTTTGCTCTCTGTCCTTAGGTATGTGGCATGCACCTTAATAGATGGGCGGAAGAAACCCATGAAAGGCATAGTCAACTCCAAGATGGCAGACAGATGCCTCCCTGATGATCTTTATCACAGGCGTAATTTCTTCGTTGACAGCAGGCAACATAACGATTATCGCTGCAAGCTCAGCAAGCTAACACTACAAGGGGGGTATGTGTAAGAGCTCGACCGGCTAACCGGCAAGTCACCGAACCCGCACGACATTATTGGGGCTACCCTCCATAAACGCTTCAATATTGTCTATCAGCTGGTCTGCCAATAACTGCATGGCCTGCTGGCTGGCCCAAGCCACATGCGGGGTAAGAATAATGTTAGTGCGACCAACAAGCCGCATTATCGGGCTGTCCGCAGCTGGAGGCTCCTCAGGCAGCACATCAATACCGGCTCCGGCAATTTTATTATTCACCAGTGCTTCAGCCAAGGCTTGCTCATCAACAATGGCACCTCGTGCGGTATTAACAAAAATGACTGAAGGTTTCATCCGCGCAAAGGCATGTCCGTCAATCAGGCTTTCTGTTTGCTCGTTTAACGGACAATGACATGAAATAACATCAGATGTCCGCAGTAGATAATCCAGCTCAACAGGCTCGGCGAAATCCTTATCCCTAGATGAAGGCGAGCAATACTGGACCTGCATTCCAAGGCCATGTGCCAATTTGGCCGTGGCCTGCCCCAAGGCACCATAACCAATGATGCCCAGCTGTGTCCCCCTGACATCATGGATGGGCTTATCAAAGAAACAGAAGCCTTCTTCGGCCTGCCAACGACCATTCAATACCTCTTGGCGGTACTGGAGTATTTGTCGCCTCAATGCGAGTACCACGCTGATGACATACTCGGGCACGGTTGTCAGCGCGTAATTTCTGATATTACTGACAATCACCCCATGCTTACGGCAGGCACCAACATCAACCCGATCAACGCCGGTTGCAGCAACGGCAACCATTTTCAGGCGTGGCAAAAGCTCAATAACTGCTTTATGCAGTGGTACTTTGTTAGTGATAATGATGTCGGCATCACGACAGCGATCAATCACCTGCTCAGGCAGGCTCGCATCAAAGCTTACCCACTCATGTGGAAAGCTAGGCCTCCTGATTTCAATATCCTGACGGATCGTCAGGCGATCAAGAAATACAATTTGAGTACTCATGGACGGATTATAAATCAGACAGAACACAATTCCGAAGGTCGAACGCCTAATATATTTGCAAGGATTTGCTTTCTTCGGCAAAGCAGCAGACAATATGTCTGCTATCACAATGCCCGTTTCGGGGACTTGCAGGGAGTGTTAACGTGGCTAGGGAATATATCGTTTCATCCGAATCGGTTGGAGAAGGACATCCGGACAAAATAGCTGATAGCTGCTCAGATGCCATAGTCGATGCCATTCTTGAACAGGACCGAAAGGCGCGCGTGGCCTGCGAAACCTTGATAAGCACCGGCATGGTGATAGTCTGTGGCGAAATCACCACAACCGCCAATATTGATTACGCCCGGGTAGTACGCGATACCATCCTGGATATCGGCTATAACAGCAGCGAGATGGGTTTTGACGGTGCCAGCTGTGCAGTCCTTGTTTCACTAGATAGACAATCTTCTGATATCGCACGAGGCGTCAATGAAGGCGAAGGTATTGATCCGGGCCAAGGCGCAGGGGATCAGGGGCTGATGTACGGCTATGCAACCAATGAGACACCTGCCCTGATGCCCATGCCGATTCAGCTGGCACATCGTCTGACTGAGCAGCAGGCAAAGATTCGCAAATCGGGGCTGTTGGAATGGCTACGTCCTGATGTCAAATCCCAAGTTTCCGTCAAGTACCAAAATCATATCCCCACGACAATTGATACTGTCATACTGTCAACCCAGCACAGCGAAGACATCAGCCATAACGACCTAAAAGAACTAGTCATGGAGGAGATTATCAAGCCGGTTTTGCCTGCCGACATGCTGAGCAATAATACAAAGTACTTTATAAACCCCACCGGTCGCTTTGTAATTGGCGGTCCTGCCGGTGATTGCGGCCTGACAGGACGCAAAATCATTGTTGACACCTACGGCGGCGTAGGTCGTCACGGTGGCGGCGCATTTTCCGGTAAGGACCCATCCAAAGTGGATCGCTCAGCTGCCTATGCCGCACGATATGTTGCCAAAAATGTGGTTGCTGCAGGTCTAGCCGACAAATGCGAAGTGCAGCTGGCCTACGCGATTGGTGTTTCCCGACCGATTTCTATCCATGTCGATACTTTCGCCACCAACCATATTAACGAACACCGCATCGAAACCCTGGTCGCCGAACATTTTGATCTTAGACCAGGGAGTATCATACGAGAGCTGAATCTGTTGCAGCCAATTTATCGCGAAACAGCAACCTATGGGCACTTCGGTCGCGAAGATCCCAAGTTTACCTGGGAACGTACCGATAAGGCAGAACAACTTAAGACTGCCTCAGAAAAATTCTGATTTGATCAGGACTTCCTTAGCTTAAACAGCCGCGTATTCACCGATATTGATTCCACTAAAGCCAATATCTCACAAGTACTCGACCATATCAAAGATCAGTACTTTCCAGAACTAAAAGAAAAATATCCGCAACTAAAACTCAGTTTTGAAGGCGAAGCCAAAAATGGTACCATTACTCAGAAATCCATGCTAAACGGCTTTTCAATTGGCTTCGCCGGCATGTTTCTACTGCTCAGCCTGCAATTCAAGAACTATCGTGAGCCACTAATCGTCATGGTAGCGGTTCCGCTGGTATTGATCGGTGTCATCTGGAGACACATACTGATAGGTTTGGCTATCACCATACCAAGCATAGTCGGCTTTGCATCGTTTTCAGAAATTGCCGTCAGCGACTCTCCACACTCATGGTGAGATTCGTCAAATACCGGGCAAAACAGGGAGGAAACCTCCATGAAGTGGCGAACCAAACGGTGCGTGGCCGCTTCCGTGCTATCACGCTGACCTCAATCGCCATCATTGCAAGCATGTTACCACTACTGTCTGAAACCAGCAAACAAGTCCAGATACTCATTCCGCTGGTAACCAGCATCGTCTTTGGATTGTTGTCCTACCCGCTGTTGATATTCTTGGTATTATCGGCCCTTTACGCCATCATGAAAGACATTAGCTATGTGCGGATACCTCTAGAAGGGATAAACCCCATTTAGGCCGTTGAAATTTACTCAGGTAAGTGGCGAAGCAAGGCAAAAAGCCGAAAAACACGGTTATAGGTTATTTACGTAAATGAGCATTTTGAGGATACTTTTAACACCGTACCGTGCAGCATGAGTAAAGCCTCAGTGACCGGCTACACAGTCAGCCAGACAATCAGGCCATAGCGCAGTAGCTTGCCGGTCGCAATATATAGCAGGCCGGAGACCGGTCTCGTTTTCAGCCAGCCTGCGGCGACACAAAGCAGGTCACCAATAACCGGCATCCAAGACAGTAACAAAATCGGGCTGCCCCACCTTTGAATAGCCCGAACAGCGTTTTCACGACTGCGCAAGCCACCGAACCGCACTGGAAAACGGTTTGCTAGTGCCCATCCCATACCCCAGGAAATATAGCTACCCATGGTGTTACCCACTGTAACCGCTATCAGCAAGCCAAGCCAAAACTCTGGATAAACAAACAGTAACGATGTAAAGATAACTTCGGAATTACCTGGCAACAGTGTGGAAGACAACAAACCGCTGCTTAGTACTAGCCAGTAAAACGAGTCTGACATCAGTATTCAACAGACTGGCTAAAGCCGCTGGTAGAGAATTTGCCGACAACTATCACCATCAGCCAGCCAAACGGTCCTCAGGCGATACACGAACTATCAAAACACAGCGTATAAACCCACCCCTGATCATGGAATGACCGTAAGTAACTACACCGGAACCGGTAACCATAACCCGCGGCCCCTGTTCATTATAAGTAAGGCACATCTGGGAAAAACGCCAGACATAGGCATGGAGACCCCTTCCCTCTCCAATACTGTACGGTTTACCATGTGCGCTGATAATCCCGGCAACAGGCATACCAGCAGGCAGCTGAATCGCGGTTCAGACCTGCCAGAAACGGACGCACAAGCAACAAACCTGTCAGATACTCTGACGCTAAAACACGGCAGGCACATAAAGAAAATCCATCCGGCAACATCGTAACCACCGCTCAGTGTACAAAGCCAGTAAAGTAACACAACAATACACACTATTATTTGGTAAAGGCTCAAGAAATACGGCACAGGGTAGCTGAATAATTTGAGATGCTGATGGTTATGTTGGGATTTGAATGAGCAATTCACCAAGCCATCTGAGCCTTCGTAGTGATATCGGACCAGTCACTGGTAGATGGTACATACGTTCACGCCCGCAACTTGGACGGTTTCTTTAACACGAAGCACTTGCTCCGAGATGGGTTGCACCAAAGTCAATTGACCTTGCAGGTATTAATCGCGCACTCCTGTCCGCCTCCGTTGGCACCGTATGAATCCTAGGTAAACAACTTGGAGAGAGACCACAACCAATAACGCGACTACAGCCTATAAGCAAATTACTATCGAACCCACTATGGCCATGGGATTTGCCCACACGCACTTATGGACAAACATCAACAATTTATACAGACCACCTGATTTTGTCTCATAGGTACCCTAGGACAGGACCAAGGCAAATCGTGTATAAGTAGTATAATTAAGTGATATAATTGAAGAGTCACATTAAAGGATGTTATCTTCGCTTTATTGTGGTTCGCATTTTGAAATATATCAGCCTTGAGGGAAATACTGCATGAGTTCAGTCGCCGTAGATAAGCAGGTTCTTCGTACTTTGGTACCAATTAACGGGCTGAATCCAGAACGCTTCTCTGAATTAACAGAAAAAATTACCGTTGATACGGTAACTGCCGGGCGATATGCCTTCAAACAGGGGGAGCAGGATAAAAAATCAGTGTATATTATTGCTGGTGAAGTCGAACTGCTTAATCAGAACGGGCAAGCCCTGAAAAGAATTAAAGGCGGTACTCCCGGTGCCACCCACCCCCTTGCACCTTCACAGCCTCGCCAGCTCAGTGCACGTATCATCAAAGATGCGACCTTTGTCCGCGTAGATAGCGATCTGCTTGATTTAATGCTTACTTGGGATCAGACGGGTAGCTATGATGTCGTCGAGCTCAGCAGGAAACAGGATATCGCTGATGAAGATACTGGTGACTGGATGACCAAGATATTACGGGCAAAGGCATTTCATCGCCTCCCACCTGCCAATATTCAAACCATGTTTATGGAAATGGAGGCTGTTGGCTTTAATCAGGGCGACACTGTTATTAAGCAAGGGGAAGAGGGAGATTACTTTTATATTATTAGTAGAGGCAAATGCCAAGTGGTACGCGAAACTCCCAACAAGCCGGAGGGTGTGAAATTGGCCATTCTGACTGAAGGAGACAGCTTTGGTGAAGAAGCACTGATATCCTCCGCAAGGCGTAATGCAACTATCAAAATGGCCACCGATGGAACATTAATGCGCCTCTCCAAGAGTGACTTCGAAGAGCTGCTCAAAGAACCTCTTATGAAGACAGCTACTCTGGACGAAGCCAAACAAATGATTGTAAAAGGTGCCAAGTTACTGGATGTCCGTCTTCCAACAGAATTTGAAAAATGGAATATCAAAGGTAGCATTAATATCCCTTTATATTTTCTGCGAGAAAAGATTGATATATTACAGGAATCACAACGGTACATTGTTGCATGTGATACTGGAAGACGCAGTTCCTCAGCAGGCTATATTTTAAGTGAAAGGGGTTTCGATGCCTATGTCCTGAAGGGTGGCCTTCAACAGGCAATGCCTCAGATTTAGGGACCGCAGCCTTCCTGTATGAATACCGGGCTTATGGTCTGTATACTGCCTCAGTGTAATCTAACGCCCTGAAATCACTCCCATATGTGAAAAAGCCAAAATTAACTATAATTATTGAGGGACCAGCCAAAGTGCGGGCGCAGCATACAGCATCACTAGACGAGCTGGTCCCAATCAGTTTTCCAATCCGAGGCTGATTTAGCTGGTGACAAATTGACGGTTTCAGACTCTAATGCTTCCTGAAATCCCTCGACTTGGTTCAGCACCATATCTACCTGATGCTGATAGTAAGCCAGATGGAACAGTGCATCACCTTCATGGATCAGTGGTAGATTTGTTCGGCCAATCACGATACCTTCTTCAGGCGCTATTACTTTGTATTCACTGATACCAAGCGGACCAGCAATTACTCCTAGGACGCTACCTTTCTCTACTTTGACCCTCAAGGGCACCAGTTCCCGAAAAATACCTCTGTAAAGTGCCTTAACCTAGGAAGTGCTGAACGAGATTACCGGCGATAACGTGCTGCCACCTTTTTTCAGTTTAGGTAACATCTCCAGTGCTCTCATGACACTACATACCTCTCGTACATCAGCACGGATACTCACCTCATTGAACCGTAGCGTCTCGCCTGCTTCTTATAACAGAACGGGTATGCCTGTTTCGCTGGCTGCTTCCCTCAGGGAATCATCGATCATTCTAGAGTTAATAATAGCAGGAACATCAAAGCTAACAGCCAGATCTTTGATGTTTTTCTGGTTCAGGTCGGCACTGATCTGTGGAAGATTGTCACGGTGTCAAGCACCTGTATGCAAGTCAATACCATGGGCACACTTGGTCACAACCTCGTTGAGAAAAGTATTGGCAATGCGTGCCCCGCTAACGAACCTTTATTACTACCCGGAAAACTACGATTGAGGTCGTAACCATCTGGCAAATAGCAGGAGTGGCTGATAAAGCCATGCATATTAACAATGGGAATCGTTATCAATGTTCCTCTAATCTGTTGGATTTGTTTTTGCCCGAGCAGGCAGCGAATAATTTCAACACCATTGATTTCATCGCCATGAATAGTCACACAGACAAACAAAAAAGACCGGGTCGGTTGCTCATGCATAGCATGAGCAGTCATTTTCAGATCGTTATGCGTTGTCGTGGTGGCTAGCGAAATCTCAATAGCCTTTTGCTCTCCCGGTTCAATGGCGATATCAACAAGCTGTACTGGTTTGTTTCTCATTAGATATCAATCTTTTCCTTCGGTGCGCGTCCGGTTGGATTTCGCATTAGCCTCAATGTATTCAATGATAGCGTCAGCCGCATTTTTCTTGCTACTGTTTCGATGCTTTCCAAACCAGACGAAGAGCTCACCTCTATAACCAAGGGACTACGATCCGATCGCAAAATATCTATACCAGATACCTTTAAGCCCAGCTTTTGCAATGCCTTAATTGCCGTTCTCCGCCCAATAGATGTTAGCTTAGTTAACTCAGCACTACCCCCTATGCAGGTTCGAACGAAATTCGCCGGCTTCGGCGGTACGCTCCATTGCAGCAGTTACCCTGCTGCCAATAACCAAACGGCGGACATCGTTACCACCGACTCTTTTAGTAAATTCCTGAACCAGGAAATCTGCTTTCAGCTTCCAAAATGCATCAATAACACTTTCCGCAGCTTTGGCCGTCTCTGCCAACACAACACCACACCCCTGAGTTCTCTGCAAGAGCTTTACCACCAAGGGAGGTCCATCAGCCAATTTGATCAGTCTCTGGTGCTGTCTAAGTTATGGGCAAATCCGGTGATGGGCATGCCAATCTCGCTCCGAGATAGCAACTGTAGGGCTCGTAACTTATCTCGCTAGCGTCCTAAAACCACAGATTCAGTCAGACAATAAACATCCATCATTTCAAATTGACGAATAACTGCCATACCATAGTTAGTTATTGAGGCACCAATACGGGGAACTACCGCATCAAAGCCTTCCAATTTTTCACCTCGGTACCACATCGCCGGCTTAGTAGTAGAATTAACGTCCATGTAACACCTGAGAGTATCAATTCAATAATATGTGCTTCATGACCACGCTCTTCACTTGCCTGCGCCAACACGTCGATTAGAGTTTTTTATTTCTTGATAGGATTGCTATTTTCACTGTTCTGATTCTAAAGATTTCGACTAATGCTATTCGGCTTAGTCTTAAGCAAGAAAGATCGGGCTGGTCAACTATGAAGTTATTATTGAGCAAGTTGCGACCCAACAACATTCGGAATCGCACGGTATCTCTATTAGTCAGGGTAATTTCTGTTTCAAACTGATGGCCAGCCAAATTAATAGATGTACTTAGTGACAAAGCGCATCTCGGTATGACCGCCTGAGTCAGTCGCCCTACGCCTGTCAGCTAGCCGTGCGTAACACTCCACGGCAGTTTCAAGATCGCCCTGATAGGGGGTGGATACCAAAGCGTATCCAGCTGTCACCAGCTTCCTTATAAGGATCAACATAATAGGCATGTAATGCACAGGTATTGGCACCAGTGTCCACTTTGGTTTTAATGGTACCAAGATTCACCTTGGGTCGTGAAACCCATTCCTGCCAACCAACAGGGAGGTTATGGATCATGATTGATATGCTGTTTCGACTCTGCTTTGATATTGCAAGTATAAATTGATCGCTCTTCAATTATGGTTTTTATATCTGTGCTTTTATTACTATCGTTAGTACATAATTTAGTCCCGAACAATAAAAGCCCTCGTAGCAAATCGCAGCATTACTCTCGACGTGGAAAAATTTTAGATTGTTATTTTTTTTCAGACTGATTTCAATATTACGAAATCCGGTATACTTTTTTAGTGGAAAATCACATTTGTAAAAGGCTTCTTTAGCACTGAAAATGGCAGCAGCTCGTCGTCTCTGCCCAGCCGGATCATTGGTATCATTTATCGCCTTAAGCTCACATGAAGTAAACAGCCGAGACCATAGATCAGGGTTCAGGCGCCTGCTCTCCTCCAAATCAATACCCATAGAAACAATATCAGCTGCGGTCCCTGCAGCAACAATACAGTAAGTACCAGTATGACTTATACTGCCAACTATATTAGGTGGCCATTGAGGACTACCGTCCTTATTTCGGTCTATTACGGGAAAATCCTGCCCCAGGATTTGCAATACCTGGTGAGCATAGTATCGACCGCAGGCAAATTCACGCTGACGCCTTATAGCAGCTGATCTAACCAAAGCTAGCTCAGTTCGACTTATATCCGATACCCGGTTTGAGATCGGGCCGCCGGATATTACACAACGTTCCGGCAAGAGTGGTCTTAACGTATCAATAAGACGCGAAATCTCTTCCATCAGCCAAAAAAAAGAAAACCTTCGCTTGACAGGCTTGAATCATAATGGATAACAGCTATTATTTTATTCATAAATGTTGTTTAAGTCGCATGGACATCCACTTCAATAACGCTTGCAACATTTGCCTCTCTTTTCTCTCACATGCCTCTCTCATTGCAACGAGTCTTTCCTGTATTTCTTTAGCGAGGATTTTATATGACTCTAGCTCTGCCCGGACATCAGTCAGCTCTACCTGTAATCTGTTTACCTGATTGGTCAACACCAGTTCATTATTAATGTCGCCAGAGTTATATTTGTTCATGGCGTTGCTTTGTAGTCGCTCTACTTTCTCCAGCATAGCAGAGGACTCAAGGTCAACGTCTGGGTAGATCTTTACCAAAGCAGACATACGGACATGGCCTTCAAAGGCTTCCAGATAACCATCCTGAATTTTCTCTTGGATAATGCGACGGCTAACCCCGGCAAGCTTGGCGGCTTTCGATAGGTTCAGTAAATGGTCCATTTTTCCCTCCACTATCCATTTATCAGGTAGTAGCATTACCCCTGCCAAGCATATTACACTGAAATCGGCGAGGGTCAATAGCCGATTCTCATCAAGGCCGGACATTGCTAAATATCAGTACTAGCTTGTTGTCTGGACCATAAAGGATAATGTAGTCGACTACCTTAATCAGCAGGGTTACCAGAAATTTCCAGAATCTGCCTCACCACTGGTGAGGCCAGAACCGATACTACGAGACATTATGAATTTCAATAGGTTCGCCGGTCTGGTTATTTCGACGGCCTACCTCACAACGTTGCTTTGCGAGCTTATTAAGATACTCAGAAGTGACTTCGTTAGTCAGATATTTTCCAGTAAAGACAGAATCTTCAAATCCGGCGATATCTGAATTCCCTTTAAATACAGCTCGCCTAAGATCTTCAAGGTCCTGATAAAACAGACGGTCCGCACCTATATATTCGCAGACCTCATCATCAGTACGACCATATGCCACGAGTTCGCCAGACGTTGGCATGTCAATTCCGTAAACATTGGGATATCTGACTGCCGGCGCAGCGGATGCAAAATAAACCTTCCTGGCCCCCGCTTGTCGTGCCATATTGATGATCTGCCTTGAGGTCGTCCCTCGAACGATGGAGTCGTCTACCAATAAAACATTCTTGCCTTTAAACTCAAGGTCAATTACGTTCAATTTCTGCCTTACCGACTTTGTACGCTGTTGTCCGGGCATAATGAATGTGCGGCCTATGTACCTGTTCTTGATAAATCCCTCTCGGTATTTTATGCCCAATTTGTATGCCAGAGGCAGCGCCGCCGTGCGTGATGTATCCGGGATAGGTATCACAACATCAATATTATGACCGAACCATTCCCGCAAAATTTTTTCAGCCAGTGCCTCTCCCATTCTCAAGCGGGCTTTATACACTGCCACCTTATCAATAATGGTGTCAGGACGAGCAAGATAGACATATTCAAACAGGCAGGGATATAGCTGTGGGTCATCATGGCACTGGCATCGAAATAGCACACCCGTGTCGTCAATAAAAACGGCTTCACCAGGGCAGATATCATCAACCAGATCATATTCCAGTGACTGGAGAGCAACATTTTCAGACGCTATCATGTATTCAGTACCGGCATTTACGTCCCGTTTGCCGTAACAAAGCGGGCGTATGCCATAAGGGTCGCGAAACCCAAGTACACCATACCCCATAATCATTGCTACAACAGCGTATCCCCCTTTACAGCGCTTGTGTACACCCTTCACTGCCCTGAATATGTCGGCGGGTGTGATTTTCAATTTGCCTATGCGTTGTAGTTCCTGCGCAAATACATTGAGGAGAATTTCTGAATCCGAATCCGTATTGATGTGTCTCATCTCATCAATAAACAGTTCACGCTTTAGCTCGCCAGCATTCGTCAGATTGCCATTATGGGCGAGTGTTATGCCATAAGGGGAGTTCACGTAAAACGGCTGTGCATCGGCTGAGCTGTCACAGCCCGCAGTGGGGTATCGAACATGTCCGATACCCATGTTTCCGGGTAGCTTCAGCATATGATGTGCGTGAAAAACATCACGAACCAAGCCGTTATCTTTACGTAAGTACATATGATCACTATCCGCCGTAACAATGCCGGCGGCATCCTGGCCTCGGTGCTGAAGCATAGTCAAAGCATCATACAGGCTTTGGTTAACAGTCGAATGGCTGACAATACCTACAATCCCACACATAGTTTCCTGGCAACCTTCGCTGCTAAGTGTCATTTAAAGGGTAGGTACTTATTGAAGGTTCCGCGGGTCGAAGCGGGCTACCTTCTCTCTGAGTTGATTCAGTACCACGGGTAAAATCAAAATTTTCTGCAATCTCTTCAGGAAGATACACCTTGTAAGCAGTGATTTTTTCCTGAAAAACCAGTAACAATGTTGACGCCTTCCACCAAGGGTCCTGTGGTATTGGTGTCAGACCGGCCAACATCACGATCAATGCAACGACCACAACGCCCCTGATGACACCAAAAACAGCGCCCAGAGTTCTATCTGTACCTGAAAAACCGGTTTTTTCAACAAGCTGTCCCACAATATAGTTCATTAAGGCACCCACTATCAGGATGGGGATAAAAAGTACCAGTGCGGCAATTCCTATTCTGATTGAAGGAGTATCGACAGTTTCTGTCAGTATACCAGCAACAAGGGGGGTGTACTTTAGTGCCACCCAAGCAGCTATTATCCAGGTCGCCAAGGAGATTGCTTCCTTAATAAAGCCGCGGATCAGGCTAACAAGGGCGGAGAGTACCACAATGCCAATGACAACATAGTCAGCCCAGTTAAGTTCCATAATTCTATAGCACCATAAAAGTTGGTTAATTCAAAGTCAGGATTCTAGCCAAAGTCAGGATTCTAGCAAATAAATCTCATAGCGTCCCATACCACTACGGATAGCTAACAATTATGCCATTCATTGCTAATTTGTTTTTCAATCTGCTTAGCGATTCCTCGGCCCGAGTGCGACTGGCTTCCGGACCTATACGCACTCGGTGCGAGGCTTCTCCGGTATTTTCAAACGACTCTACAAAACTGGTAAATCCCTTGTCTCTAAGTTTGTCTCTGAGTTTCAGGGCATTGGTTCGACTGGAAAAGCTCCCGACTTGTATTACCCAAGCCATTATTGGTGAGGACATCTTTTCTGTTCCCGAAGGATCCGGCTGCGGTACCGGCTTGGACTGAGAAGCGATAATAGATTTCGGCGCGAGAGATTGGGTATTCGCTGCTAATGGTTTTTCTGACAGGTTTTTGCCATTATTATGGGCGGCTTTTTCCGAGGTTTTAGCTGGCTGAGAGGTGTCAACTACTGTAATCCCGGCCTGCGGGGTCAGCAATGAGCGCTCCCGATCAATGCCATCACGCCGTGCAGAAGCAGTTCTTTCGAGAGGTCGGGAAATAGCTGTTTCTGCCGATGGTTTTGCAATTATCGGCAGTTCAGGTTTTACTTCTCCAGCAGGTGGTTCAATAGTTAAAGCATAACCAACCTCCGGGGCTGGCGGTATTTTGATATGAACTTTCCTGAACTCGGCATATTTGTCACCATCAAGGATAATAGGCAAAAAAATAATGCCCAAAGAGATAATAACAGCCGCCCCTACCAACCTTCGTTTTAGTCGATCATCCAATTTACCTGTCCCCTTCAACCATCAGTGCCAATATCAGTGCCAATAACGGTTATTATACACCGAGCTCCATCATAACCTCGGAAACAGTATAAAAAGATCCGAATGCAAAAATAACGTCAGCCGGATCAGTTTTACAAATCGCTTGAACCAACGCTGCAGATACCGAAACACTCTCCTCAACCTCCACCTCAGGGACAGTGCCACGCAGTATCTGACATAGCTCCCGACTGGTATAACTTGGTGTTTCCCGTAATGGGCAAACGTACCACTTATCGAATACCCCTGTGCATTTTGCAAGTATTGGCTGACAATTCCGGGTCTTCTGGAAAGCAAAAATAGCAATTTTTCTGCCAACGCTATTTGTCTGCCGAACATTCTCGACGAAGTCGCAGATAGCCGCTATATTATGGGCAACATCCACAATAATTTCAGGACTATGTGCTATAGTATCAAATCGTCCGGCCAGCCGAACCCTCGACAATGCCTCTCTAATATCATGATCTGTAACTGGCAGTATTTTTCGAAAATAACAAAATACGTAGAGGGCCGCTGCCATATTATGAATCTGGTGCTGCCCTGCAATCTGCGGTAATGGTATTCCGTCTATTTTTTCGCCAGCATGGAACCACTGTAGCTTTCCATCCGCAGATTCCGTAAGTATGTAATCATATCCGTTTACAACAAGCTTCGCTCCGATTTTTGCACAGTAGTCCTCAATACTCTTCGGGACGTCCTGTTCCGCGTATATCAGGGGCTTGTCCTTTCGTGCTATTCCGACTTTTTCATAGGCTATCGTATCAATATCGTGACCTAACCACTCCATATGATCAAGTGACACGTTAGTAATAATGGCCAAGTCATGCGCAAGGATATTGACCGCATCCAACCTACCTCCCATACCTACTTCTAACAGTATAACATCGGGCTTAGAGAGGGCAAATAACCATAACGCAGCTAACGTACCATATTCAAAATAAGTGA
The DNA here is from genome assembly GCA_028289815.1 of Gammaproteobacteria bacterium. GTDB lineage: Bacteria > Pseudomonadota > Gammaproteobacteria > JAJDYQ01 > JAJDYQ01 > JAJDYQ01. The sequence goes on along the minus strand of JAPYNQ010000020.1, from coordinate 21,855 downwards.
GAGGTATATCTGATCTGACACTCTCAATTGCTTCAAATGCGTCTATGAGCTGCTGGTCAGATACTTCGCAATTATTGAGTATGATTCTTTCATTATATCTCAATATATGCGGCGAAGTATATGTGCCCACAGCATAGCCTGCTGTCTGATAAACCGAGCGTAAGTATTGGATAGTCGAACCCTTACCATTTGTTCCACCGACTAAGATAACCGGGCAATCGAAATCTTTCCCACATAGATTTGTCCATATTTGAGCAACACGATCCAGGCCTAGATCAATAGCGTTATGGTGCAGCCGTTTTTGATATGACAACCACTGTATAAGCGTTCGCATGTTGTTTCTATTTAACTTCTTACACGAGCAGATCGCCCGGAACTACCTCTATCTGCGATTTTTCGCTAGGCTGCTCGCCTCGCTCTCATGCGGCAATATCAAGAATGAAAGCTTTAACAGCGAAAGAGAGTCCCGAATCAACTGGCATAAGAATGCCTGATTAACACCTGAAGGTCGAGCGATATTGACATAACACATTTTGGAATTAAGCACCTCTACGTCGAAGAGGCTACTCAAATTTCGGAGGCGAGAGCGCCTGCGACCCGCGGGTAATACTGGCCCGGTATCGCTGTGAAGGTTAGGTAGACCGCTCCTCGTAAGCCTCAGGTCGTCATTACACCCATGCACAGCGGCAGGAGAAGATTTGTCTGCTGCTTCAGGCGCATTAATATATCGGGCAGTCAGCCAATCCACTGGCGCGGCGCATGGTATCGTGTGGCGTATCATCAAACGAGCTGGTTCCGGTCGGCTTTGCAGGCTGGAACCATCAACACTTGTCAGGCACTATGTCTACTGCGGCCTCCCCGATAATAGACTGACCTGGTTATCAAATGTACTAAATAGTGTCGTCATACGTTACGGTGAGGTACGATAGTGTCCATTATACCACTACTCACTGGGGAAATCAAATGGCAGATTCTCATCATCGCCACGACATTTCCGATCATGCTTGGGCTTTATTAGAACCCCACCTGCCGGACAGAAAAGGAAGCTGGGGCAATATCGCACACGATAACCGGCGCTTTTGCCGTTGGCACGATAACAGAGTCTGAGAGGGGGGTTGCTTAAGCAGCCCATTAAGGAGCCGGATTACGAGTATCTGATGGTCGATGCCAGTCATATCAAAGCACATGCCCATGCGGCAGGAACTAAAGGTGGTAATCCGGCGATGAATGGCACAAAAGAGGGCTTAACACGAAGCCATATCTGGCCTTGGATGCGCATGGTCTGCCACACTCCGAGTACCGCAACAGATTGTATTCGGCTTTGATCTTAATTGAGGGCATGGATGCCGAGATGCTATTAGCCGGCTGCGTTTATGATACCGATGAAATCCTGGTTTATTGTGACCAACAAGGGATTGAACCGGTCGTTCCGCTCAAGTGGAACCGAAAGAACAGCGAGAGACTATGACCGTTATCTGTATCGTTTGAGGCGCTTGGTGGAGAATGCTTTTTTTGCACTTGAAACGCTGGTGCGGTATTGCGACACGCTATGCAAAAATACCGCCTCCTTTGTGGCTGTTATTCAAATACGTTGCTTAATACTCTGGCACCAAGTTTCGCGACGACATTCTCCAGGAATTATTCGTGGACTTCCACGAGAACCTGCTATTTACTGACCTGGAGGCATTTAACGAAAAATTCGCCGATTGGCTGGTCAGGTACAACGGTATTCGACCGCACAGAGTACTGGGATTAATAAACACCTGTGCTCTACATTATCAGCCATAATAACTAAAGTGCAGTTTGTGGTGGACTCATACGTAGTATTGATTCTAGCAATACATCAGTGTATCATAAGAACCCTTAACTTAGCCAGAATTCTCTACAAGCTCATTTTGAGATAGTAGTCAGAGTAGTCTTATGAGATGTTCGATAACCTCGCGAACTGCATATTGAATCTGGAACCGGTGTATGGATAATAAAGAAGGCATTCTAGAGACCAGTTATCGCATTGCGGGAACCTCAAAAAAACCGTGGCGGGCGACTCCAGCGCAAAGCGCAGCAACTCTATTGTATAGCCAGTATCCCGGAAAACTCTGGGCACTGTACAACGCCCTTTGTGGTTCTGCGCAACAGGTTTTGGCGTTTTCTTATTTTTGAGTAATTCGAGAGGATCCTGCTAATCAAGGTGCTGACCACTAAGTGATTCAGAATACCTGTTATAATCCATGACGCTGGTGGTAAGATGGAATCTACATGTATCGTCGTGGAGCCGCTAAAGGAAGATGATTTGACTGTTTGCGTAACCAGAAACGAGCCTTTGTCTATGGCAGCCACCGATAAAACAGCTGCGCAAGTAACTGACGCCCTGGCGCGGGCCGCCCGTCAATGGGAGGCAGTGTGTTGGTACACTGAACCGGCTAATATAATGTACGGGCTAGCAAGTTGTCGCGCAAAAACCACTGGCTATGAGATTGAACACATCACTGATTATCAGGAACATGTTCTCCCATGATGGACTTATCAGATATCCTGGAAGTAGCTGCGCTGACGGATCCCGGGCGAAATCGAGAGCATAATGAAGACAATGTGGACGCTGATTCCACCCACGGCATGGTGCTGGTTGCTGATGGTATGGGAGGGCATAATGCAGGTGAAATTGCCAGCGGTATAGCTGCCAACATTGTTCGTGAGCGGCTACGCACTGCGCTGCCTGAACTTGATACGGGTATCAAAGACGAGGGAACAGGCTTCACTGTCGAATCTGCCGCAGTTAAAAGTGCCATAGAGCAGGCTAATACTGTTATCAATCAAGCCTCATGCGATAATCCCGAATGTGAGGGCATGGGTACTACAATAGTCGTTGGCCTATTTTATAATAACCGCATGACAATAGCCCATGTAGGCGATTCACGAATGTATAGGCTTAGGGGTAAACGCTTTAAGCAGCTCACAAAAGACCACTCATTAATTCAGGAATTTATTGACGATGGTTTTTATGAATCAGTGGAAGAGGCCGAAGCCCATGGGAACAAAAACCTCATTACACGCGCCCTAGGGGTGTCAGAACAGGTTAAAGTGGAGATCAATGAGCAGACAGTACGTACAAACGATATTTATTTACTTTGCTCGGACGGGCTCACTGATATGGTTTCTGAGGAAAAAATTTACTTAACTCTCAATGAGTTTAGTGCTAATCTTAAGATAGCTGCTGAAAAGTTGGTCGACATCGCTAACGAAGCTGGCGGCCAGGACAACATATCAGTTGTACTTGCTAGGCCGCTGCGCGTGTTTGCGGTAAAAAATAGATGGCACGATTGTTTATTTGACTGGTTTAATGATTTTATGATGAGGCGTCACAATGCCAGGTAAGCTGATATTAAAATTCGGATCTTCGACACTAGGCGAGTACCCGCTCGATAAGGAATCAATTACTATTGGTCGTAAGCCTAATAATGACATTGCCGTGGAAAATCTTGCAGTAAGTGGGCAGCATGCCAGAGTTATCACCATCCTCCAGGATTCATTTTTGGAAGATCTAAACAGCACTAATGGTACCTATGTAAACGGAAAACTCATACAAAAGCATGCTCTGCAACATGGCGACTCAATAAAAGTCGGTAAACACGAACTACTGTATCAAAATGCAGAGGCGGCAGTATCTGACGATGTGGAAAAAACCATGATTATCAGACCGAGTGCACTATCTACGACTGCCCAACAGCAGGCGGTGGATGTGGGTATGCAAAATGCGCAAGCTATGTTAAATCAGGGTGAAGCCAAGCCCGCCGGCCTGAAACTCATGTCCGGACCTAATGCGGGTTGCAGCATGAACCTGATGAAGGCATTAACCAGTCTGGGCAAACCGGGAGTTCAAGTTGCCTCTATTTCCAAGAGGCCGAACGGCTATATACTGACTCATGTTGAAGGCGATAGTACACCCACCGTAAATAATGCAAATATAGGTGCCGGTCCATATACATTAAATCATAACGACCTGATTGAATTAGCCGGAATTAAAATACAGTTTTTCTATAAGTAAAAGCAACTGCTGATCCAATAAATTCGATAGGAGATGCTGCAATAGTGATTGTAGCATGTTTAGATGCCGGAATTTTTGCTGGCGCTGTCAACCAGAGAGCTTTCTATAACATGATCTGCGCTATATGAAACAGCCGGTAGTAAAGCCGGGGTTCGCCAGACACAAACCACCCAAAATGTGCGCTCCACGTGCGATAGTGATTTGTGAGCTTCTACGGCCTCATGAGCGCCGAGAAGATATCAAGGTCTGTACACACGAGTTAGGGAATCATTGAGGCAGATTTTGGCTGCGATTCTCTCGGCATTGATCTGAAACGTCAGATCATCGTTTTTGACTATGATATCGAGGTGTTTTTTCAGGTAATTGTATACCTGACCCCATAAATATCAATTTCACATTTCATGCTTCATCCAAGCCTGTCAGTTTTTGGTCCAGCTCGATAATGTTGTTCTCAATAAATTCTATTGAACAGATCTTTTGAAAAAATTTTCCTGATTTTTCAAAGCCAGATTCCTGCAATAATGACGATAAGATGCCGGGAGGATTTTCCTCAGGTGTATAAAGCCGATATTTATCGGCACCATAGTAATCTACCCAGAATATTTGCTGCTGCTTCATGAAGTCGAGCTCGATACTAGGTAATATGTTTTCGGTTTTGCTTTCCCAGTACTTCGAGTATAAAACATGAAACTGCTTTTTCTTAATTACATCCCTGTAAAAGCAGTAGCTAAATAGCTCTGCATGGGCACCATTGGTTTGAGTTTTTCTAAGCAAATAGACTCGGTCTTCTGTACGACGAATCATTTTTCCCCAACAGTATTCTATAGCGGCGGGAGTTTTAATCAAGGCAGTGCGCCACGGTTCCAGCCCGGATGCGTTGGTAATAATATTGTCCAACTGCTCACTAATGTATGACGTTCCAGACAGTGACTTCCACAGTTTTTGAAGAATCCTGCCCTGCTCCGACCCTGATGATGAATCGCGCAGTAGCCGTTTCCAGCTGTGTGGCTCTGATCGTGTGTTAACTAAAAATGATTCATTCCGACCATTACTATTCCTCAACATATAATTACCGTACGATAGCAATGCACGCTCCCATCTAAAGTCTGGAAGGCTGTCTAGGCCACCGTCTTTAAACATCACACTGGCCTTGTTGAGGTAGTCAGTGAATGGTGCCTGGAACCTCAGGGTGTCGGCAGTGTCCGCTTCGACCCCCGCGAACTTCAGCAGAAAACCAATCTGCCCCCGGAAGTAGCCATGCGCTTCTGCCCTATCAATTAGTGGTCTCCAGCTATCGTCTGACAAGAGAAGCTGTGCCTTTATTTTTTCTTCTGTGACCTGCAGTTGAAAGAAAGATCTGATAGCGGTTTCGGGGTCAGCCAAATGATCTAATATGGTTGCCATTTGTGGCTTAAGCTCAGTAATGGATGATAGGCTGCGCTGAAAGTCCTCTGTCCGATTATATTCCGTGTTCACCGACAGGTTGAACACCACCCGCATCCATTCTTGAAATGTCGTTGGGTTGATAGCACCTTTATGTACGCGGAGAAACTGTACATAAGCCGCAAGTTGGAGAAGATCGTCATAGTCAAGAGAGGTTGGTTCTTCCAAAATCTTTTCAAGAATATCCTTCTCATCGGAACAACGCTTATCGGGGAGAAATTGTGTAAAGTCACCAGACTCACCGCTCCAGGCATCCAGCAAAGTAATCAGTGTTTCTGCAAATGGAACATCCAGCCAGCCGCGCTTATGAAAGAAATGGTAACTGTTTTTCTGACGTGAGTCTCGAAGGTCACGCACATCTTTTGTGAATGATGACTCTTCAGTGGATCGTGTGATCAGAATGACCACTCGAAATACATTCATCACTGCTGCGTCAAAAACATGGGTATACTGATCACGGAATGGCCAGAAAAAATCCGCCCAGCGGGTATCCATGCACCGCGCGAAGTATTCGGAAATTGAAACCGACTGTCCGTCTAGCAGACGAGTTTTATCCGGGAAATGATCTTGCAACATCTGCTCATAGCGGGCCTTGAAGGTTTCAAATGGCGTCAGTAGTTTTCCGCGTGCATTCATTTTGATGTAAAGGTCGTCCGAAAGACCGAAATCATCGAGGTCCAACAACTGGAATGTGATGGCGGGCTGCTTTTTATCAGTCAGTCGCGCATAGAGTCCATGCGTGTCCTTAAAGCGCTCATGTATGGTATTGAGCATAACCAGCACCGACTGGACTGTGGGGTCCAGTCTCCAGTGACGGTAGTACCACGGCTGATCCTGCAAGAGCGGACCAAGGCGTTCCACCTCTCCTGGTTTTTGTTCGGGTGAAAATCCCACCAGCTTGTCGAAAAACTCCTCGCTGCTGGAACGAACCCGATAGCTAAACCTTGAAACTTTCCCATCCTCGCAAAAAAGCTCGCTAAACCTCTCGCTGCATCCATCAAGCCAGGCCAGATACCAATGTAAAAGAAAAAGCGTTGTCAGGCGTTGCTGACCATCCAGTGGCTGGAAGCTGGACGGATTAGCGCCTTTCACACTGCCGTAGATGAAATCAAGATTGAGTGGCAACTCATCCGAATCTACGGGAAGGGCCAGTGCTTCATACAAAGCATCGAGAAACCTATCTCTAACTTCCTCCTGATCACTCCGACCCTGCGCATAGTCACGTTGAATCAAGGGCACCTGGATGCGGCCATGCTCTGCAAGCAGTTCGCTGAATATCAGTTGTGTGCCATCTTTGCTCACGCTTCCATCCCTCCACTTTGCAAAAAGAAGCGACTCAGGGTCTTGATGATCGCTTCCTCGTATTCCTCTGCATCCTGCATACTCCAGAATATGATGTCTTTCACTTGAACACTGTAGCACTTCAGGAAAACATTGCGGGTACAAAGGGGTACGAAGGTGCCTGATTTATCGAGTTCCAGCAAACGCTGTCGCTTGACTGCGAACACGGCATTTTTATAGCTGCGGTTTGTGCTCCGGTCGAGCAAGGTCAGGTTAGAAAGACCGTCCTCACCGCCTTCATCACCTTCCCTGAAACAGGCCAACACACGATCATAGAGTGAATCGAACTCGGTACCGGCTTCTTCCCCCTGTGCAAGTTCCAGAAAGCCATCGATACTCGTTACCAGTTCCTGATTATCCTCGCGCGAAGGTATGTAGCCCCGGCAACCTTCGAACCAGGCCTTGCGTTCGTTATGACGTACCGGGCGGTGCCTCTCAATAGAACGAACATGCTCAATGTCCCACTTCTCGCCCTTGAAGCTATCGAACTGGAATCGCATATTGGAGCGTTGATTTTCCAGTAGAGTGGCAAGGTTGAACAGTAATAAAATTGTGCGGATAGCCTCGCGTTGCTTGACATAGCTGATGCTCTCACAGCGGTCTCGAATGGTCTCCCGCAATTCCTGTTCGTCAAGTTTACGCAGATCACCTCCTATGGCTTCCTTAAAGGCCTGGCAAAGCAATTCCCGGGCCAGATCACCTTTTCGACGCTTCCGAGCTGACTCCAGCAAACCATTGATTGCCACACCCTGATGAATCAGGAAACCCACCACATGGAACAGCTCACGGTCCTCATACCACTCTTCCAGTGCCATGAAGGTCTGTTTGACCTCAAGCCATCCTTGCCATCCTTGCTCCGCTGATTGGCTTTTGAGACGTTCACTAAAAACATGGAAAGTTCCATAGTCATCCTGTTTCAATTGGCCGGTCAGTTCATTTGAGGCGACTAATTCAAAGATCAGCCCGATCCGATTGTGTCCTAGCGCCCGGTCATTGCTCAGGAAATACCAGAAGGCATCCTGTTGCAACGCTTTTTCCAACTGGTCCCACTCATGGGCTATGCGCAGCGCAAGTCCATGTCCATTATCTTCGTCTGCTGCAAGGCGCAGAAACAGAGCACGAATCAGCTCGTCGTTGGTGAGAGGGATCTTGCCCATATTAAGACGTGTGAAGGCATCCACAGGATTATCGCTATCAGAAAGAGTAAACCAAATGACCTTGGTCTTGTTAAGAAGCGCAGACTTTATGTCTTCAACTTCACTCTCATGTTTTGCAAACCACTGCTCAATAGCCTGGATCGCACGGTACAGATGGAAGAAGTCAATATTTTCACTGGACGCATCCTCGCTAGGATCCTCCAGGAACTCATCTAAACTTGGACGTGTTTCATAGTCTAGCGAGTACAGTTTCGAGCGGTATGGTTCGGCTAGTCGCTCATTGAAATGGCGCAGTATTAGAAACAATGTCGTTAGTCGTTGCTGTCCATCAACCACCTCAAATCGTCCGTCTGACATCACTTTAATAACAAGCGGTTGCAAGCAATAGTAGTGTTCTGGCTGAAGATTGGATCGTCGTATGAAGTCACGAATATCATCAAGTAGCTGAGTGACTTGCAGCGGAGTCCAGCGGTAGCCCCGTTGGTATGCGGGTATCCAGTAACGAGCCGGTTCACCAGTGTCATCAGTCAAGAGGGCTTTGACCGGGCGCAATGAAATGCTGGTTTCTTTCATATCAGTCGGGTTCTTCATGATAAAAACTGTTGGTGGTTTTTGGGAGGGTATGGACTGACAATACCGTTTTTTGCGAGACTGTAAATAACATTGTTTAACTGCTTATCATCAACCTTTTAGAGAAGATAAGCAAGGTGAACAAGAAAGCGATAACGGCCTTGGCGCACCAGGCTGCCCACATTGAATATCAGTATCACCCCGCTGACACCGCGCCTTTGGAATGGACTGTATGCTTTTTTTCGAGTGACAGTGGATAAGCAGATCAACATCTGTTGGGACAGTCGGAGCTTGCGCAATCAATTGTATCGGTGGTCAGCGTTGATCACTTGAAGACATTCAAGCCCGTTCCTGACGATGTACCAATGGAAAAACTGTCCCCTCGAAAAGAAGTGACCTTGCTTGTTTCCAGCAATCTGTTTGATATTATCGGTGCCATCCATACTGTCTGAAAAGCGGCGCAGATATATCACAATCGGGATAGTATGTTTGATCACTGGAGGATAAAGCCAACAGCTACTGTGTCTGGTTTACAGGAGTCGGCTACAACCCTTATTGAAAACTACTGACCACAGGCCAGTCTGATTTGACGAATTGGACAGACTCTATATGCTTGGTAACTAAAGACTTTGCAGAAAGAAGCTAAAGTACAGTCTGCATAAACCAGACAAATAAGAAGTGAATAATTTTCTCCATACCACCCTGAAACGAACGCTGCTCGCCTTGCTGGCGATGCTCGTACCTTTTAAGAAATGGATCGGTGAACTGGAAGACAGCCAGATCCTGAAAAGAGATATTATCGCCGGTATGACGGTTGCCATGGTGCTGATTCCCCAATCCATGGCTTACGCTCAGTTGGCAGGGCTGCCGCCTCACTATGGCCTGTATGCGTCTTTTTTGCCACCGATAGTCTCGGCACTGCTCGGTTCATCCCGCCAGCTACAGACCGGACCAGTTGCCGTGGTATCGCTGTTGACCGCAGCAGCTCTGGAACCCCTGGCGACAAATCCTGAAACATACATCGCTTATGCTGTCCTGCTGGCACTTATGGTCGGCGTTTTTCAGTTACTGCTCGGCATATTTCATCTCGGCGAGCTGGTTGATTTTCTCTCACACCCGGTTGTGATGGGCTTTACCAACGCAGCCGCCTTGATTATTGCCACCTCTCAGCTAGGTAAACTGTTTGGAGTCAGCGTGGAGCGCGCGGAGTATTATTATGAAACTATCTGGAGAGTGCTACTCGCCATTAGCGAGAGCACCCATTGGCCTACTGTAGCGATGGGACTTATCGCCTTTATTCTCATCTGGTATATCGGCAAGCAGTTCCCGAAAATCCCTGGCGTGCTGATTGCCGTGGTGTTTACCACACTAGTGGCCTATGTGACCGGCTATGCTGCAAGCGGCGGTGCCATCGTCGGCTCAATTCCGATGGGTCTACCGAACCTGTCAACACCGGTTATTGACTGGACGACAGCATCACAGCTTGTCAGCGCCGCACTCGTTATTTCACTGGTCGGTTTTATGGAAGCAATATCCATTGCCAAAGCCATGGCAACGCAAACCCGGCAACGGCTGGATGCCAATCAAGAGTTATTTGGTCAAGGGATATCCAATATTGTGTCGTCGTTTTCTCAAGGTTATCCTGTATCTGGCTCATTTTCGCGCTCGGCAGTCAATATCAACAGCGGCGCGATAACCGGGTTCTCTGCCGTCATAACAGGGCTGGCAGTCGGTATTGCACTATTGTTTTTTACACCTCTGTTGTACCACCTACCACAGGCCACCCTGGCAGCGATTATTATCATGGCTGTGATAAGACTGATCCGAATTAAGCCCATTAAGCATGAATGGGATGTACAGCCGCATGATGCTATCGTCTCAGTGGTGACATTTATCCTCACCATCATCATGGCACCGCACCTCGACAAGGGTATGTTGATTGGCGTCATGCTTTCGCTGGGGCTGTATGTCTGGCGTAGCAAGCGCCCTCATATGGCGATCCTTTCCAGACACAGTGACGACACCCTGCGCGATGCCGAGGCACATATCCTGAACACCTGCGATCATATTACGGTGCTGCGTTTCGACGGCCCGCTGTACTTTGCAAATGCCGGCTATTTTGAGGACAAAGTGCTGGAGAGATTAGCAGTTAAACCTGATCTTAAATATCTGCTAATTGATGCCGAGGGTATTAACGAGATTGATACCACGGGTGAGGAAATGCTGCATGATCTGGTTACACGCCTGGACAAAATGGGAATCGAACTGGTATTTGCCCGCGCCAAGGCGCCTCTGGTCAGCATGTTTGATCGTATGCACCTGACAGAGCTACTAGGCAATAAAACACAGTTTCGTACCCGCACTAAAGCCTTAAGTTATTGCTGGAAGAATATTCTGGATAACGATACCTGCGACAAGGAATGTCCGCAAGAATGCCCACTCAACTTTAATGATAATCCGGTGATGTTACACAAGACCGGAGCAACGACTGGAGGGAACCTTTGAAAATCTGCTTAATAAGACCGAAGTGGTATCTCGCATGCCCGGAATCGTCATATATCAGCATTACGCCGGGTGAACCTGTCGGCTCCTCACTTCAGGCCCATTGAAGGAACACGCTTTGATCTGTATCACTCGCTACAATTTTTCAAGGTTCCCTCAGAAGACTACGAAAGTAAAGCATCCAATCGGATACGTCGAAAGCGAGGTATCTGCTCGTTGATCCGGCTATAAAATTTAATTTTCCAGTGCCCCGCCACAGGAAGACCCTTGTCCGGCTGTACAACCATAACAGTGGTCCGCAATCATTATGGGCTGTCCATCAATATGGACATCAACCAAGTCACGGATATGTGTACGCGGCTTGGAGTGAATAACAGCGGACAATCTCAACATTTGGTTAAAATCGCAGTCATATACGTAGCCTTGCCAGTCGATACTGATTAAATCTCGACACATTACATTTTGCAGGTTTTTTTCAGAATAACTGCTTTTTAGCAGGTACATGTATTCGTCGAACTGTCCCTTGGAAACCAGAGTACTGCCAAAACGGTTTATCGGCATGTTGGTTATGGTCAGCAGGCGGCTGAATTCAATATGATACTTTTCAAAGAGATTCTTTTTATAATCCTGCTCAAGTGCCGCTTGTGGCGGAGGCAATGACGCCCCCTGGGGGTTATATACCAAATTCAGGGTCAGTCCCGTCGCTTCCTTGCCGTAGCCCAAGGCATTTAACTGCCGGAGACCTTGAATGCTTTTTTCGAAGACACCATCGCCCCTCTGGGCATCGACATTTTCCTCCAGATAACAGGGCATGGAGGCCACCACCTCAACCTGGTGCTCCGCTAAGAATTCCGCCAGCTTTTCCTGCCCCGGTTCTGACAAAATGCTAAGATTACAACGATCAATTACATGCGCCCCAAGCTTACGGGCTTCTCTGACCAGATAGCGGAAATCCGGGTTAAGTTCCGGCGCTCCACCTGTCAAGTCCAGGATATTAGCAGTCGAGTGCTGTAATAACCGCAACAGATCTTCAATGGTCTGGCGCTGCATAATTTCCGTACGCTTTGGGCCAGCATTGACATGGCAGTGCAGGCAGCTTTGGTTGCATTTATATCCGAGATTGGCTTGCAGAGTCGTTAGTCTGCGCCTTGTAATAGCCGGGAAGTCGGTTTCCCGGAGCAGAGGGAACATCGCATGCATAGAGAAGTCTCCTTAGTAAGGTAGATGATTTAGTAAAAAGTACCACAGAGCATCATCGCCAAAGTGAACCACAACGCGCACCGGATACAGGGCTAACATATCAAGGTCACTCACCTTGCCAGCATACCAGCCGTTGCAAATAACCATAGCTTTGATCATTCTATTCGGATTTTAGTCTTATCACCTATCCTTGATCTAGGACAGGCTTTGTACATATCCATTTCATAAATACTCTATGTAGAGATGCCATCCAACGAAACAAATGCACTCGGGGCAGGTTCCGGTATGGACTTAATCTCAGTAGCGTAATAATTATCCGAGGCTGCATCCCGACATTATACTGCGTTTGTGGTATAAAGCGATAACTCACATCAGCAAGACCCGCGCAAAAATCATATGAAAATAACCGGCAACCACTATCCCTTTACTCGCCTAAGGCGCATGAGATGCGACCATTTTTCACGGCGATTGATGCGCGAAAACCAGTTAAGCACCAGCGATCTGATTTATCCCGTATTTGTCTTGGAAGGAGATAATCAGAGCAAAGGCATTGCCTCAATGCCGGGTGTGCAGCGGATGTCGATTGATTTAATAGTGCAAGAAGCCAAGACTATCACAAAGCTGGGCATACCAGCCATAGCCCTGTTCCCCGTGACTCCGGTTGAATTAAAATCGGAAGATGCCGCCGAAGCCTGTAATCCTCAAGGCCTGACACAACGTGCGATATATGCCATCAAGACGGCAGTTCCTGAACTCGGTATCATAACTGATATAGCGCTTGACCCGTTTACGACACATGGTCAGGACGGGTTAATCAACGATAGAGGCCATGTCATGAATGACCAGACACTGGAAATGCTGGTCAAACAGGCATTATCACACGCCGAAGCCGGTGCGGATGTGGTTGCACCCTCTGATATGATGGATGGGCGTATCGGCGAGATACGTAAAGAGCTTGAACTCAACGATCATGTCAACACCCGCATATTGGCCTATTCTGCTAAGTATGCTTCCAATTATTACGGCCCATTCCGGGATGCCGTTGGTTCTGCTGGAAATCTGGGCAGCGACAACAAACACACTTATCAGATGGACCCGGCCAACTCAGATGAAGCTATCCGAGAAGTGGCGCTGGACTTACAGGAAGGCGCTGACATGGTTATGGTTAAACCCGGTATGCCTTATCTGGATATTGTGCGCCGTGTAAAAGACGAATTTGGTGTGCCAACATATGTTTATCAGGTCAGTGGTGAATACGCCATGTTAAAGACCGCATCCATGAATGGCTGGTTGGATGAGAAAGACATCGTCATGGAGACGCTACTATCCATGAAGCGGGCCGGTGCCGATGGTATCCTGACTTATTACGCGAAGCAGGCAGCAGAATGGATGTCTGTATAGCCGTTGCCCCAAAGTCCGCAACCATAATCAGGTTAGGCAATGACCGATCTCCTGACAAACTCCGAGCCAGTATCAGCTCTTGTGAAACCAGACACTATGTTCGTGTACGGTATCCACCAGAGCTTTGACGTTTTCCGGATCAATATCCGGTGTGATACCGTGACCAAGATTAAAAACATGTCCGCTGCCCCGGCCAAAATCTTCAATGATGTCTTTGGCAACTTTGCGAATATCATCCGCATCTGCGTACAGGGCAGAGGGATCAAGGTTTCCCTGCAAAGCAACTCTGTCACCAATCCGGGCACGGGCTTTGCCAATGGGTAAGGTCCAGTCCAGTCCCACAGCATCGCAACCGGTATCAGCCATAGACTCCAGCCACAGACTGCTGCCTTTAGTAAACAAAATAACAGGAACCCTGCGGCCTCTACATTTGCGAGTCAGGTTTTCGACTATTTGCCGCATGTATTGCAGAGAAAACTCTTTGTATTGAGGTTCGGCCAGCATACCCCCCCAGGTATCAAAAATCTGTACCGCCTGTGCGCCAGCGGCAATCTGCGCGTTGAGATAAGATGTAACCGAGCGCGTTATTTTGTCCAGCAGCCGATGCAGCAGTAACGGTTCGCTGTAAAGCATGCCCTTGACCTTGGCAAAAATCTTAGAACCCCGACCCTCTATCATGTAGGACGCGAGCGTCCATGGGCTGCCGGCAAAGCCTATTAACGGCACACGACCATTTAATGCAGCGCCAACCATGCGAATGGCTTCCATAACGTAAGCCAGTTCTCGTTCCGGGTCGGGAATACCGATTTTTTCAATGTCGGCTTTGGTTCGCAACGGATGTGCAAAAACTGGCCCTTCGCCTTCGGCAAAATAAAGCCCCAGCCCCATAGCATCGGGAATAGTCAGAATATCGGAAAACAATATCGCGGCATCCAGATCGAAACGCTCCAGTGGCTGCAGAGTCACTTCGCAAGCCAATTCCGGATTTTTACAAAGCTCCAGAAAGCTGCCGGCCCTTTTGCGCGTGGCACGGTATTCGGGCAGATAACGCCCTGCCTGACGCATAATCCAGATCGGTGTTTTATCAACGGCTTCACACAGCAGGGCGCGAAGGAGACGGTCATTTTGCAGTTCGGCCATTGTCAATTACCCGGATCTGGCATGAGAAAATCTCCGCCTATATCTGGGTGGTCTCTATTTCTGTCAGTTCGCCAATAAACTTTGTCTTTCAGTCGTGCACAACATGATTCACACTGCTATGCATCCAGATAGTCCAGTATGCCTTCGGCAGCCTGACGTCCTTCAAATACAGCTGTGACAACCAGATCAGAACCACGCACCATGTCTCCACCAGCAAAGACTTTTTCGTTACTGGTCTGATATTTGAATTCGCTATCCAGCGACGCAACAATACGACCACGCCCATCCCGTTCGATATTGAAATCACTCAACCAATCGGTTGGACCAGACTGAAAACCAAAGGCAATAATAACGCGGTCAGCCGGAATAGTTTCCTCGGAACCCGCTATCAATTCGGGACGACAGCGACCCCGCCCATCCGGCTCACCAAGCTGCGTGGCTATAACTTTCACGCCCTCCACACCATTATCTCCGATAATTGCCACAGGCTGGCGATTCCACAAAAAATTGACGCCCTCCTCCCTGGCATTGGCAACCTCGCGTCTGGAACCCGGCATACTGACTTCATCACGGCGGTAAATACAGGTCACCCTGCTGGCCTGCTGACGAACCAAGGTGCGCACACAGTCCATAGCGGTATCACCGCCCCCGAGTACAACGACATCCATACCTTTCATGTCTATAAACTCGGGGGCCTCACCGTCAAAATCCACTACGTTATAGACATTGGAAATCAGGAAAGGTAGCGCCTCATAAACCCCTACCCTGTCTTCACCCGGGAAATTACCCTTAATATATCCGTAGGTACCCATGCCCAGAAATACAGCGTCATAATCATCCAAAAGCCTCTGCATGGAAATATTTGCGCCGATCTCGGTATTCAAAACGAATTCAATACCCATTTCTTCCATGATCCGGCGGCGCTCCCGCACCACTTCTTTCTCCAGCTTGAAAGGAGGAATGCCGAATGTTAGCAACCCGCCAATTTCCGGATAACGGTCATAGACGATAGCTTTCACACCATTACGCGCCAGTATATCCGCACATCCCAAACCGGCCGGGCCTGCACCGATTACGGCAACTCTGTTACCCGTATCCCGGACAGCAGACATATCCGGGCGCCAGCCACGCTTCAAGGCTTCATCGGTAATATATTTTTCCACTGATCCGATAGTAACAGCACCAAATCCATCTTCTAGGGTACAGGCGCCTTCACAAAGGCGATCCTGCGGGCAAATACGACCGCAAATTTCGGGCAGTGAGTTAGTCCGATGTGACATTTCAGCGGCTTCAAACAGATTGCCCTCGGCGATCAACTTCAACCAATTGGGAATATAATTATGCACCGGACATTTCCACTCACAATAGGGATTACCGCAAGCAAGGCAGCGTCCGGCTTGGCTAGCTGCGCTATCTTTATCAAACTGCTTGTAAATTTCCTTGAATTCATGCACGCGCACATCAACAGAAATTTTTTCAGGCTCATTTCGCGGCAGGTCCAGAAACTGGAAGATATTCCCGGCAGGATTACTCATGTTTCCTCCATTAAGCGGCATCACGCAGGCTTGCAGCCAGCGCGTCAATATGGCTGGCCCTGGGAATAGCCAGCCAGAATTGATCTATCAAGGCATCAAAATTTGTAGCGATTTTCCTGCCCCATACACTACCGGTCTCGTGTGCATGCTCTTTAATCATATTGAGCAAATAACGTCTGTAACCATCCATGTTTTCAAGTTGCAGACTATGGATATCAACATCATTGCTGATATGGTGTTGAAACTGCTGTCCGTGGTCGAGCACAAAAGTAAAGCCACCGGTCATACCAGCACCGAAATTGACGCCAACTTCGCCAAGCACAACAATGACACCTCCTGTCATGTATTCACAGCCATGATCACCGACACCTTCAACAACGGCTATGGCACCAGAGTTTCGTACACCAAACCGTTCGCCTGCTTTACCGGCAGCAAATAACTTCCCTCCGGTTGCACCATACAGGCAGGTGTTACCAATAATCGTATTCTCATTGGACTCGAGCTTGCTGCCCTCAGGCGGTGTAATAACAAGCTGGCCGCCGGTCATGCCTTTGCCCACATAATCATTAGCGTCACCTTCAAGGCGCATATGCAGACCACCGGCATTAAATACACCGAAGCTTTGTCCGGCCGTGCCCCGCAGATTAATGTTAATCGGATGATTATCCATACCATGATTGCCATGCAGTCTGGCAATATCCCCTGACAGGCGTGCACCGATTGAGCGATCACTATTCCTGACTTTGTAAGAGAACTCGCCGCCTGAACCCGATTCAATCGCCGTCTTGGTATCTTTGACCATCTGCTCTGCCAACTCGCCCTTGTCAAAGGGCTTGTTATCAGGTTCAGTGCAGTAACGTGGCTGTGCCGGATCGACACCACTATCGGACAGCAGAGGAGAAATATCCAACTGCGATTTTCTGGCGGTTTCGCCTTCGATTAGCTCAAGCAAGTCCGTACGACCGATGAGATCGGTCAGCTTGGTTATACCGAGCTTTGCCATACGCTCCCGCACATCTCTGGCGACAAAACGAAAATAGCTAATGACCTTGCGCGGGCCATTTGGCTTGAAGTGAAGCCCACGAAGGGTAACGTTTTGAGTTGCCACACCGGTAGCACAGTTGTTCAGGTGGCAGATTCTCAGATATTTGCAACCCATCACAATCATGGGCATGGTGCCAAATCCAAACGATTCGGCACCCAGAATAGCGGCTTTGATAACGTCCAGTCCGGTCTTTAAGCCGCCGTCAGTCTGCAGGCGAACCTTGCCACGCAGACCATTGGCGCGTAAAACCTGATTGGCTTCGGTCAGCCCCAACTCCCAAGGTGAACCAGCATAACGCACACTGGTTAATGGCGAAGCGCCGGTACCACCGTCATGGCCCGAAATCGTAATAAGATCAGCGTAAGCCTTCGCAACTCCCGCCGCAATCGTACCAACTCCCGCCTCGGCAACCAGTTTAACTGATACCAATGACTTCGGGTTGACTTGCTTGAGATCAAAGATAAGTTGTGCCAAATCTTCAATAGAGTAGATATCATGATGCGGCGGCGGTGAAATCAGCGCGACACCCGGCGTAGAGTAGCGCAGCGTGGCGATCATTTTGTTGACTTTATATCCTGGTAGCTGGCCACCCTCACCCGGCTTGGCACCTTGAGCGATCTTGATCTGCAGAACCTCTGCACTCACCAAATAATGGGGCGTCACACCGAAACGACC
Organism: Gammaproteobacteria bacterium; assembly: GCA_028289815.1. GTDB lineage: Bacteria > Pseudomonadota > Gammaproteobacteria > JAJDYQ01 > JAJDYQ01 > JAJDYQ01. The sequence continues at coordinate 3,804 of JAPYNQ010000020.1, read as the reverse complement.
GGATGCTACCTGTTTAATCTTGGAGCGCCTGATAGTACCATAGCGCTCTACAGCTTCGCCGCCTTCACCGGAATTGGATCGGCCACCGATGGTATTCATGGCCTCGGCCAGTGCCTCGTGAGCCTCAGGAGACAACGCACCCAAAGACATACCGGCAGTATCAAAACGCAGCATAATATCTTTGATCGATTCCACCTCCTCAATAGCGACCGGAGATGTATCTGTGCGTAGCCTCATCATGTCGCGTACCGCTGTCGCAGGACGATTATTGACGATATGAGCAAACTCCTGATAGTCATTATAATTATTGGTTTGCACAGCCTTATGGATTGTGTGAACAATATCCGGATTAAAGGCATGGTATTCGCCGCCATCAATGTACTTGAACAAGCCACCCTGTTCACGACCCTTACGTGGATTCCATGCCAGCTTGCTCAATACTTGCTGATCAGCGTGCAGGTCCGTGAAACAGCTACCTTGGATACGGCAAGTTGTATTGGTAAAACACAGATCAACAATCTCGTCATGCAGACCAACAATTTCAAACAGCTGTGAACCACGGTAACTGGCAATTGTAGAAATACCCATCTTTGAGATAATCTTCCTCAGCCCTTTGTTAATACCATCAATATAGTTCCTGCTCAACCGTGAGATATCCGTATCCGGTATTTCACCTGTGCGGGTCATATCACGCAGGCATTCAAAAGCAAGGTAAGGATAAACCGCCGTCGCACCGTAGCCGAGCAGGCATGCAACATGGTGGGGATCACGCGCGGTCGCGGTCTCCACAATGATGTTGGCGCTACAACGCAAGCCGCTGTTAATCAGGTGATGATGCACAGCTCCGGTGGCAAGCAGCGCATGTACCGGTTGCGTATCTTGGCGGATATTCCTGTCTGACAGGATAACAATGATCCTGCCACTGGCGACCGCTGCCTTAGCCTGCCGGCAAACTGAACGAATAGCATTTTCCAAGCTTGTTTCGAGATCGTAGTTCAGATCAATACAAACCGTGCCATATTCCGACTCATCCAGTTGTTCAATCTGCTGAAATTTATCACGGGAAAGTACCGGCGAGTTGATGGTCAATCGCTTGGCATGTTGCGGTACTTCTTCAAACAGATTGTGCTCCCGTCCCAAGCAAGTTTCCAGTGACATGACGATATTTTCTCGCAGTGGGTCAATCGGTGGATTAGTCACTTGGGCAAACTGTTGACGGAAATAATCATATAGAGAGCGTACCTTGCCAGATAAAACAGGCAATGGCGTATCGTCACCCATAGAACCTACCGCTTCCTGGCCGGCCTCAGCCAACACACGAACAACCTGGTCGCGTTCCTCAAACGTTAGCTGAAATAGCTTCTCATAAATAGAATAGTCACAGGATCGTGAAAAATTGCCGGGATTATCGTCATTATCATTCAGGTCACACAAATTGCGTAGCCCGGCTGATAACCATTCACCATAGGGTTGACGCGACTTCAGATCATTATCAATATCCTCCGGCATCAGCAACCTGCCGGTACCAGTGTCAGATGCCAGCATCTGACCAGGCATAAGACGACCCTTGCAGGTAACGTCGTCATCAGAATAGTCATGTACACCGACTTCGGTGGCCAGTGTAATCACACGACCCTGTGCATTATTTTCGGTAATTATGTAGCGTGCCGGCCTTAATCCATTACGGTCCATAGTGCAAACCGCATAACGACCATCAGTAAACACAATGCCAGCCGGCCCGTCCCAAGGTTCCATGTACATAGAGTTGAACTCATAAAATGCACGAAGCTCCGGATCCATACGCTTCACATTCTGCCACGCGGGAGGCACGAGCAGACGCATAGCACGGAACAGATCAACACCACCGGCAACCATCACTTCCAGCATATTATCCATGCTCATGGAATCAGAACCAGACACGCTCACAAGTGGGCGAATCCGCTCCATATCCGGAATCCTGTCGGTGCTGAACAGTTGGCTACGGGCCCTTGCCCAATTACGATTACCCCGTATCGTATTAATTTCACCATTATGAGCCAGATAGCGGAAAGGCTGCGAAAGACGCCACTGTGGCAGGGTGTTGGTAGAGAAACGCTGATGAAAAATTGCGAGTTTGGCCTGTATCCGCTCATCAGTTATGTCTCTGTAGAAAATCGACAGGCCGGTCGGCATAACCAGTCCCTTATAAGACAATACGCGGGTTGATAGAGAAGAAATGTAAAACATCTCATCATCTGCCAGTGCCTTTTCTGCTTGGCGACGCGCAATATACAGATGCCTTTCGAGTTCGGCCTCAGATCGGTCGCTAGGACAATTCACAAATACCTGTTCGATCTGAGGCAGCGAGATGGCAGCCTGTTCACCAAGAACCGAGGTATCTACCGGGACAACACGCCAACCGGCTATATCAAATTTCTGCTCTATCAGGTATTTTTCCAAGATTCCGCGTGCCATATCTGCCCTGTCCTCGGAAGTACTTAGAAAAACCATCCCTACCGCGTATTGATCTGTCAGACTGATTCCAGCGTCACCACATATGGCACGCAGGAAAACATCAGGCTTGCTGATCAACAAACCGCAGCCATCACCAGATTTCCCATCAGCCGCAACCGCACCACGATGAGTTAGTCTTTCTAGGGATGTAATGGCGGTCGATACAAGCCAGTGCGAAGGCCTACCGTCCATTTGGGCAATAAGACCCCAACCGCAACCGTCGCGCTCAAATTCGGGGCGATAGAGCCCGTTTTCTGCCAGTTTTTTGAGGGTATCCATAGGCCTAATCCAGTAGAAACTGCGGAAATTCAGGAACCGATCTGACAAGTGCTTTTGTTGTTGCGCACACAGAACAGTCGGACATTATGACGGCTTAACCAAACTGTCCAAACTATAATATCCAGCCTGCCCGCGTTCAATGCCTATCAGACAAAGTCAGGCAATCTGGACGAGCTTCTAATAATAACTCATCGGAATCTGAAGGCCAATGTGGAGTCAATAGTAATTATGTAACGCCAGTATCATACCAATCTTTTGCTGATTCCTTCGCCGTCCGGCCCACGATAGAGCAAAACTCATATTGGCTGGTAAACATTAGCGCATTCTACACAGCCACTGAATTCAGATCTTTTGGCTGGCATACATACGGTAGTATGTCCAAAACCTGATAAGCGGTTTTAACTCATCCCGGAGTTCGCTGACTTCATCAGCCCGAATAGAAATGAGGTCCAAACAGCAGTGATTCAGTAAGGCAAATCAGAAAATTTTTGGCATTAAACGAGTAACCCGGTTGTCAACTCGCAGAGAGGCTGTACCTACAACCAGGCAAGTGATCTCAAACTCCTTGCACGAGATACCTTTGCGGATATACAAACTTATGTGTATCTATCTTTGCCCATTCGCCGGGTATCTGTCCCCATCGCGGACTTCTGGTATCTGGCATATTGCTTGAGTGCTCATGTTTTCCTGTAGTTTGGCCTGCCTGGTACATGAGGCAGGCAGAATGTTCTCGGTGCTCCTCCATATCCAAAAGACGCTGTTATCGGTAGCGCTGCCATCAGAAATGTCCGACCACTCTCAAATAGTCTATGACCTCCAAGAAAGTGATCAATGAATAACTCTCTTTAACTTAGGCTTGTCCACACTCTCAAATTATTTCGGACGATGGGTTGCTATATCATTAGCTTTATCACCTAAAAGGCAACTTTTATCCGTGCTCTGATTGGAAAACGAGAAGGCGATATAGCGGAAGTTCAAGCCCCAAGCGGAGTACAAAGTTATGAAATAGTAGAGATTCGCTATGAATAGCCG